>PKTR01000002.1:0-306500 GCA_002869065.1 Hyphomicrobiales bacterium
CCGACACCAGGTCGGCCGAGCCGTTGCTGTCGCTGATCGCCGAGATCGCCGTCTCGTTCTCATCCGTCACGCTGATCGTGAAGCTCTGGCTCGAGCTCGAGCCGTCACTCGACGACGCCGTCACCTCGATCGTGTGGCTGGTCGCCGTCTCGGCATCGAGACCGGCTGCCACCGTCACCACACCCGTCGAGGCGTCGATCGTGAACAGACCACCCGCATCGTCGGTCAGGCTGTAGGTGACGGTATCGGTACCGTCCGCATCCGTCGCGACCGCCGTGATGCCCACGACCGAACCAACCGACGCGCCTTCCGACACGCTGTTGCCAGAGGCATTGCTGTCACTGACCGCGGAGACCGAGAATTCGTTGTCGTCGCTCAGATTAATCGTGAAGCTCTGCGTCGACGTCGAGCCATCGGACGAAGTCGCTTCGACGAAAATCGTGTGACTTGTCGCCGTTTCGTAGTCGAGCTGGCTGTTATCGGCGACTGTCACTTCGCCGGTGTTCGGATCGATTGCGAAGGGGCCACCGACAATCGGATTTCCTGAACCATCGACGAGGCTGTAGGTGACGGTGTTGTTGGTGCCGTCCGCGTCGATCGCGCTGGCTGTGATGCCGACGCTGGTGCCGTTCGCGGCATTCTCGCCGACCGAGTTCGCGCTCGCATCGGCATCGGTCGGTGCCGTCACGTCGAATTCGTCGACGTCGCTGATGTTGATCGTCAGAACTTCGTCATGGGTCAGCCCACCGGCGTCGGTAACGCGGACGGTGATGTCCATGGTCGAAGCGGATTCGTGGTCGATGAGCGACGCATCGGCGACCGTGATTGCGCCGGTGTTCGGATCGATCGCAAAGGCGCCGCCCGCATCGTCCAGCAACGAGTAGGTATGCGTGTCGCCTGAATCGGGATCGACAGCGCTCGCCGTGCCGACGACTGTGCCGTCGACGGCATCTTCGTCGATGGTGTCACCTGAGAAGGTGATGTCGGTCGCAGCCTCGTTCAGCAGGTCGGACGGATCGGAAACGGTGATCGTCTGATCGGCGAACTGGAAGGTCTCGACGCCGGTGACCGTGTCGGTGCCATCCGGCGAACCGGGGCGGTTGTCGACCACGGTGTAGGTGTCGGTGCCTGCGTCATAGGTGATGGTGTAGTCGGTCCAATCGCCAGAGAAGATGACGACGTCGTTGCCGTCGCCACCGTCGATCACGTCATTGCCGGCACCACCGGTCAGCGTGTCGTTCCAGGCGCCGCCATCGAGCGTATCGTTGCCCGTGCCGCCGTCGAGCGCGTCCTTGCCGCCCTGGCCCAGGATCACGTCGTCTCCGGAACCGCCAGAGAGAGAGTCGTCCCACGCGCCGCCGTCGATGGTGTCGTTGCCAGCGCCGCCTTCAATCGTATCGAGGCCGCCATCACCTTCAAGGATGTCATTGCCGTCGCCGCCGACAAGCGAATCGAACCCGGTACCGCCGAAAATGGAATCATCGCCGCTCGAGCCGATGACGGTGTCGTAACCGTCGCCGGCGTCGATGGAGAGTTCCGTCACGCCATTGTCGGTGAACACGTCGTTGCCGCTGGTCAGAACGATGTGCTCGGCAACGTCGTCAACGGTGATCGTATAGGTCTGGGTCGAGGTCGAGCCGTCCGAAGAAGTTGCCGTAACCTCAATGGTTTGCGTTGCTCCATCCTCGAAGCTGATCGCACCGGCAACGGTTACCACGCCGGTTACCGGATCGATGGCGAAGAGACCGCCCGCATCGTCAGAAAGCGAATAGGTGACGGTGTCGGTGCCGTCGGAGTCGGTGGCGAAAGCGGTGATGCCGACGACCGACCCGATCGCGGCGTTCTCGGCAATTCCGTTTGCCGAGGCATTGCTGTCGCTGATGGCCGAAACGGTGGTCTCGTTGACGTCAGCCACGTTGATGGTGACGGTTTCTTGGTAGGTCTCGCCAAAGCGGTCGGTGACGCGCACGATGATATCGAGGGTCGGATTGCCCTCGTGGTCGAGCAGCGCGGAATCGGCGACCGTGATCACGCCGGTGTTCGGATCGATCGCGAAGGCGCCGCCGGCATCGTCGACGAGCGCGAAGGTGTGGACGTCGTTCGCGTTGTCGTCGTCAACGGAAACGCGCCCGACCGCGGTACCGTCGGCGCTGTTCTCATCGACCGTGTCGTTGCTGACGACGAGATCGGTCGGCGCAACATTGCTGGCCGCGTCGTAGGCGTCGTCGATGTCGACCGTGCCGTCGGAGAATTCGAGGTTCTCGACACCGCTGACGATGTCGGTGCCATCCGGTGACCAGACCCGGGTGTCAACGATGGTGAAAGAGCCATCGGAGTTGCGAACGATGGCATAGTCGGACTGCGCGCCGTCGAGCTGCAGCGTGTCGGTGCCGGCACCGCCCGCGATGGTGTCATCGCCAGCGCCGCCGGAAATCGTGTCGTCACCGGCGCCGGCAACGAGGCTGTCGTCGCCCTCGCCACCCGAAATAACGTTGGCGCCGGCATTTCCGACGATGGTGTCATTACCGGACGAACCGGTAACGTTCTCAATGCCTTCGTAGACGTCTCCTTCCGCGTCCCCGCCGGTTCCACCGCCGCGCGCGAGATTGACCGAGACGGCCTCGTCGGAGGCGGAATAGTCCGCCGTGTCGCTGCCGGCGCCGCCGACCAGCGTGTCGGCACCCATGCCGCCGACGAACGTATCGTCGCCGTCGCGACCTTCGAAACGGTCCTCTTCCGAGGTGCCGGTCAGCACGTCGTTGTCCGGTGTGCCGACGATGAAACCGCTTTCGTTTTCAAGCGCGATCGTCAGCGTCTCTTCGTAGGTGTTGCCGGCCGAGTCGGTCACCCGCACGACGATGTCGTGGCTCGTTCCGCTCTCGAAATCGAGCGTGGCACCGCCGCGCACCAGCACCTGGTTACCAACGATCACGAACAGTTCGGATGCGCCACCAACCAGTTCGTAGGTGAAGGTTTCGCCGGTATCGGGATCGGTCGCGCTCAGTTCGCCAACGACGGTGCCGCCGGCGCTGTTCTCGGCGACGAAGGCGTTGGAAAGCGCGATATCGCTCGGCGCCTGATTGACGTCATTGGTGTCATTGTCGCCGCTGTCGCCATCGTCGCTACTGCCGGTTCCGCCACCCGAAGATCCGGTCGTGGCCGGCGCGGCGGACGCGCTCGCGCGGGCAGTGGGCTGATTGACCGACTCATCGACAGGCACAACGCCATCCGGCATCAAGGAGGCGCCGCCGGACGACGACGCGCTCGCACCCGAGGGGCCGATGTCGCTGTCTTCGGCGTCGGCGGGTGCATAGACGGATCCTGCGCCACCCAAGACTGAGCCATGGGATGCGGCTGCGCCGGCCGCGTCCAGATCTGCGCCCTCAGACTGCTGATTTTCGCCTTCGCCCGCGCCAACGGCCTGTTCGCGAATGTCATTAGCGCCGCGCCCGCGCGTTCTCTCCGCCGCGGCCGCACCCGAGCCGGTGTATTCCTCATCCGGAATATTGGAACCGAAATGCAGGTTTGCGTTGAGCAGGTCCTGACGTTCGACCGGTCCCTCGTCGAGCATGAAATCATGCGCCTGCTTCAAGGCCGACGCATTGCGTGCCTTGACCGCCCATGCGGCCTCGGCTTCCGCCTCGCCTTTGCTTGGGGCCGTCGCGGGACCGACGGGCTTGGCAACGGGCGATTTGTTATCTGCGGACATATTCCTGCTCCCGAACTGGCGCGTTTCGGCGGAAGGCGCACTCCGCCGGGGACAGATTTTGCCGTACGGGGGTAAAGGATTCCGAAATACGGAGCGATCGGCACAAAAAGTTGCCTATGGAAAGCCCGAAAATTCCGGTTTTGCTAAGCAGGTGTTAATGGGGATCGACCCAGACGGGAATATCCACGTCCAGACAAACGAAAACGGGCATACCGGTCTCCCGACATGCCCGTTTTCGATATTTCGGCTTCCTGGCAGGTCGGCTGCAGCCTATGCAGCCGCGACGTTTGACAGGAACTGGCTGACAGCTTCACGCAGGCGTGCGGCCTGACGCGATGCCTCGAGCGAAACCGACTCCACCTGGTCGGCGGACTGGTTTGTCTCGGCCACCGCTGTCATGACGCCGGTCATGTTTTCCGCGACCATCCGGGTGCCCGATGCGGCCTCACCGACACTCTGGGAGATTTCGTTGGTCGCCGATCCCTGTTGCTCGACGGCAGCGGCAATCGCACCCGTGTAGCTGTTGACCTCTTCCATCGTGCTGGCGATGCCCTGGATGGCGAGGACCGCTTCCTGGGTCGAGTTCTGCACCAGCGAGACCTGGTTGCTGATCTCTTCGGTCGCCTTGGCGGTCTGGTTGGCGAGCGATTTCACCTCGGAGGCGACAACCGCAAAGCCCTTGCCCATTTCGCCGGCGCGGGCCGCCTCGATGGTCGCATTGAGGGCCAGCAGGTTGGTCTGTTCGGCGATATCCTGAATGAGATTGACCACCTCGCCGATCTTCTGCGCCGCATCGGCCAGCGTCGAGATCTTGGTGCTGGCGTCGCGGGTCGACGACGAGGCCTGATTGACCACGTCGTTGGTACGCGCGATTTGGCCGGAGATATCCGAGATCGATGCGGCGAGCTCTTCAGCCGCCGAAGCAACCGTCTGCACATTGGTCGAGGCTTCTTCCGAGGCAGCGGCGGCGCCGGAAACCTGACCGGAGGTGCTTTCGGCAACGCCCGCGAGCGCCTGGGCAGCGGTCTGCATCTGATCCATGAACTCGCTGACCGACATCAGCGTCTCTTCGCTGGTGCCACGGAAATCGGCGATCAAAGCATCGAGCGTGCGCTGACGCTCGAGCTGGCGGCTTTGTTCCCTGCCCTGCTCTTCTTCAAGCGTGTGGCGTTCGACAGCATTGTCGCGGAACACCTTCAGCGTATCGGCCATGGCGTGGATGTCCGGCGGCATCCTGCCACTCACGTCGATATCCGTCGATCCATGCGCGAGTTCCAGCATCGCCTTGCGCACACGCGCCAGCGGCTTGGTGATCGAACCGGCGATCAACAACGATACGGCGCCGACACCGAGCAAAAGCAAGGCCGAGACGATGATAATGGGAAGCACCGCCTGCCAGATCTGGCTGTTCAGGTCGTCGATGTAGACACCCGTGCCGATCACATAACCCCAGGGCTTGAACAGCTTGACGTAGGATTCCTTCGGGAACGCCTTGTCCTCGGGCTCGCCGGGCTTGCCCCAGTAGTAGCGGAAGAAGCCTGCGCCATTGTTCTCGGCGATCACCTTGTTCATGCCGACGAACAGCTTGGTGCCGTTCTTGTCGGCGAGGCTTTCGAGGTATTTGCCGTTCAATGCCGGCTTCATCGGATGCATGACCATGTGAAGGTCAAGGTCATGGACCCAGAAGTAGCCGCCGGCCTGATAGCGCATCGCGCCGATGGCCTCGTTGCTCAGCCGCTTGGCCTCATCTTCGGACATCTCGCCCGCTTCGGCGCGTTTGGCGTAGCTCTCCATGATGGAGTAGGCGTTGTCGACGTAGTTGGACAGTTCTTCGCGCGTCTGATCGATCACTTGCGCGCGGTACGTCCAGGCGATGTCTCCGACAAGGATACAGAGGCCGAGGGCGGTGATGGCAAGCAGGCCGAGGAGGCGTTGGCGGATGGAGAGATTCATTGTTGTTACCCCGAATTGTTCCTGCCAGAGTCGCCGCCATTCGTTAAAATAAATTGAAAATAAAGTATTCGTTGAAGCAGATACCCGCCCGCTGGCGCGGCATGTTTTCCTAATAACTAATATTCGTGGCATACAGCCCAAGTCGCCCTCGAGACACAACCTTAGCCGAGGTGCGCCGACCGACTTTTTGTCAGTGAATCCGAAAAACGCATCTTGCCTTCCCTTAGGGCAGACGCGCTCACAGCATGGCAATCCGACGCCATGACTTCTTAGCAAATGACGGAAACAAAAGGGATTTTCGAACGAAATCTACCGAAAGTCCGGCGATCGAAACTCAGGCCAGTTCGAGGCAACCGGCACCGCAATTCGGCTCGCTCTGTGGGCATTTGCGAGTTGGCGCAAGCCCATCCTGAGTTGCGCGGCGAACCGGCGCAAACGGAATCCGGCGCGTTGGTGCCAGGCCAGGCCGGCGAGCCTGTCGGGTTTTCGTTCTACGTCTATAGTCGAGGTGACCACGAAAGGCGCGGTTACCCCGTAGATCTCACAACGGTCGATCTGGATCGCCAGAGCGGGGTCGGCCTGGTAGGAGCGCAAGGAATAGGCGGAGCAGATGGCAGCGTCGGCAAGCGCGCCGGCATGCGCGG
This sequence comes from Hyphomicrobiales bacterium, assembly GCA_002869065.1. Taxonomy (NCBI): domain Bacteria; kingdom Pseudomonadati; phylum Pseudomonadota; class Alphaproteobacteria; order Hyphomicrobiales; species Hyphomicrobiales bacterium. The sequence continues at coordinate 6,307 of PKTR01000002.1, forward strand.
TGTGGGCGAGAAGCTTTTCCGCGCCCGACGGCCACAGCACATAGGCGGCCGCGCCGGTGCGATCCTGATAGAGCCGGCGGACGGGCAGTTCGTCCAGCTGAGCGCCGAGCAGTTTCTTGCGGCCGCGCGCCTCCAGCGTCAGATGGTCGATTGCGGCGCTCTTCTCCACTGAGGCGAGCAGTTCCGCCGCACCTTCCGCCAGCAGCGCATCGTCCTCGAGGATCAGATGCGGCTCGCCGGTTTCGACGACGAATTGCCAGGCGCGCTGATGACTTTCCAGAACGGCCTTCTCGGTATCCCGCATGGGCCGCTGCCACCGCATCCAGTAGGGATCCCCCGTCGGGCGCGAAAGCGTCGCCGGTGTGACCGCCTCGATACGCTCGAAGTCGAGAGCGAAATGAGCCATCTGCGCGCGCTGCAGCGCCATGCGCTCGGTCTGATCCGCCAGATTGAGGATCAGCGCCTTCATGTCACAGTCGCCCGTTGAACAGGTCCAGGTACTGGTCGACGATGACCTTCTTGGAGAAGCGCGCGGCGAGTTTCTCCGCGCCGGCCTTCGCAATCGCGGCGCCGAACTCCTTGTCATCGCGCAGGCGCAGGATCGCCGCGGTCATCGCCTCGACATCGTCGATATCGACCATCAGCGCGTCGCGGCCATCCTCGACGAACCAGCTCGGCCCTTCGGCGCGGGTGGCAACCGTCGGCACGCCCGCCTGCCAGCTTTCCAGGATGACATTGCCCAAAGGCTCGTGGCGCGAGGCCATGCAATAAACGTCGCCAGCGGCGACATAGTGGATAGGCTCGTCGACCCAGCCGGTGAAGCGGACGCGTTCGGCAATGCCGAGTTCGCGGGCGAGCGCTTCGAGATTCTCGCGCTCCTGTCCGTCCCCGACCAGCCACAGCCAGGCGCCGGGGATTTTCGCCACCGCCCGCATCACCGCGTCGAAGCCCTTGCGCGGCACGAAGCGGCCTGAGCTGACGACGAGGAAGGCATCTTCCGGCGTATCCAGCGTGGCGCGGTCGACCGCTACTGGCTCGACCTCGCGCGGGAAGTTGGAGATGACGTGGATCGGTTTGGTCCAGCCAAGCTCGCGTAGCGTTTCGGCGATGCCCGGCACGTTCGAGACCATGCAATCGTTCCGCATGTAGTGCTTGAGGGCGCGCGGATAGTCGCCGAGCCGGGTCAGCTTGATCGCCGGGGCATCGGCCGGGATCAGCTGGCTGGCGCGGTTCATCCAAGCCATGATCACCTGCGGCTGCCACTCATGCACCATGCGGTGAACGCGCCAGCGGGTGGTGTATTTCGAGATCGAGAAATTGCGGTAGTGGTCCTCGATGATCTCGCCGAGCGGCTCGATCTCCGGCTTCCAGATTCGCTTCGGGCGGATGACGAAGCGCTGCTCGACGCCGCGCTCGGCAAGCGCCTTGGCGAGGTTGACGAAGAAGCGTTCCGCCCCGCCATCCTTGCCGAAATGGATATGCAGCGCCTTCATCGATTGCCTTCCTTCATGCGGTGATAGTGCAGCCTCAGCCGGTAGCCGAGCTGGTAGCGCAGCCCGTGCAGCGCCTGAGAGAACTTGCCGCGCGCGCCGGCGACGGGCACATCGCGGCGGCGCGACTGGCCGATGGTGCCGGTCGCGGTTTCCTGATCGCCGACGGCAATCGGCTGCGGCCGGACGAGCGCGACGCGCAGGCCCGTCTCCCAGAAGAACTTCATTTCCTCATCGACCGGGCGCACCACGGGCAGCGCGCGGGCAACCAGCCGACGGGCAGCGTCGCGGGTCACGCCATAACCGATCAGGCAGGTCGGCACGCGGTAGGGAATGCCGATGGTGAACCCCTCGCCAAGCAACCGCTCACCGATCAGCTTGGTGTCGGGGTCGAGCGAGTAGAGCTTGACCATGTCCCAGCCGCTGTCGGCGGACAAAAGGCGCAGCGCGCCAGCGAGCGTTTCCTCGGCGCGGAAATCATCTTCGAGGATGAAGCCGCCCTCTGCCTCGCCCTCGGCAATCGCCTGCCAGGCCGCGACGTGGCTCAGATAGCAGCCGATCTCGGGACGGACGAGAGGATGGCGCGCCTTCCTGCGGTTCAGCGCGGGATCGTAGACACGGGCGATCTCGTCATCGCTCATCGCCCAGCCGTTGACGCCATCGATGCGGTGGAACGCGATGCCTTGCGCGTCGAGCTGCGCGGCGCTGCGCTCCATACGGCCGGTATTGTCGGCGAGATTGATGACGTAGACAGGCCACATGGTGTCAGCGCGCCAGATAATAGGTGATCGACTGCTTCTCGATCAGCTTGAAGCCCTGCGCGGCGAGATCGGCGAGCAACCCCTCGACCTTGTCAGCGCCGATCACATGCGGGTGCATTTCGACGATGATGCGGTCGACATGCGACAGGTCGGCGGCGGGCAGGATTTCCAGCTCCGCGCCCTCGACATCGAGGATCAGCACGTTCGGATCGTGGCGCTCGATCAGCGTCTGGATCGCTACGCTCTTGACCGTCACCTCGCCACCCTCGAGCTTGCGGTCGAAGATCGACGAGGAGAGCACCTTCTTGTCCTGATAAAAGACCAGATCGCGGCCATCGGCGGTGACCGCCTTCATGGTCAGATCCGGGTGCAGGCCGTTCAGCGCGAAATTGCGCCGGATAAGTGGCTCAAGCGCCGGGTTGGCCTCGTAGGACCAGATATGGTCGGCGCCAACCTTGCTGGCCGCCGTCAGGGTGATCAGGCCAACGCCGACGCCGATTTCCAGCACCCGATCGCCGGGCTTTACATGGGCGACGACCATCTCGCGCTCAAAGCGCTCATACTTGCCGTTGAACAGCGCCTTCTGGACGCCCTTCGGCACGTCGCGCCGCGACGAATGAAGCTTCACGTCGCCGACCCTGACGGTGCCGACGTCGAACAGTCTTTTCAGCAGAACCGCAGCCTTGTTCAACCCGCGCTCCTATTTCGTTGCCGTGAACAGCCAGCCCGGCGCAACCGCTGCCGCGCGCGTCGCCGCCTTGCCGACCATATGGGTACGGCTCTTCGAGCGTGCACGGGCCGTCACGATATCGGTCAACACCGCCGCCCAGCGGTTGACGCTGCCGAGCATGCCGTTGCCGCCGATCATGCGCCCCGAGGTCGCCTTGCCCCAGCACATCGGCTGGATGGTCATGGCCGAGAATCCGGTCAATTCGATGGTCTTCTGCCACCAGCTCGCGGTGTGGCGCGAATAGTCGTCCGGGTGCCCGTGGACGCGGAACATCCACGGCACGGCGGCATAGAGTGTGCCGCCCGGCTTCAACACCCGGAAGATCTCGTCGAGCACGAAGCGGGTGTCGTAGATGTGTTCGAAGACATTCAGCGAAATCGCGCCGTCGAAGCTGTCGGCCTCGAAGGGCAGCGGCGCGCCGACCGGGACGATCTCGGTCGGCTGGAATTCCTCATCGATGTTGACCGAGGCAAGGTCGAGCCCCGCTGGCAGAAGCGGCACGTATTTCGCCCGTTGCCCACCGCCGAAATCGAGCACCCGGCCTTTCAGCGGCAGCGAGACGACAGCCTCGTATTCGAGCGCACGCAGCATCGAGGCGCCGGGCGCACGCTGCATCATCGCCCGATAGCGCGAAAACGACGGCATCGGCGGGTCGATATACTGGAAGTCCATCACAGTCCCGAAGGTTATTTTCGCTCCGGTCTACTGGACCGGGCAACAATTCGCAAATAGCTGCGTCAACCGATGGCCAGCAGCCGATCGTAGACGGCGAGAATATCGTCGGCCTCGCGCTCGAGCCGGAAGCGCGCGAGCATGTCGGCGCGGGCCGCTTTTGCCATTTCGGCGCGCTTTGCCGCATCGCCGAGCAGGTCCGTCATCGCGGCGGCCATCGCCGGGATATCGCCCGGATCGACCAGATGGCCGGTTTCCCCCTCGACGACCAGTTCTTCGAAGGCGCCGACGCGGGTCGCGACGACAGGTACGCCACAGGCCATCGCCTCGATCGGGGTGAGGCCAAAGCCCTCCCAGCGCTGCGGCGCGACAAACAGATCGAGCACCTGATACCACGCGGCCATACGCTCGACCGGCACTTCGGGCTTGAACAGGATGCGCTCCGCCAAGCCGAACGCGGCGACCTTTTCCTTCAGCTCGCGCTCGAAGGCGAGGTGTTTTTCCGTCGCGCGGCCCATGACGATGCCGGTTGCGCCGGGCTCGGTCTTCAGCACCTCGATCATCGCGTCGACAAAGGCGTCGGTGCCCTTCTGGTGGCGGATGCGGCCGTAGCAACCGACGAGCAGCCCGTCCGGCAGGCCCAGTTTGTTGCGCAGCGCGGCGCGGTCGGATGGCGGCGCGAAAGTGTCGGTATCGATGCCGTGCAAGATGACGGTCGGCGGGCGCTCCAGGTAAGACGCGGTGCGCGAGGAGGTGGCAATCACCGCGTCCATCCGCGCGATCAGCCATTTCGTGTAGCCGGTGTGTTTGCGCTGGCTCGCCGAGGTGAACAGCAGGCGGTATTTGCGGCCGAGCAGATAACGGAAGACGAGGCCGAGCAGCATCTCGGTGTTGCGCCGGGCATGCCAGACGCACCAGCGGTCGCGCGGCAGTGTCGCCGCCCGCCAGAGCGAGATCTGCGGCACGTTATCGGGCAGGCCCGGACCTGTCGCGACGACGCCGCGACCTTTCGCCATCAAAGGCACGAGGCGCACGATAGTCGAGGTCACCCCGGACAGCCGCCGCTTCAGGTTCGGCGCCACCGCTTCGATCTGGTCGGGATGCAGGGTCATTCCACTCTCGGCGCCACTCTTCGAGCACAACTTGGCGCACGGGTGCGCGCGCGCCGCTCACCGACAGGCAATACACCCCACGACAGGCCGGCGCCAGCGTGCTTCAGGTAGTTTCATTTTCAGATGCGCGCGCGACTCAATGCCAACGTGCGCGGATCGGCGGACGACTAGACGGCACGACGCTGTTGCGGTCGATCGAGGTATTCCGCACAATGATCGGCGATCTTTTTCATCATTAAGACGCCATATTCTGCATTGGCGTGATGGGTATCCGGCTTATCCGATCCTTTGCGGTTTGCGGTACTGCCATACGAGTCGATCAAAAACCCGTCTGCGCCGATGGTAGACTTGGGTGACGGGACGAAAGCGACATCGTTCTCGGCACACCATTCGCTCATCAGTTGCTTGCATCGGGCGTCCAACGTGGCAACGGTTTCTGCGGGCACGCCTTTTCGGCCCGGCCTTTCTATGCACGGATGAACTCGCCGCGGCAGCGGGCAGGAAACCACGAAGAAATTCAGTCCGACCTTCTTGGCATTTTCTAAGAATGCGATTGTATGTTCCTGATCTGCCTTGATCATCAGATCAATCAACGCATTCGATACCGGCCGGAAATCCTTCGACGCAATGACGGAGGGCGCCGCCGTCTTCCAAAATGGGTTCTTGTACAATCGCGAGGCATGCGTACCCAAAACAAAGCCGTAGAGGGGGTTGCTGTCGAACGCCCTTTTGCCCGTGAATTTGGTCAGGTTCCGGCGGTACCCTTCAAAGGTGAATACAAGCTCGCCATTCGAAACTTTGCTGAACGATCGCACCTCGTTCCCGCCCCCACCAAACGGGAAAATAGTCATACTTTCAAATAGCTTATCCGGTTTGTCACTACGGTCACGCAGTTGGTCGAAACCAAGTTTCAGCGCGCCAACATGGGAGTTGCCGCAAATTAAGATCTCCTTCATCCGAAGACCTCCAGGATCTCATCGTCACACATGACGTCGTCGGCTTTCTTGCTTTTGGCCGCCAAAGCCAGGCGCTTCGCGTTCGGCCGCCTCGCCCTCCCGCGCGGCTTCTCCTCACCCTTTTCTTCGTGCGACGAGAAGAAAATCTCCATGACGTGGTTCACGCCACGGTCGTTCACCGAACGCATGTTCGGATTGTAGAACATGCCCCTGAACGGATAGGCCGACACCAATTCGTAGGACGGGAAGTAATCAACGTTGGCATATTTGCGTTGCAGTTCGCCGCAAACAGCGCGCAGCACCGATTTCGAATAGATCGTGGCCGGCAAAACGTGCTCGCCGGAGGCCGTCGCGGTGAGCGGCACCGGCGATACGGTGAAGAGAAATTTGATACCGGGGTTCATAGAGGTCGCAAATGCTATGAACTCTTCAGCGTCCTTGAGGTTTTCCTCGAAACTGAAATTGTGAAAACGATGTTTGTCGGCATCGAATTCGCCGGCAATGACACCGGGGCATGAGGGGAAAACAGCACCGTCGGCGATGCACTCCCACCCTTCCGTCAATCCGAAGGTGAAAACGAACAGATCGGTCTGCTGCAACAGCGTCGCGACGGCGTTGAGATGGTACTTCACATCATCGCGCAGCTCTTTTTCGCTAGCGAAACCGTCGGGTTCGATGGACGGGCGAAAGGGATCGAAAAACCTCCCCTTTGACATCCAGACGGACTCTTTCGGCGAAAAACGACCGAAAGCCCGTTTGTACATCTGCAGGAGCTGGCGGACCGAATAGATGTTGCCGTGCCGGGCGCTGTAGAGATCGAACCCGTAGCTCTGCGCGAGACTGGGCGTCAGAAAGGGCGGCGCCGGTTCCACATCGTTGAACATGTATCCGCGTCGTTTGAACTGGCGGGCGATGTGCTGCGCAAAACAGCTGCCCGCAGCCGTGATCCGCATTTCCTTCAATATTTTGAATTTCGGATTGTAGATGCCGTCGATATCGAACGGGGACACATCCGACACGGCTGAGCGCCAAAATCGGTCTTTCGGAAGTCCCGAATACGGATTGGATCCAACCATTGCACCCTACGCCCCACTACATTCCCGTTTTCGTTGTATTTTGTTTATCGACTCTGAGAATGTATATCAATATGTCAAAGTTGCAGGATTGCCACACCACTCCCTTTTCGGGGGCTACCGTCTCCTTGAGATTGCTCTGTCGATTTCATCATGACGTTCGAGGGATCTGTGTGGCAGATCCGAAAGACAATGGAAAAAGGCCAGACAACATGCGAATTGCCTTTCCGCTGGCGCGCCGCGCCTTGGGAATATTTGCGCAGTTTTTCGCGGGTAACGCAGGAAAACTAGCGGTAGCAGGTGCCCTGCTGCTTCTGACGACTATTCCGTCTTCGCGCGCTGAAACTGTCGCCGGATACGACATCATTGTCGTTGCCGGGCAGTCGAACGCGGCGGGCGCCGGCATCCCCGATCGGAATGCACAGCCGCACGGCGGTCAGTTTGATGACCGGATCATGCAGGTCGGCCGTTTCGGCAGAAAAAACCACCAGGTCATCCCCGTTCCGGACGTATCTGAAGTTCAGCCCGGCGACGGACTGGAACATTGGGGCAAGCCCAGACGGAGTAGAACCAGAACGGGTTTTTCACGCGCATTTGCCGAGCACTACGCCGCGAGCGTTTTGCACGCGGACCGACAGGTCCTGATCGTACCCGCGGCGCGCGGCAGCACGTCGATTTCGGAGTGGATCGGCGATCCGGATTTCGTACCAAGAAAGCGCGCCGCAGCACCGCTGTATCGCGACATGATCGAGCGCGTCCGGACAGCCCTGCAACAGCCCGGCGACAACCGGGTCGTCGCGTTTCTGTGGCACCAGGGCGAAGCGGATATCAACCGGACGAGGCGCGGCGATCCGGCGATGGACGCGGCGCGTTACGAACGCGCGCTGCGCGGCCTACTGAGCGGTGTCCAGCGCGACATCCCCGGGACCTATCCCATTGTGCTTGGCAAATACACTCCGGACTGGCTTGCCAACAATTCCGCCGGCTTGAGAACCAAACGGCAATTCGAACGCGTGCTCGAAGCGATTGCAGCCGACAGCGGCCGGATCGGGCTCGTGGCCACCGCGGGCCTCCAGTCAAACTACGGGGCGGGCCTGACCGACAGGCGGGGTCAGCAAGTTCACTTCTCGGGGCCGGCGGCGGCCGAACTCGGCGGCCGATATTTCACGGTCTGGGCCTGCATTCTGGCGGCCCACGGCATCGCGCAGCAACTCGCTTCGCCGTCTTGCCCTAGCCTGGTCATCGGAAAGACGTGGGCGCAACCCAATTGACGAGCGCTCTGACAAGTCGGGGCGAAACCTGAACGGTGGGTGGCTGAACATCGCCGACCGCACTACTCCGCCCTGCCCTCGCCGAGGGTCTCGAACACCGGTTCGAGTTTCTCTGCAATGCCGGCGGCCAGAGCTGCGGTGATCTTTTTCGCCGGGCCGGCGCCGATGCCGGAATCCTCCCAGATCACCAGCCGTCCGGTGCGTCCGGAGGCGCCCGCGTCGTCGATCCGCTGGTAGAGCGAACACCACACGACAACGCTGTTCGGCCGGCCGGTGGCGCGGATATAGAAGGTCAGGTGAACCGGATTGGCATAGCCCGCATCGGCCGGTAGCTTGAGGTATTCGTCGGTGCCGAAGCCCCATTCGGTGCGGCCGAGATGGCTGTGCGCCAGACCATTCACCTCAGCCAGCTTCGCGACCGAGCGGGCGAGCTTGTCGCACATCGCATTGGCCGACTTGATACGCACGAAACTGACGCATTGGGTCACGACCGCGTCGAAGCCCGCCGCCCGCTCGGGCGTGAGGATACGCTCCTGCGCGGCTGCGGTGCCGGCAAGTCCGGACAACACAAAAGCGATCAACCCGGCACGCAGAGCTCGTTTCATCGGTCATTCCCCTCCTTGGCATCGAAACCTTGAGGGGATGATAGCCGAAGCGCGTTTGTCAGCGAACAGCGAGCGGCGCGAGCCGTGTCGGTTGCCTTAAGGGCGTCGCCTCAGGAGGCCCTTTCCGATGCCCAGGCAACCATTGCGAACTTGATGGTTGCCAGGGCTGCCAGCACCAGCATCACACCGTAAAGCGAGATGGTGACCATTGCTCCAAGATGGAAAACGCCGGTCACTGCCCAGGAGATAGCGGCGGCGGTCGCAACCGATTCCGAAGCGACCATCAGAATGGCCGAAACCAACGCAATCAGAGCAGCGAGACCGATTTTCTTTGCAGGGAGTACCGGCTTTTCAGGCGAATCCGGCGAAACCGATTCCAATGACGACATGCGCCACCATGTTTCCAAAACCGCTACCGTGCGTGGAGCGGAACGAAGGAAAAATGTGGTGGCCGAAATGGCCCAACAAGAGCCGGTACAAAAATAATTTTCGCCGCATTCCCTGCGGCGGCGGCGGGCCGGGTTCGGGGGAGCCGGGCCGGTGAACGACGCCGGCCCTTTCGCCCCGCGACGCAAGCCTACGTGGCCGGCTTGAACATGCGCATCAGAACGTCGGTCTTGAGCACCAGCCAATGGACGAACGCGCCGCCGACATGCAGGCCAACGAGGGCCAGCAGCAGGGTCTTGAGCACGCCATGGGCCGAGGCTGCCGCCCCCACACCACCGAACCAGGCAGCACCGCCGGAGACGACGAGGAGAAGAACGACCGCATAGAAAGCCCAGTGGACCGCATGGGCGAGCCATTTCAACGCCGGGGTTTCTTCCTGCGGGAGAGCGGGGACACCGCGCCGGAAGCGCAGCACGAAACGCCACAGCATGAAGGCGCCGATCGCGATGCCGCCAAAGACGTGGGCGGCGACCAGCGGATTGAACGGGACCGCAGCGCTGGACACGAATGCATGCCAGGCAGCGGAGATGGCGTCATGGAAAACGAACTGGGCGGCGATCATGATCGCCACGAGCCAGTGGAGAATGATCTGGGTGCGGGAATAACCGGCGGGAGATGCCATGGCGTGTCCTTACGGGGCGGATTTGTCTGGAAAGTTCGGGAAAAGGAGAAAGGGGCACAGGTCGTGCCTGTGCCCCCTTGTCGGCCGCGTTAGTTGTTCGGGGCCTGCTGGGGTGCCGGCTGCGGAGCCTGCCAGTAACCCTTCCGCATCTGCGCGAAGCGGGACATCATCTGGCCGGCAATGCGCATCTCGTCGGCGGAGACCTGACCGTCGCCATCGGCGTCGAGCATGCGGAACGGACGCTCGGCCATCTTTCTGGTCATCTCGGCGTGCAGCGCCTCGAACTCGGTCTGCGAAAGACCGCCGCTCTTGTCGGTATCGTATTTGGCCTGCAGGGCCGCGACGCCCTTCGTGACTTCGTCCGGCGAGACGGTACCGTCCTTGTTTTCGTCGAAGGTCTGGAAGATCGGGTTGTTCATCGGACCGCGCATGCCGCCCGGGCCGAAACCACGGCCGTGACCGCGCATGTACTGACCCTTCATGCCGCGCGGGCCGCCCTGCCACATGCCGGGACCGCCATACTGGCCCTGCTGGCTCCAGCCGCCGCGCGGGCCGCAATCGCCCTTCCACCAGCCGCCGGCGACCGCCGGAACTGCGAGAGCGGTACCGACCACGGTCACGGTGGCCAGGCTGAGGGCTGCAATCGTTGTGCGTTTCATAACATCACCTCGTGTGTTTGCGTTGCGATGCATGAAAACTGGGGGTCGTTTGTCGCAGAAGGATGCCAGCGCGAGCGAGAATTGTATCAGTCTGTCGCAAAGCGCGGCTTTGTTACCGACAGTGACAGCATTCTTTCTGACGCCTCGCGAAGCTCGCTATAGTGGCGCCATGAGCGAACAGACCCATACCCCGCATATCCTTGTCGTCGACGACCATCGCGAGATCCGCGATGCGGTTTCGCGTTATCTGGAAAAGAACGGCTTGCGCGCGACGACAGCGCGCGACGCGAAGGAAATGGACGCCTGCCTGAAGGCGGGGCGCTACGACCTCATCGTGCTCGACGTGATGATGCCGGGCGAGGACGGCCTGTCGGTCGCGCGGCGGCTGTCGGACAAGGGCGGCCCGCCGATCCTGATGCTGAGCGCGCTCGGCGAGGAAACCGACCGGGTCGTCGGGCTGGAAATCGGTGCCGACGACTATCTCGCCAAGCCGTTCAGCCCGCGCGAGCTGCTCGCCCGCATCAAGTCGATCCTGCGCCGGCTGGAAAAGGCGGAACCCTTCGCCGGTGAGCTGACCGGGCAGCGCTATGAATTCGCCGGCTGGGTGCTCGACACCGACCGGCGGATCCTCATGCGCGGCGGCGACGAGGAAGAGGTCCGGCTGACGACGGCGGAGTTCAAGCTGCTTGTGGTGTTCCTCGAGCGACCGCGGGTGGTGCTGTCGCGCGAACAGCTTCTCGATCTGACGAGCGGGCGCAGCGCCACCGTGTTCGACCGGACCATCGACAATCAGGTCAGCCGGCTGAGGCGCAAGATCGAAGCCAATCCGGCACAGCCTGAAATAATCACCACGGTGCGGGCGGGCGGCTATTCGCTGGTCGCCGATGTGCGGAGCCTGTCATGATGCGCCTCGTTCCGCGCAGCCTGCTCGGCCAGCTCGTGCTGTTGATCCTCTTTGCCCTCGTCGCCGCGCAGGTGGTCAGCTTCTGGCTGCTGACCGACGAGCGAAGCAACGCGGTGCGGCGCGCGCTTGTCTTCGAGGCAGCCGACCGGGTTGCGAGCGTCGCGCGTCTGCTCGACGGCGCCGAGGGCGACACCCGTACCACCATCCTAGACGCCGCGACCTCGCCGTCGGCCCGCTTCTCGCTCGACAAAGAGGCGTCAATTCCCGCGTCCGAGGGCTCGTCAGAGGAAATCGTCGCCCGGCTCGGAGCCTTGCTGCCGGAAGAACAGCGCAAGGATCTGCGGGCGCGGCTGGAACCCGTTCCGCTGCCCTGGCGCGAACGGGGATGGCGGTGGCGCAACTCAGAGCGTCACGGCAAAGATCGCTTCGGCGAGCGGCACCGCGGCGACGAGCGACGGGGGCCACCGCCGTGGGCTCGCAACCGCATGGCGGCGCCCGGCGTTCCCCCGATGCATCTGCGCGTCGCCGTGCTGCTTTCCGGCGGCGAATGGCTGAACATGGAAATGCGGCTTCGCCGGCCTGACTTCCAGCGGCCATCGATGTTCTTCACCACGCTGCTCCTGACGGTCGGCGGGCTGATCATTGCGCTCTGGTTCGGGCTGCGCCGCATAACCGGACCGTTGCAGCGGCTCTCGGTTGCCGCCGACCACCTTGGCCGCGGCGAAGAAATTCCTCCCCTGCCGACGACGGGGCCGCGCGAGGTGCAGGCGCTTTCCAAGGCCTTTTCCGACATGCAGGAGCGCCTCACGCGCATGCTCTCCGACCGCACACGGATGCTCGCCGCGCTCGGCCACGATCTGCGCTCGCCGATCACCGCGCTGCGCCTGCGCGCCGAGATGGTCGACGACGAGGAGACCCACACCCGCATGGTGACGATCCTCGACGAGATGCAGGAAATGGTCGAATCCACCCTCGCCTATGCGCGCGGCATTTCTGAGGACGAGGCGACGGAAACCGTCGATCTAACGGCGCTGGTCACCGAGCTTGCCGCCGAAGTCTCCGAAACGGGCCCCGAGATCGCAGCCGAGCCGCCCCTGCCTGCACTTTCGACGCGTCTGCGCCGCACCTCGATCCGCCGTGCCCTGCGCAACGTGTTAGAAAACGCCCAGCGCTATGGCGGCGGCGCCTCTGTCCACGTCTTAAATGAGGGCGCGCAGGCGCGCATCGTCGTTGCCGACAATGGCCCCGGCATAGCGCCGGACGCCCTTGAGCGCGTCTTCGATCCGTTCGTACGGCTGGAGGAATCCCGCTCGCGCGACACCGGCGGCACCGGCCTGGGGCTTTCGATCGCCCGCACCATCCTGCGCGCCCATGGCGGCGACATCACGCTCGCCAACCGGGCGGAAGGCGGGCTTGAGGCGGTCATCACCCTGCCGCTCGCGGGGGATGATGCCTAGCGGCACGGCAAAAGGGCCTGCACCAGCTTTTCGGCGTCACTCGCAAGCAGATCAAATGTTGCATTGCGAAACGCGTCGGTAGAATACGCGTCCGTCGGCAAGCTTTGCGTTCAACACCAAATCAGATAGGTATTTGAAAAACCGGTTCGCAGGGCAGTTGTGCAATGGTGCATCGTCTCATTTACTTCAGTTCTACGGCGCCTTCTTTTCAAGCGCCTGACGTCGAAGACATTCTTTCCGTCGCCCGCGAACGTAACAGGCGTGCCGGCATCACCGGATTGCTGGTCTATCACGACGGAAACTTCCTACAGATCCTCGAGGGCCCCCGCGACGCCGTGGAGGAGTGTTTCACGCGCATCCAGAACGATCCGCGGCATGACGGCATTATTCGCGTCGTATCCGAAGACGTCGAAGAGCGGGTTTTCGGTGACTGGGAAATGGCCTGGATGCCCTTTCAGGACGCCTCCGCCGAAGCACAGCAAGGGTTCCTGGATATCCAGTCCCTGCGTGACAGCGACACCATGCAACGCGCACAGCGCGATTTCATGTCCCATGCTTTCGTGAACACGTTCCTGCGCTCGTTCCGCGCCACATCGTAGCCGCATGGCCTGCAATTTACGCCCAACGCAAACGCCATTAATCCAGGTATTGCCATTCAAGGGGAAGGAATGGTGCTGCGAGTGAGGATTGAAAACGCGAGACACTCACATAACCAACTGTATTATATTGCTATTTCGGGCCGTCGATAGCGAGATGTGTACCAGACGAGTAACGCCACCACAAGGCATGTGCACGAGGGTCTGCCGACCGTGAATGTCTGGCCTTCACCTATACCAGCAGGCTCAAAGTCTGTTGGCTCAAGAGTGGGGCGAAAACCACAAAGGCGTATCGTGGCGCCATTTCCGGGGTGAAAGCCCGGTAACACCTCCCAGTGCAATAGGCCATGAAACGCGCGTTTTTCAGTTGCAAACATCCTCCTTGCAACTGTTCGAGAGAGAGCGTATCGAGAGTCTAGCGTTCGGTTCGTAGCGCATCTCTTTCGGAGCAAACATGAGCATAATTGCCGATGTCGCCGACAAGTTCGGCGGGGTGGCTGTGGCTGTTCTCGCAATCGCGTGGGGTGCCAGCGCGCCAATTGGTATGATCTACTGGGCCATTCAGGGCTCTCTGGTCGGTGTCGTGCTTTCTCTCATTGTTCCCGGCTACGGTGTGATCTCGACAGCCTTCGAGTTTTTCACTTAGCGGCCTTGCCGATGGCTAGTTAAACACCGCAAGACCTCCCGACATTCTCAACACCGTAGACGCTTCGACCCCATATTTCTTGCGGATAAGTGTCTGTCAGTGCAAAGCGACCCCAAAATGCAAGATGATGGCGACCACGTACGCTCTAACTGTGTCCAGCACGGCCCCATGAGCTGCGGCGTCTGCTGGCCCGACCAGTCAATCAACCTTCAGGAAAACGGCGCATTTCGCCTCGTCCGCGACCCTGGCCATTGGGGCAGTGCAAACCCCATCGTACTCGTACTAGGCGTAAGCAAAGGAAACACCCAGTCTAATGCCTTTCGCAGAGAGCCGTTTGATGCCGTCGCCTTCAAAGGCATCCGACACAGATTGCTCTCTGTCTTGCAATCAGTTGGCTTGTTAGTGGAAGACGACATCGGACGTTTCGAGCAGCGGTTTCAAGCCGATGAGAAAGAGTACGCGTTTGCCAGCGCCGTCCGATGCTCACTTACCGGGATGGACCCCAAGAAGGGCAGTTTCTCCGCAGAAAGCCCGAAGGTTGTTCCCGCATTTAAGGTGGGCTCCGCAGGCCACCACTTTACCTCCGCATGCGTTGACCGCCATATCGGGCAGCTTCCCAAGGCGACGCGGCTCGTAGTTCTGCTCGGGAATACTGATAATTATATCAAGCATATATCCCATCTCATAGGCTGCTCACGAGGTAACTTGAACAAGATCAACGAGGTTGCTTATGAGGCTGGGGGCGTCTTGTTTGTTCACGCATCTCACCCCTCAAAGGGAAACGGCCATTTCGGCGCCTACATTCGCGGCGAAGGAACGCCGGGAGAGAAGATGAGAAGGGCCCGCGAAGCCGTTTCCTCCGTTCAGTTTGGGTGAAACAATCGGCACGACTTTGCGTGTTCCTTAATTTCGATATCCCGTACACTTAAAAAGAGCGGTTGGGGCTGATCGAGGCACGCAAGATACGTCGCTCGAAGGGAACTGATCTCTTGTTAGTGAAACCGAATTAAGGCCGTGATTGGCGTTGGTTTGTATTTGTCCACTTCCCAGTCGCCGGACCGGCTAGACGAACATACGAAATGGTGGGAAACGTAAATGATTTCTTGGCTTGCGAAAAAAGCATTGTCCGCTCGCGCCAGCATGTGCACCAAAGAACTTCAGTGGCACCTTGAACAATCAACAATGCATGAGCGGGCCGATATATTGCTTTACTCGCAGGATTATCGATATCAGGCGTTTTCAAACACGAATATTATAAGTCGAATTCTAGACGCACCGACATCCTCCACCTATGTTGAGGTATCTGCACTTTATAATAAGATCGAAGAAACTCGGAATCTCCATATGCATTATAGCAAGATGGCAAAGAAAGAAATGAAACGATTTGGATTTGAGACGCATATGTCAATAGACGAGACCGAGTCCATACGACGCGGCTTCGAGTTGTGGCTTGTTACGCTTGCGTCGGGGTTCGACCTGACGTTCAGAGACCGCGCTTTGTTTGTTTGGGACACCTTGCATGCCTCAGCCACATCTTTCGATGAATTACTCCAATATCGGCGCTCAACTAAAGAATTAAATTCCGAACTTGGAAACGATACTGACTTAAAGATACTCGATCTCCCAACGGCATTAATGTGGGAGCAGATTGCATATGTCCCTTCTTTCATCGCACCCCTGCTACGAAAACCCATTATCGCCCCGACGCAAACACCGTGAAAAGCCTCGTCGCCTTCGCGCACATCACTTCTGCGCAATCAGGATAGGCAGCATCACGACACGCTACACCGCCCCTGCTGCGCCATCTCGCTCACGCCGGGCGCTTTGCCTGCTCTTCGCTGGCGATGCGATAGACGCCCGACCGGGCGATGCCGAGGCGCTTGGCGATGGCGGACGGGCTTTCACCGGCCTGCCATGCCGCAACCACTGCCTCGCGGTCGATGGACTTCTGACGCCCCCGGTACTTGCCCTTGGCTTTCGCCTTGGCGATGCCTTCGGCCTGTCGTTCCCGGCGCAGGTCGTTTTCGAACTCCGCGAACGCCCCCAGCAACGTGAACATGAGCTTGCCGGTCGGGCTCGTGGTGTCGATGGCCTGCTCTGTGACGATCAGGTCGGCTTCGTTGGCGCGTATCTCGGTGACGATCTGAAAGAGGTCGGTGACGGAACGGGCCAGCCTGTCGAGGCGCGTGACCACCAACGAGTCGCCGGGACGAAGAGCGCTAATCGCGTGTGCTAGCTCCGGGCGCTTGTCTCTGTTCGTGCCGCTCGCCCTGTCGATGTAGAGGCGACCGTCATTGACGCCTGCCTTCTGCAGGAGGTCGATCTGCGCAGCCTCGTTCTGTCCGACTGTGGAGACGCGAGCATATCCGATCTTCATGGCGATATGTCCTGTTAGGGTCTTATACTATCGGGACAATACGTCCTATTTATCTCGATATCAACCCATATAGGACAAAAAAATAGCGCCCTGCTTGGGTATACCCAAATAGGACGCAATGGGTCGCCCCCCCTTCAGGACGCCTAGCGAGCCAAGCTCAGGACGATTTGTCGGGGGATGATGGAGAGTGGAACTCGGCAGGCGGCAAGCGTATCTGCTCCGACTGCTGTTGGACCTCATCCCGCGCACAGCCGATGAGATAGACGGCAAGGGATAGTTCCAGATCGGACGCTGCCGACTGTGCAGCCTCCAACTGTTCTAGCAGCGCGGCATAGGCTTCGCGCACAGATCGCTTCTCATTCATCGCCACTTCGGCGCACGCCATCCGGCGTCCAACGCCTCTCTCTCGGAACAGAACCAACGTTCGCCCTTCTCGGGGCTGATCTCGGTGCGACTGTACCAAGGAGACCATGGTGGGTGGTAGATTTGGCCATGCTTCGAGATATTGCCCTTGATCGGGCATCCGTCTGGAGCCTTCTGTTTGGCCACCTTCCACTTGTCGGCGCGATACTCCCATGCGGGTTGGGTATCGCCTTGCCAGATACCGAGACCAGCCGAGCGAGCGGCTTCCTCCTCGGCAACGTAGTCGCGGCTATACCTGACAAAGGCCCATGCGTAGCCTTCAGCGACCAGAACACGATTGATATCGGTACCGTCCGCAGAAAGGCAGTGAGCGAGCAAACGGTCGTAGTCGTCGTACTCCGTACCGGTGCAGATGATCTCGCCATGGATAAGCGATTGAAGGCGGTCCATGGCGTCCTGATCGCAACGCCACTTCTTTCCGGTCGAGGTCTGGCACTTCTGGCCAACCTCCGGGGTATCGATACCGTGAAGGCGAATAGACTGCCGCCCGATCTCCAGCGTATCGCCATCAATGATGGACGCTTTGCCGCGCATCTCTAGTGCCGAGGCGGAACCGATAGCCACCAGCATCGCCAAAGCCGCAATCACAAACCGCATATCGCCTCCCCAATCGCACGGCCATTGTGCTTAACGAGCGAGAGATTCCCACCCCCGAACATTCCGGGGTGCGAACAACATGGGAAAGGTCGATAGCCGAGTGGATAGTACGTCCACTTTGTCTACCTGTTCAGAGAAAAACGAAGCGGCACCAATGCTATGGCCGAACGATGACCACTAGGAGCACCTTTACCCAGGCACCCCCAGCCGGGGGAACTGGCCGGTACGACATATCTGATTGCCGCCTCGGATTTTTCTGCCAAATATCCGGGGTGGTCGCAGAGGCGCGGAGACAGGAATGCCACGGGGCGTAGCTCTCACCGTCTCCTCGCTTCCGGGGGTGGCATTTTTCCGGGTTTGTAGTGGTTCGGGTACCAACACCCTCGCCAATCCATTCCACCCGGTTTTTAGCGACCCCGCAGGCCTTCTAGGGCCTATCCGGGCTTCTATGCTCCCCACGGCTTGAAGGGGACCGTCGAGAAACCCTTGTCACCTTCATAGAGGGCGAGCTTCGCGGCATTGGCGATATCGGGGAAGATCAGACGCGGATGAGGTTCACCTTCCCCATAGAGTTCCATGCGCCCGCTGTGGCCACGCTCGACCAGAGCACGGCAAGCGGCAAGGCCCTGCTCACGCTGCGACGGAACAAGACACTCGCCTTCGAAGAACGCGGCATACTCCTGCCACCGGCTTGTGAGCTTCGAGGGACGGATGGTGACGACAAGGGTCATTCCGACGCCTCCTCGCCTTCGTCCGGGTCGGTGTCATCGTCTTCCCAAGGCGCTGCGGTGGCGCTGTCCTCGGGGTCGCTAGGCTTGTCCTCTTCGGACTTACGGGACCGAGCTTCGACCCACGGCAGGGAATGGGCTTCCTCGCCAAGGTGTCGGGCAACACCGCGCATCACCGCGACGGTCTGGTGAGAACAGAGGCCACGGGACAGGATGTAGGAGGTTGCCTCGCCACCGAGGACCAGACGCCAAGCCTCTTCGATACGTTCGGCGGGGTCGCTCTTGATGGTGTCCGTGGTGGTGGGCGCCTCTTCGACAGCTTCAACAGCCTTCGAGGGCTCGGGTGTTGCCGCAGTGACCGCTCCCCGATGAGTGCCCCCTGCCTGCGCAAAGGGCTTTTCCATCACAACGGCCTTGGGACGCACGACGGACGACATGGGTGCAGCCGTGGACGAAGCACCCGTCAAGCCAGACAAGCTGCCCACGAGGGCACTATTGAGGACCACCGACAGGCGGGTGGCGAGGGTCGCGGCATCGGCGGGGGCAAGGCCGGTGAAGGCATCGCGAAGCACCTCATCGATGCGCTGGCGGGGCTTTGCCCGTTCCTCGGCTTCGGCTGTGCTGCGGACATGGTCGATCAGGTCCGACAGATCGGTCTTGAGGGACGACAGGAGTCGTTCCACGCCATCCTTGGCGATGGCGCTGGTACTGGTGTTCATGGTCATGGGAGTTCTTCAACGAGTGTGATTGGGGCGAGGCGTGTTCCGACAACGAGACGTGCGAGGTCTGGCCCGTCCGGCAGGGGAACCGGAAAGACCAGACCGACACGCACACACACGTTGAGGAACGATGGTCGACGGTCACGAGGACCGAAGACCGACCGCACTCCCGGAAGCCGGGTGTCTATGGGACAGACTGTGCGGGTAGCTTCATGCTCTTCTCTGGTCGATCAGATGGACGGCATGGGATGGCACCATGCGAAGCATCTGGCAGGCAGAGACGACATGAGGGCAGGCATGGGGAGTAGACAGGAAGGGTGATGGTGATCGTACCACCCGGACCAACATCTATGACACGATCAGGAACCCCAATCAGGCATCATGGCTATGCTCTGTCGATTGTCGGTCCTGATACCTTCATAGGTCTATCCTAGAGGGGTCTAGGTCTGGATGGTTATGGTGGTCTTAGCCTAGGGGGTCGCCTAGGTCCTCATCTGGATATCCTCTGGCTTACCTCTGGGGGTGTCATGGGGCTCCCCCCTCCTCTTTTACCTTAAGGTGTGGGCAATTAAGGGTAGGCGAATATCGTCTCGACACAACCAATCATCCGAGGCCCTAACCAGAACGGTCCAAGCCCCTGTCGCTCACGGCTCGCTCGTCCTCATTCATCTCGCCACTCACCACCTTCTCCTCGCCCATCACATAGGCACCGTCCTTGCGGATGGCCGGGAGAACGTCACGGGTGACCCAGTCCTGAAACTCAGCGGCTGCCGGGTTGGACCGGTGGGCACGCAGGACGAGCTTGTAGAGACCGGACTCGGCGATGACGGTCATCGACTGCTGTCCACCGGGGGTGTTCAAAACTTGAAGCCCCTTTTCGTGCTCCCCAAGCGGAGAGGTGGCACGAGAAGCATTCAGCAGGCCGAGAGCCCGGCAGACGTCAGCCGCGACGAACCACGGCTTGCCGTCGATGTCGACCACGCGGATGGCATTGGTCAGGTAGTTGAAAGTGCGAAGAGAGGTAGAGGTGGTCATTGCCATTCGGACAAGCCAGCCTTTGCCCCCAATTTTGGGGAGTAAGGTATCGACATCTGTTTCGCGGGAGCTCGTAGTGATGCCAAGAAACCGATGAACAGAACAGTGTGCGCCCTAGGGGCCTCCACAAAATTGTGGTGAGCTTTTTCAGCGCCAGACATAGGTTCCCAATGGTTCCGGGAAAGAGGTACCCCGCTGCTCAATATTGAGCATCCCCACCAGAGCGAGCCAATCACTGGGCACAAAATTGTGCGCAGCTTCCGGTTGGAAATACGCCCACCGATGGCAGCCTTGGGTTCCAGCTCGGCGATCTTGGCGTTGGCCTCGTCGACCTTCTCCACGATCTCCTCGACCTTCCCCTCCAGCAGCTTCACTTCCTGCTGAGCGATGACCTTCTGGTCGTACTCGGCAGCCCAAGCGCGGGCAGCGTCGGACGGACTGGAGAAGTCAGGCAGAGCTGGGACAGAGGGCTGCGACCGGAGACGCTCGATCTCTGCCAAGGCGTCGTTGAAGGCGTTGATGTAGGCCCGCTTGAACTTCGCCGCTTTCGCTCCGGTGAACCCCATGGCGAGGAGAGCGAAGCCGTCCTTGTCCATGTTGAACTGGCGGTGCTGCTGAGAGCCGGTCCGCTCATGGGTGTAACACCCCTCGTCAAAATTGACGCGGGCTTCCGGGTCATCGTCCAAAAGGCGGTCGATGGCCTTCAGAACGTTCGCGTGCTCCTTGCTGAAGAAGTCGGCAACGTCCTTGCTGGTGGCGAACACCTTGCCATCCTCAACGATCACCACCGGCTTGGTCTTGGCGGTTTCCGAGGTGGCCGGGAGGGTGGTCTTGGGCTTGGCAGGGACGACGGCCTTGGAGAGGCTGTAGAGGACGTTATCCTCGATCCACTTCCAGAGACGGCCATCCTCATCGAGGCCGAGGCGGGCGAAGGCATGAGGCAACCACGTCTCAGAGATCATGCGGGTGCCATTGCCACCCATCTGGTAGGTGCCGGTGACCCCATCGACCCACTTACCTGCCTTCGAGGTGTTGCCCCACGGCTCACCGAGGATGGCGCACACGTCCTTCATCACGAAGAGCGCCAAGCCATTGTACCGGGCGACCCGAAGGGAACCGCGAGGGTGGTCATAGGTGGTCAGGGGGAGCGCGACCCCACAAGAAAATATTGTCGCACCACCACCGCAAAACAGGTCATAAAACCATTAATCCCACTAGTGTTCTCAATAACCACCCCTTACCGCGCTGATAACATTCATATCGCAAAATATTAATCCCACTAGTGTGCCCAATATTCGTCCCACTAGTGTGTTTTTATTTCAATTGCACGACATTTTTATTTGATGCAGAATCATCATGCATCTAACACACAGGGAATACATTCATGGAAATCCAAATTAACGACTTCCTGTTCGGCAATCGCGGCTTCTCGGCAATCATGATCGAGACCCCGAACTGGGCCTTCATTGCCGACCGGTCAGAGTGGTTCCACTGGGAAAACGGGGAGCATCGCCGGTGGTCACTTCGGCGGAGGCAGAACGGCGCTTGGGCAGACTGGACGCCAGCACGCATGTTCGCTGCCAAGTGAACGCCCAACAGGGAGAACCGAGGGGCCGCCGAAGGACGGCCTCTTCTCATTCGTGGGTGTCGAGATCGTACCGGGGGAGCTTGGCTATCTCGCGAGCGAGCGTCTTCAATGAACGCTGGCCATAGCGCTCGCCTTCCGTCCGAGGGGCATGCCCACAGATCGCATCAGAGAACTTCGTCGAAATATCGACCTCATCCGCAACAGTCTTGAACCGATGACGCCAACCGTGGTTCGGGCTAACTCCCTCGTCGGAAATGCCCACAGTTTTCCGCACCCATGTCGCCAAATGCCCAGAGACAGGCTCCCATGGGCGTTCTGCGGGGCTGTCTGAGGCATAGAAGAGCGGGCCATCATCGCAAGCGTTCACGAAGTCAAGGAAGCCCTGTTCGACCAGATGCGAGTGCAGCGGAACGGAGCGGGCCTTCTTAGTCTTCACCGCTCCTGCAGCTGGCGTGATCAACAGATAGGGGATGCCCTCTTCGGTTCTCACATCCTCCCGGCGCAACTGCGTCATTTCGGAGACACGCGCCCCGGTATAGGCACACAGCCACGGCACCCACCTTTGAGCCATGCGCATTCGCCATTGGGTTCGACCCGGCGCATCCGGCGCTGCAATTGCCGCTCGCAAGATCGCCTCAGCTTCGACATCGGTGAAGTCCGGCGAGCGCAAGACCTCGCGTTTCTCCTTTGGCACCCGGAGCCCCGCGACCGGGTTCTCCGTAAGCCTCAATAGGTCAACGCCTTTCGAGAACACGGCACTAAGCGCTGCCCGGTTCACCTTTCCGAATGTTGTCGCGCTCACCGAGCCGCTTGCGGTCAGTTCATCACGCCAACGCACGATATCGGCCCTCGAGACTCTGCGAGCATCATCGTGACCCAGATAGGCCACGAACTGCCTCACAACGATGGCCCAGCGGCGGGCCGATGTAATCGACCCACCTAGCCGAGCCCTCTCCGCCTTCCACTCCTCGAACAAGCCCGTGATCGTCACCGATGCGGATGGCTCTATTGCCGCTTCTGGCGGTGTCCATTCGGGGAAGCGACCAGCTTGCGGGTCGGGGGAATAGTCACCGTTCGCCTTGGCAAGGTTCAAACGCGCGGCTTGGTCCAGCGCATCTTTTGCAGCGTCGATAAGTCGGGAGCGACTATCAGCATCGGTTTCGATCCCCTGCACAGAGAGGACGGCATCCACCAACCCGCCGAACCGCTCCTCCATGGATCGCCGGGTGTCGTCGGTCGGACGCGGTATCTTCAACCCGGTTAGATCGCCAACCGCTGCACGGGCGTTCATCGCCAGCGCATTGGACCAACGCTCCGGCTTTCCGGGGTCTTCGTCAAAGGCGTCCGCAAAGGCCGCATAGAGCAGCCCGGACAACGCCTGAACTTGCTTATGGGAGAGCCGTTGCGACCCTCCGCGCAAACGAGCCCAGATGGCCTGCAGGGCGGCATCTGTGTCGCGGAAGATTTCCTTGGCCTCGGTCGGGCTCTTCGTGCCGAGCGAGACCTTGACCGCATCACCGATCTTCACCTGCCGAGGTTTGCCGCCAATCACAAGCGTGATCGTACGACCCTTGGCCTGTTTCGCCAGATCGGTGGGGACGCGCTGTCGAAGGTAGTAGACCCCCGTGATGGTGTGCTTCCACGGTGAAGGCATAGTAAGGCTCATGTGAACCATCCCTGTGTACCAGAGGGACAGCCGAAAGCAAGCCAATATCAATTAGTTATTTCCATTCAAGGAGAAGGAATGGTGCTGCGAGTGAGGATTGAACTCACGACCTCTCCCTTACCAAGGGAGTGCTCTACCACTGAGCTACCGCAGCCCGGGCCGGAAACGTGGAAGCGAGGCTTCGCCGGCGTCAGGCGCCTTCCGCGCAGGTCTTGTGCTTAAGCGAAAGGGCCGTGCAGCCGCGATCCGCCGCTGCAACGGCACGCCTTTTGCCACAGCATCCGCGCCGATGCAAGCGCCTCGGCACGCGCAATCGGCATCACCTTTCGAACAAGCCGCGCACGGAGGTTTGCAGCGAGCCGCGCAGCCGGTGTAAAGAGCGCGCATGAGCAAGGCAAAACAGACATCCGGCAAGGGCTCTTCGGGCCCATCCGACCGGCAGGAACGGCTGGCGGCCGCGCTGCGCGACAATCTGCGCCGGCGCAAGGATCGTCAGCGCGCCCGCGACGCCGGGCCGGACGAGACGGATGCTGAAGCGCCGGCCACGGATGGCGGCGATACGCCCTCTTCCGAATAGGCCATTGATCAGCCTCATTTGGCGGAAAACCTTGCATTTCCCCGCCGTCACGGGCAGAAGCGTGCCGACAACGGCGAAACGGCGGACAATTTTCCGCCGCCGCATCCCGGATCCCGCGCTCGCGGCGATCGCAGAACGGACAGGTTACATGGAAAAGATTCGCATTGTCGGCGGCTCCCCGCTGAACGGCACCATCCCGATTTCCGGCGCCAAGAACGCCGCCCTGCCGCTGATGATCGCGAGCCTTTTGACCGACGAGACACTGACGCTCGAAAACGTGCCGCGGCTGCGCGACGTGCGCCAGCTGTTCGAGATCCTCGGCAATCACGGCGTCGACACCACGATCGCCGGCAAGCGCCGCGGCGCCGACCCGATGTCGGGCCAGACGGTGCGGATCTCGGCCAAGACCATCGTCGATACGACCGCGCCCTATGATCTCGTCTCGAAGATGCGGGCAAGCTTCTGGGTCATCGGCCCGCTTCTGGCGCGCATGGGCCAGGCGCGGGTGTCGCTGCCGGGCGGTTGCGCCATCGGCACCCGTCCGGTCGACTTCTTCATTCAGGGCCTGACCGCGCTCGGCGCGGAAATCGACATCACCGGCGGTTATGTCGAGGCGAAGGCGCCGAACGGCCTCATCGGCAACAAGATCGTGTTCCCGAAGGTCTCGGTCGGCGCGACCCATACGGTGATGATGGCGGCGGCGCTCGCCCGCGGCGAGACGGTGATTGAAAACGCCGCGCGCGAGCCGGAAATCGTCGATCTCGCCGATTGCCTGATCGGCATGGGCGCGAAAATCGAAGGCGCCGGCACCTCGACGATCCGCATTCAGGGTCAGGACAAGCTGCACGCCTATACCCACCGGGTCCTGCCCGACCGCATCGAGACCGGCACCTATGCGATCGCGGTGGCGATGACCGGCGGCGACGTGGTGCTGCAGGGCGCCCGTCCCGATCTGCTCGAAGCAGCGATTGCCGCGATCCGCCGCACCGGCACCGAGATCACCGAGACGAATGAAGGCCTGCGGGTGCGCCGCAGCGGCGGCGGCATCGCCCCGGTCGATATCGTGACAGCACCGCATCCGGGCTTTCCGACCGATCTGCAGGCGCAGTTCATGGCGTTGATGACGCGCGCCGACGGCGTCTCGCACATCACCGAGACGATCTTCGAGAACCGCTTCATGCATGTGCAGGAACTCGCCCGCCTCGGCGCGAAGATCCATCTCGACGGCCAGGTGGCCACTATCGTGGGCTGCAAGGAGCTGCACGGCGCGCCGGTGATGGCGACCGACCTGCGCGCCTCGGTGTCGCTGGTGATCGCCGGTCTGGCGGCAGAAGGCGAAACGACGGTCAGCCGGATCTATCACCTCGACCGCGGTTTCGAGCGGCTGGAAGAGAAGCTCGCGCGCTGCGGCGCCACCATCGAGCGGCTCGCGGCATAGCGCCGGCTTCAACCCGACACCCCACGGCGAAGCGCGGCGTTCTGTGGCGCGGAGCGTGGAAACACTGGCCGAGCCGGGTTTTCCGCTATCGTGCAATTGCGTAGAACGCGCCGACGCGCTAACAGAGGCCGGTCATTTCGCGCGCGAAACCGGCAACCAGCCGGGTCGTCGTCGCGCCAACACCGCGCCGACCGCATCGCGCCGGTCGAACACCGTCAACCACAAGCCCGGAAGCCCGACTTCGATGGAGCCTGTTAAGCTCGTCGCCCTCGACACCGATGATCTCGATGTGTTGTCCGCCTTCACCCAGGACGCGGTGCTGAAGGTCGGCGATATCGCGTGGCTGCAGGGCGAACGGCGTCTCGTCGTGACGATGAACCGGTTCGTCTGGGAAAAGGCCGGCGGCAAGCGCAAGCGTGGCTTCGAACGGCGCCTTGCCGCGCTGCATTTCGATCAGGTCGGGCGCGTTCAGGCTTCCGGTATCCCGCAGGGCGATGCAGATCAGGTCCTTTCGCTGCTGACGATCCGTTTCGAGGAAAGCGCGGATGAAGCTCCGGCGGGAACGATCACGCTGACTTTTGCCGGTGGCGGCAGCATGCGGCTTGCCGTCGACTGCCTCGAGGCGCAGCTTGCCGATCTCGGCGCTGCGTGGACGACGAAAGCCAGGCCCTCGCATGGCGAGGATGCATGACCGAAGGCAGCGCGAACGAGACAAACGGCTAACCTTTCTGCGGCACCATGGTGCGTTGAAAAGAAAGCCGAAAGCGACAAATACCGCTTCCAGCGGTAAATGGAACGAACAGGATAAGCCCGTGGCCGTCACACTCGACTCCAAAGACAGCGATTTCGAAGAGCGCTTCCGCGCCCTGTTGTCGGTCAAGCGCGAGGCCGCCGCAGATGTTGACGCCGCGGTCGCCGCGATCATCGCCGACGTTCGCAAGCGCGGCGACGAAGCCGTCATCGAGCTGACCGGGCGCTTCGATCGCCTCGACCTCAGCGAAAAGGGCCTGCGCATCAGCCAGGACGAAATCGACGCGGCGATCGAGCAAGTCGACGCGGAAACGCTGAAGGCGCTGACGCTGGCGCGCGACCGCATCGCCGCCCATCACGGCCGACAGATGCCGCGCGACGACCGCTATGTGGATTCGGCCGGTGTCGAACTCGGCTCGCGCTGGACGGCGGTGGAATCGGTCGGCCTCTACGTGCCGGGCGGCACGGCGGCCTATCCGAGCTCGGTGCTGATGAACGCGGTGCCGGCGCTGGTCGCGGGCGTCGAGCGCATAGCCATGGTGGTGCCGACACCGGATGGCATCACCAACCCGCTGGTGCTGGCGGCCGCCAAGCTTGCCGGCGTGCACGAGGTCTACCGGATCGGCGGGGCGCAGGCCGTTGCGGCGCTCGCCTATGGCACCGAGACGATTGCGCCGGTCGCCAAGATCGTCGGCCCGGGCAACGCCTATGTGGCGGCTGCCAAGCGGCAGGTCTTCGGCACCGTCGGCATCGACATGATCGCCGGCCCGTCGGAAGTGCTGATCGTCGCCGACGCCGACAACAATCCGGACTGGCTCGCAGCCGACCTGCTGGCGCAGGCGGAACACGACGCTTCCGCGCAGTCGATCCTGATCAGCGATTCGCCGCGGCTGCTGGCCGATGTGGAAGCCGCTGTCGAACGCCAGCTCAAGACCCTGTCGCGCGGCGAGATCGCCTCGGCAAGCTGGCGTGACTATGGCGCGCTGATCTCCG
The DNA here is from genome assembly GCA_002869065.1 of Hyphomicrobiales bacterium. Lineage (NCBI taxonomy): Bacteria > Pseudomonadati > Pseudomonadota > Alphaproteobacteria > Hyphomicrobiales > Hyphomicrobiales bacterium. The sequence continues at coordinate 33,199 of PKTR01000002.1, forward strand.
TCGAGACGCTGGACGAGTCGATCCCGCTGGTCGACCGGATCGCGGCGGAACACCTGGAACTCGCCGTTGCCGACCCCGAAGCGCTGCTTGCCAAGGTCCGCAATGCCGGCGCCGTTTTTCTCGGCCATCACACGCCCGAAGCGGTCGGCGACTACGTTGCAGGGTCCAACCACGTGCTGCCGACGGCGCGCTCGGCACGGTTCTCGTCCGGCCTTTCGGTGCTCGACTTCGTCAAACGCACATCGATCCTGCGCTGTTCTGCGGAAGCGCTGAAGACGCTCGGCCCGGCGGTCGTCCGGCTTGCCGACGCGGAAGGTCTCGAGGCGCACGGGCGATCGGTCTCGATCCGCCTCAATATGTGAGCGAACCAGAAACGGTCGGGCATGAACGAGCGCGCATCCCAGACAACGACGGACAGGCTCATCGAGGTCCTCCTCGATGAACGGTCCATCGCGCGCTCGACACCGGATGTGGAACACGAGCGCGCCATCGCCATCTACGACCTGCTGGAAGAAAACGAGTTCCGCCCCGAAGGGTACGACCAGGGTCCCTACCGGCTGAGGATCAGCATCATCGAGTCCAAACTCGTTTTCGAGATCAACGACGAGGCGAACGCGCCGGTCGTCGCGCACATCCTGTCGCTCACCCCGTTCCGCAAGATCATCAAGGATTACTTCCTGATCTGCGAAAGCTACTACACGGCGATCAAGACCGCCTCGCCGAGCCAGATCGAGGCCATCGATATGGGCCGGCGCGGAGTTCACAATGACGGTTCGCAGATCCTGCGCGACCGGCTGAACGGCAAGATCGAAGTCGATATGGACACAGCGCGCCGGCTGTTCACGCTGGTCTGCGCGCTGCACTGGAAGGGCTAGCCGTTGGACGCCCCTCCAGCGAAAAGCCGGCGCCCTGGAGCCGTGCTGTTCGCCTGCAGCATGAATGCGGTCCGCTCCCCGATGGCCTCCGCCATCATGAAGCAGCTCTTTCCCCGCCAGATCTACACGACATCGGCCGGCGTGCGGCGCGGCGAACGTGATCCTTTCGCCACCGCGGTGATGGATGAGATCGGTCTCGACATCTCCGGGCACCAGCCCAAGACCCTCGATGATCTTGAGGACATCCATTTCGACCTGATCGTCACGCTGGCGCCGGAAGCGCACCACAAGGCGCTGGAACTGACCCGCAGCGAAGCGATCGACGTGGAATACTGGCCGACGGCCGACCCGACGCTCGCCGGCGGTTCGCGCGAGCAGATTCTCGATGCCTACCGGGCCGTGCGCGACAGCCTGATGGAGCGCATCAAGGCGCGCTTCGACTGGTCGCCGACGCCGAGCGTTTGATCGCCGAGAACGGGGCGCGGCGCACCGATTCCGCAAACGCGGATCTGCCATGCGCAATAGTTTTCTTGCCCGGCCAAGGAAACGGTTTTCTTTCTGCCGACAATCCGTTAGTTTCCCGGCACATTCCCAGATTTACGAGCCAAGGACAGGCATGGCGAAGGAAGAAATTCTGGAGTTTCCCGGTGTTGTTACCGAACTCCTCCCCAATGCGACGTTTCGCGTCAAACTGGAAAACGACCACGAAATCATCGCCCATACGGCGGGCCGGATGCGCAAGAACCGCATTCGCGTGCTGGCTGGCGACAAGGTGCTGGTCGAAATGACGCCCTACGATCTGACCAAGGGCCGGATCACCTACCGATTCAAGTAAGCGGTCGGCGGGCCCGAAGGCTTGCGGCCGGTGATCGTCGAACCCAAGGACATTCACAACCGGTAGCCCGCCATGACCGACCGCCCCAAACTCATTCTGGCATCCGGATCGCCCAGGCGGCTGGCGCTGCTTGAGCAGGCCGGGCTCGACGTCGATCATCTGCATCCGACCGACATCAACGAAGCGCCGAACCGGGGCGAGTCGCCGCGCAGCCTGGCGAATCGGCTTTCGCGCACCAAGGCGGAAGTCGCACGCATGTGGGTCGAGCGCGCGAGCGAATTTACCGGCAGCTACGTTCTGACCGCCGACACCGTGGTGGGCGTCGGGCGGCGAATCATGCCGAAGGCCGAGACGCTCGACGACGCGGAATATTGCCTCGAACTTCTGTCGGGCCGCAGCCACCGCGTTTATACCGGCGTCTGCCTTGTGACGCCGAGCTTTGAAATCCGCCACAAGCTGGTCGAGACCAAGGTGCGCTTCAAGCGCCTGTCGCGCGCCGACATCGAGACCTATCTCGATTCCGGCGAATGGCGCGGCAAGGCCGGCGGCTATGCGATCCAGGGCCGTGCCGGCGCATTCGTCGTCAATCTGAGCGGTTCCTACACCAATGTCGTCGGGCTGCCGCTCTACGAGACAATCGCCCTGCTCGGCGGTGAAGGTTTCCCGATCCACGGCGGTTGATGCCGCCCTGGCCGGCGGGCCATTCAACGGGTTTCCCCTTGCCATCGCCCGGCCGACGTTTTCTACTCCCTTCAAAGAGCGTCGGTTTTCGCCGGTGCACCAATCAAGAGACGTCCGGGATGACGGCGGCTGCGATCAGCGCGGCCTGCATTCCGTCAAGGGGAGGATTGCCATGAACATTGCCGTCTGGCTTCGCCGGGCCGGTCTCGGTTACGGCTTGCTGCCGGCGATCATGCGCGGGCAAACGGTCGTGCGCGACTACGCGGGCTTTGCCATGCGTGCCGCGCAACTGGCGGCCACCCTGCGTGGGCGGTTCGGCCTGTCCGCCGGCGACCGGGTGGCGATCGTTGCCAAGAACTCCGCCGACTATCTCGAAACGCTGTACGGCATCTGGTGGGCGGGTCTTGCCGCCGTTCCGGTCAACGCCAAGCTGCATGGCGCGGAGATCGGCTGGATACTGGAGAACTCCGGCAGCCGGGTGGCGTTCGCCAGCGTCGGGCTCGATGCGGAAATCGCCCAACACCGCCCCGATACGCTGGAAGCGCTGGTGCCGATCGGCGGACCGGACTACGAGGCGCTGTTCGGGGACGACCAGCTCCCGCTTGCCGAATGCGGTCCGGACGACCTCGCATGGCTGTTTTATACGTCGGGAACGACCGGCCGGCCGAAGGGCGCGATGCTGACCCATCGTAATCTGACCGCCATGTCGTTCGCCTATATGAGCGACGTAGACCCGACCATGCCGGGCGAAACGCTGCTGCACGCAGCACCAATGAGCCACGGCTCGGGGCTCTACATCATGGCCCATGTCGGCCGTTTCGCGGTCAATGCGGTGGCCGAATCGGGCGGCTTCGAGCCCTCGGAAATCCTCGACTTCTTCACCAAGCGGCCGGGCACCTCGATGTTCGCGGCGCCGACCATGATCAAGCGGCTGGTGGAAAGCCCGCACACGGTGCCCGATGGCCATATCCGCACCATCATCTGGGGCGGTGCGCCGATGCACACGGCCGACACGCTGCGCGCGCTCGACCGCTTCGGCCCGTGTTTCGCGCAGATCTACGGCCAGGGCGAAACGCCGATGACGACGACGGTGCTGCCGAAATGGGCGATCGCCGATCGCAAGCATCCGCGCTGGATGGAGCGGCTCGGCTCCGCCGGTCTGGTCAATTCCGCCGTCGAGGTGCGGATTGCGGACGGCGACGACGTCACGCTTGCGACCGGCGAGATCGGCGAGGTGCTGGTGCGCGGCGACACGGTCATTCCCGGCTACTGGAACAACCCGGACGCGACCGAATCCGCGCTGCGCGGCGGCTGGCTGCACACCGGCGACGTCGGCGCCTTCGACGACGACGGCTTCCTTACGCTGAAGGATCGTTCCAAGGATCTGATCATTTCCGGTGGCACCAACATCTATCCGCGCGAGGTCGAGGAGGTGCTCCTGAAGCACCCGAATGTGCGCGAGGTCTCCGTCATCGGCCGGCCCGACCCGGAATGGGGCGAGGTGGTCGTCGCCTATGTGGTCGGCGACACGCAGGCGATGGAACTCGACGCGCTGTGCCTGTCGGAGATCGCCCGCTTCAAGCGGCCGAAGGACTACGTCTTCGTCGATGCGCTACCGAAGAACAATTACGGCAAGATCCTCAAGACGGAACTGCGCGACATCGACAATTCCCGCAAGGGCTGATTTTCGGCCCGCCGGGGCTGACACAGGAACACGCCCGGCATCGGGCCGCGAACAGAGGACACATCATGACGGGACGTCTCAAGGACAAGGTGGCGCTGGTGGTCGGCGCGGGTTCGATTGGACCCGGCTGGGGCAACGGCAAGGCGACCTCGGTGCTGTTTGCCCGCGAAGGCGCCAAGGTCTTCTGCGTCGACATCAACATGGCAGCGGCCGAAGAGACCGCCAAACTGATCCGCAGCGAGGGCGGCGAGGCAACGGCCTGGCAGGCCGACATTTCGCGCCATGACGACATCAAGGCGATGGTGGCCGCCTGCATGGAAACCTACGGTCGGATCGATGTGCTCGACAACAATGTCGGCATCGCCGAAGTCGGCGGCGTCGTCGAACTGCCGGAAGAGGAATGGGACCGCGTCTTCAACATCAATCTGAAGAGCGCGTTTCTCGCCATGAAGCACGTCATCCCGATCATGGAAGCGCAGGGCGGCGGCTCGATCGTCAACATCTCGTCGATCGCCTCGATCCGCTACACGGGCGTGCCTTACGCCACCTACTACGCGACCAAGGCGGCGATGAACCATCTGACGCGCACGACCGCCGTGCAGTACGCGCCGAAGCATGTGCGGGTGAACGCGGTGCTGCCGGGGCTGCTGAAGACCCCCATGGTGGAAAAGGCCGTCGGGCTGGCACAGGAATATGCCGACGGTGACGTCGAGCAGATGTGGAAGGTGCGCGACGGCCAGTGCCCGATGGGCCATATGGGCGACGCGTGGGATGTCGCCTATGCGGCGCTGTTTCTGGCGTCCGACGAGTCGAAATATGTCACCGGCATCGAACTGCTGGTCGACGGCGGCATCACGTTGAAATATTCCTGAGCGGAGATTCTCACCAGACCTCCGGACGGCCCGCAATGACCGACAAGAGCAAAACCGCGCCCGCAGGCGACAACGTCGAACCGTTGCGGCGGACCCGCCCCTGCCCGATCTGTGACCAGCCGTCGAGCCGGAAGTTCTTTCCGTTCTGCTCGAAACGCTGCGCCGATGTCGATCTGAACCGCTGGCTGACCGGCCATTACGCCGTGCCCGTCGTCGAGGAAGACGGCGGCACGAGCGGCGGCGAGGAGCCGTATTGAGGCTTTACTGAAAGCGCTCAGTCGTCGCCGTTGCCGTTCTGGTCGCTGACGAGGCTGCCGAGGTTTTCCTGCATGGCGGCAAAGACGGCCGCAAGCGCCGACAGCCCTTCGGGCTTGGTGCCGACGAGGACTTCGGCGGCCAGGCGGCGTTCAACCGCCATCGCTTCTGCAAGCTTGGCGCGACCGCCATCGAGCATGGCAATGGCGTTGCCCTTCGGCTTGTTCGGCATCGCCATCTTGGCAATCCATTCCTGATTGATGAATTCCTGCAGGATGGCATTGTTGGTCTGGCGCGAGCCGGTCGCCGGCCACTGCACGAGGAACCGCCACGGCCGACCGTCCCAGTCGGCGGCGGCCTGCAGCAGAACATAGCTTTCCGCCGTCAGTCCGATGGATTGCAGCCTCTCGTCGAAGACGGTCTTGAACAGTTGTGCGGATTGCAGAAGATCACTTGCGAATGTGGCAGCCATCGCGAAACGTCTCGCCCCCTGGAAAACGGTTGCCTGGTCTTCGGCCCCCGGTTCGGGGCCGGAACGCCGTGCGAATCAGCGACTCGCCAAGGCGTCCATATGGTGTCGGCTATAGCATGGCTCGGCGGCGATGCCATAGAAGCGACAAATTCAATCCGACACAGAGCGCTGGCAAAACCGGCGCCGTCGAATCGACAGGTCTGTCATTATTCTGCCGGCAACCGCCGGCATTTTCCCGGCCAACCGGATCTACGAAGGATTTCTGCCCGTGACGTTCAATCTCGCGTTTCCCCTGCCGTTCCGCGCCGTCCGGCGCGTTGGCATTGCGGCCTGCGCCATTGCCGCCCTGTCGGCTGCGGCCCCCGTTCCGGCGAGCGCCGATGCCGGCACCGATTTCCTCGCTGCGATCTCCGGCTCTTTCAAGGGCCGAGGGGTCGTTCGTGAAAGTGCGGACAAGGCGCCCGAGAACGTCATCTGCCAGCTGACCAGCACGCTGGCGCGCGACGGAACGCTTTTGAAGAACAGCGGCAAGTGCGCCGGCGCACAGGCGAAGATCAAGGTTGCCGGTTCGCTCGGCTATCTCGCCAATACCGGCCAGCTGACCGGCAGCCTTCTGACGACCGGCAGCCAGGACGGCACGACCAAATCGACCGGCAAGCCGACCGGCTCGGGCGCGACGTTCACCACCGTCACCTTCGACAACCGCCAGACCGTGATCGCACGCGGCAAGGTGACGATCACGCTGAAGGGCAAGAGCAGCTACCGACTTGTCGTTAGCGTTACCGAGGTATCGTCCGGCAAGACCTTCACGGCGGCCGATTTCACCTTCAACCGTCGCTGATCGCGGCTCCGGGGAAACGCCGCGTCAATTCAGGGACCTCGCGCCGTTTCGTCTGGCCCGGGGTGTCCCCGGGAACGGCATCGTTGCCGTATCCTTCGCGAGCAAGCCGCAAGGCGACTGAAATTCGGCTCGGAAAACGACATTAATTGTCGTCGATCAATTCGAGCGGCTCCAAAATAAGGCAAATACCGCTCTAGACTGTTCAACGAACTTGGACATTCTATCCGCGTATCCGAAGCGGCATTTACGACGAGAGTTCGGGTTTCCCGACGGGGGATGAAAGGCAAACCTCCCTCAGTCTCAAATGCTTCGGATGCTTTGTGTTTTCGCAGTTGCACAACAACGCGGCATTCTGACCGTTAGACTTTTGCAGCCGGAAACACTAGGGTTTCGCGTGAGGGGCAATTGAAGGCGGAAAGATGAATTACAACGCATTCTTTCAGAGCGCCGTGGACGCGCTTAAGGACGAAAAGCGCTACCGCGTCTTCGCGGATCTCGAACGCATGGCCGGTCGATTTCCGCGCGCGATTTGGCGCAAGGACGGCGTCGAAAAGGAAATCACCGTCTGGTGTTCGAACGACTATCTCGGCATGGGGCAGCACCCGTCCGTGATGGGCGCGCTGCGCGACACGGTCGGGCGCATGGGCGCCGGTGCCGGTGGCACACGCAACATTTCGGGCACCAACCATCCGCTGGTTCAGCTCGAGAACGAGCTGTCCGATCTGCACAACAAGGAATCGGCGCTGGTCTTCACCTCCGGTTTCGTTTCGAACGAAGCCGCGATCTCGACCATCGCACGGCTGCTGCCGGACTGTCTGATCCTGTCCGACCAGCTCAACCACGCCTCGATGATCGAGGGCGTGCGCCGCTCGGGCATGCACAAGCAGGTGTTCCGTCACAATGACGTCGAACATCTCGAAGAGCTGCTCAAGGCGGCCGGCAAGGAACGCGCCAAGCTGATCGTGTTCGAATCGGTCTACTCGATGGACGGCGATATCGGCCCGATCGAGAAGATCTGCGATCTCGCCGACAAGTACGGCGCAATGACCTATATCGACGAAGTGCATGCGGTCGGCATGTATGGCCCGCGCGGCGGCGGCATTGCCGATCGCGAAGGCCTGATGGACCGCCTCGACGTCATCGAGGGCACGCTCGCCAAGGCGTTCGGCGTTCTCGGCGGCTACATCACCTCGACCTCTGCGATCGTCGATGCGGTGCGCTCCTACGCGCCGGGCTTCATCTTCACGACCGCCCTGCCGCCCGGCCTGTGCGCCGCGGCAACGGCTTCGATCCAACATCTGAAGGCATCGAACGCGGAACGCGAAGGCCAGCAGCGTCAGGCGCAGCGCGCCAAGGACGTTCTGTCCGCCGCCGGCCTGCCGGTGATGCCGTCGGAAACGCACATCGTTCCGGTGCTGGTCGGCGATCCGGAGAAGTGCAAGCGGGCGAGCGATCTGCTGCTCGAGAAGCACGGCATCTACATCCAGCCGATCAACTACCCGACCGTGCCGCGCGGCACCGAACGGCTGCGCGTCACGCCGACGCCGTTCCACGATGACGCGCTGATCGACCATCTGTGCGACGCGCTGTGCGACGTGTGGGCGGAACTCGGCCTGGAGCGGGCACCGTCGAACCACGCAAATGAGCCGGACGCAGCCAAGAAGGTCGCGATCTTCCCGGCCGCGGGTGGCTGAGCGTCCGACCCGGACCAGATGTGAACGAGATTGAGCTGGCGCGCTCCGAACCCGGGGCGCGCCAGTTTTCTTTTGTCGCAGTCCCTTCGCGCCGGACGCCCTTGAATCGTCGCAATGCGAGGCGCACATTGGGGCCATCGGGTCGGAAAACCCGCATCGTTGCGAGAACCAAACGGGCATTGCCCCGTTGCGCGTTCGACGCAACCAACCGAATGGAGATTTTTTGCTTGTCGTTGTCTCTCTCGCCGGGATCGTGAGCCAGAACGCTTAAGCGGTTTCGGGCGCCGTAACCTATTGGGCGCCAAATCCGTTTCTTCCGGCTTCTCTCGGCATGGCTTGACCCGAAACGCGCCGCTTGCCCGGCTGTTTCGGAACGATGTGTTTTGCCTTGCGGCGGGGTTCCGCCCACATCCTTCTTGAGAGACCAATGAGCGACCAAATCTCCGACCTGTCCGGCCTCGGCTGGACCGCCTTCTATTCCTCGCAACTCGACGCCAACGACCTCGCCACCGGCGTTCCGGTGCGCGTCACGGAAGTTCATCGCAGCCGCATCCACATCATCGGGCCGGGCATCGAGAGCGATCTGCCGCCCTATCGCGCCTCGGACGATGACGAGGACGTGGCCACCGTCGGCGACTGGCTGATGCTCGACCGGGAAACCGGGCGGGTGCGGTGGCGGCTCGGCCGGCGCAGCCTGTTCAAGCGGCGGGCACCGGGCACCGGCCGCAAGCTGCAACTGATCGCCGCCAATGTGGACACGCTGTTCATCGTCACGTCGTGCAATCAGGATTTCAAAATCGCCCGGCTGGAACGCTACCTGGCGCTCGCGCGCGAGGCCGACGTGACGCCGGTCGTCGTGCTGACCAAGGCCGATCTGAGTGACACAGCGGACGAGTATGCCGATGCGGTCACGAAAGCCCTGCCCGGCGTGTTCACTGAAACGCTCGATGCCCGCGATCCGCAAAGCGCCGGCCGCCTCGCGGTCTGGTGCGGGCGGGGGCAAACCGTTGCCTTCGTCGGATCCTCCGGCGTCGGCAAGTCGACGCTGATCAACAGCCTGCTCGGCGACGCTGCCATCGCCACGCAGGGCATCCGCGAGGATGATGCCAAGGGCCGTCACACAACCACGGGCCGCGCGCTCTATCGGCTCGGATCCGGCGGCTGGCTGATGGACACGCCGGGGATGCGCGAATTGCAGCTCACCGACGTGCAGGACGGGCTCGACGACGTGTTCTCCGATGTCACAACGCTCGCCCATTCTTGCCGCTTTGCCGACTGCCGGCACGACGGCGAGCCGGGCTGTGCGGTTGAGGCGGCGATTGCGGCCGGAGAGCTCGACCCGGTACGGCTTGCCCATTTCAACAAGCTCATGGCCGAAGAGGCCTTCAACAGCGCAACGCTGGCCGAGCGGCGGCAGCGCGGCAAGGCGTTCGGCAAGATGGTCAAGCAGGTGATGAAGGACAAGCGCCACTTTCGCGAGCGGGAGTGACGCGGTGTTCACACGGTGATGTCGAGGATCTGTCCGGCGGCCTTCGGGTCCGCCGGCGGAGTCTGCGTCCATGTGCTCGGATCGGCGGGATCGAAACGTGTCTGGCGAGCGGCCTCGGCGTTGTTGTCTGTGTTGGGCGCTGTCACGGTGCCCTGCCCGCGCGCGTCGTCGGCCGGCGGTGCCTGAACCTCGTTCGTCTGGACGCGGCGCAGCGCCGATTGCAGGTCCTTGATTTGCGTCTCGAGCTTTTCCTTGTCGCCCTCGCAGGTGGTGCATTCGAGCTCACCACGAGCAGACTGGATTTCGGCCTTGATGCGCTGCTCCTCGCCACGCGGCGACGCGCCGGCAGCGGGGGTGCCGCCGGAGGTGAGAAACGCGCTGGAATTGCCGACTGCCGAGACCATTGCGGCCATGCCTCTTGGGGCTGTGCACCGCGCGTTTTCGCGCGGGCGGCTGCATATGCCTTTCAGTGTTCGGCGGATCGGTTAAGGAGGTATTGCCGCGCTCAGCCGCAGCCGGCGATCTCACGCAGAGGTGACCGGGTGTGAGGCGAAATTGGGCGAAACCGGGAGGAAACCGCCCTCCCCGGCCTATTTATGCCGCCGATCTTCCGGCAGATCATCGTCCTGCAGCACCCGCCAGGCGGCCCCGTCGAGGTCATCGAACTGGTTCGTCTTCAGCGCCCACAGAAAGGCGGCGAGCGCAACGCCGCCCAGGCCGAGCGCAATCGGGATCAGATAGATCAGGACGTCCATGACTTGCTTTCCTGGCCTTCCCGAGAAGGCCCTTTCATCCGTTCTATTCGAGCACCCAGGTACCCTGATTGTAGGCGCGGCCCCGGACGATGATCCGGTTGTGCCACGTCAGGTTCATACCGCGGTTGCGGTACTGACGGTTCTTGCGGGCAAATCCGTTGTCATCCCATCCGTGGTGGGATGCGAAGTTGAAGCCCGGCCAGGGAAACGGCCGAAAGTCGGCGCGATACTGCACCGCGCCGCGCGAGAGCCGCGCCTCGACCCGCGCCGGGTAGCGCTGCTGCGACAGGTGGCGCTCGAAAATCGCCTGATATTCGTCGCTTGATACCCAGGTCGACCAGGCCGCGCTGGCGGTCGCCGGCAACAAGGAAACACACACCACCACCCACGCGAACAGCGTCTTCATTCGACTTTCCCCTCGATGTTGCTCCGTCCCTCCAACGCGACCGTCCAACTTCGCGAACCGGAAGAACCTTTGCATTCAGATCGGGCGGCAAAGCCGCTGTCAACAAATATGCCCCGAGTGTTCGTTCAAATTACGTCAGGTCCCTACGCCAAGGCCCGGTCACCGGGACGCGCCCCCGGAGCCGATTTCCGGTGACTCGTCGAGAGACGGCAGAGGAACCGGGCAGGCCTGTTCCGTCGGGCGCGCCGGTGCGGCGAGCCGGTCGGCCAGATCGTCGGTCGGCAGCTTGTCAAACAGGCGCAGCCGCAGCGCGTTCGAGGTCACGACGATCGAGGATCCCGACATGGCGAGCGCGGCGACAAGCGGCGTGACCGCGCCGGCAACGGCGAACGGCACGGCAATGACGTTGTAGAGAGCCGCGAGCACCAGGTTCTGAACCATCGCGCCATGGGCACGGCGGGCGATCCTGAGCGCGTCGGAGACCGGGAAGAGCCGCTCGCCGAGGAACACGGCATCGGCCGCTGCCTGGCTGAGATGCACCGCGGTGACAGGCGATAGCGAGACATGGGCTGCGGCAAGGGCCGGCGCGTCGTTGAGGCCGTCGCCGACCATCAGCACCTTGCGGCCCTCGGCGGCGAGCGCTTCGAGGCGGGCAATCTTTCCGGTCGGATCAAGGCCGGCCTGCCACTCGGAAACGCCGAGCGTATCGGCAACGGCCGTAACGGCCGGTTCGCGGTCGCCCGACAGGATCTCGACGCGGTAGCCGCCCTCGACCAGTGTCCGGACGGTATCAGCCGCGTCGATGCGCAGCTCCTGCTCTAGCGCGAACAGGACGGGCATCGCGTCACCGGCGCGCATGGCGAGCATCGAGGCACTCGGATGCGCGGCGCGGAAGGTCTCGAGCGTTGCCTCCTCGACGTCACAGAATTTCGGACTGCCGAGGCGGTGCAACACACCATCGACTTCGACCTCGACCCCAAGACCCGCCTCTTCGCGCGCGTTCTCGAACGGCATATTGGCCGCGGAGGCGCCGGCCAGCGCCACGGCGAGCGGATGCCGGCTCGACAGGGCGAGGCGTCCGGCAAGCGCGAAATCGGCGGGTGCGATTTCAGCAGCATTGACGAGGCTCGGAACCGGTTGCGTCAGCGTGCCCGTCTTGTCGAAAACGATGGTGTCGACGGCGGCGAGCCGCTCGATGGCGTCGCCGGAATGCAACAACACGCCACGGCGGAACAGGAGCCCGCTGGTGACGACCTGCACGGCGGGAATGGCGAGGCCGAGGGCGCAGGGGCAGGTGATGATGAGGACCGAGATCGCCACCACGAGGGACGGCTGCCAGCCGATACCCCAGGCCCACCAGAACAGGAAGGTGGCGGCGGCGGCACCGTGGACCAGCGGCGCGTAATACTGCGCGGCGCGGTCGGCGAGACGGACATAGGTCGACTTCGCCTGCGAGGCGGTCTCCAGGAGCTTGGTGACTTCGTCGAGCAGCGTGCCCGTCGCGGCAGCGCTGACGCGGATCTCAAGTGCGCCGCTGCCGTTCAAGGTGCCGGCATAGACCCGCTCGCCGGCTTTGACAGCGGCCAGCGCGGTTTCGCCGGTCACGAGACTCTGGTCGATCTCCGAGGTGCCCGTCTCGATGATGCCGTCGACGGAGACGCGCTCGCCGGGGCGCACCAGCACGATATCGCCCGGATCGACCTTGGACAGCGGTACGTCGCGCAGCACACCGTCGGCGCTCTTCTTGGTCGCCGTCTCGGCGCGCAGGGTCGCGAGGTTTTCGGCGAAGGAGCGCGTGCGGCGGCGCATGTTCTGATCGAAGAAGCGGCCGACGAGGAGGAAAAACAGCAGCATCACGGCGCTGTCGAAATAGGCATCCTCGGCGTGCTGGAAGACTTGCAGGACCGAAAGCGAGAGCGCCAGAAACACGCCAATGGTGATCGGCACATCCATATTCAGGCTGCGCGCCCGCAAGGCGTGCCAGGCGCTGACGTAAAACGGACGACCCGCATAGACCGCAGTCGGCAGCGCGATCAGGCCGGAAATCCAGTGGAAGAAGTCACGCGTCTCGGGTTCGATGCCGGACACGTTGCCCGACCACACCGATATCGACAGCAGCATGATGTTCATCGCGGCAAAGCCCGCGACGGCGAGGCAGCGCAGCAGCATGCGCGTCATCGCGTCTTCTTCGCTCGACCGCCGCGAAGGGTCGAACGGATGCGCGCGATAGCCAAGCCGCTCGACCATGTTGACGATCTGGTCGGCGTCGGCCTCGGTCTCGTCCCACTCGACGGCGAGGCGATGGGTGGTCAGGTTGAGGCGCGCCTGGGTGACGCCGGGGACCGAGGACAGGCCACGCTCGATCTTCGTCATGCAGGCAGCGCAATGCACACCCTCGACGGCAAGATCCATGTGGAGCTTGTCGTCATCGGTGGGCGTCGCGAAGGCGCTCCAATCGCGAAGGGGGGCGTTCATGGCCGGCCACTCTGCGGTTTGAACGGGAACCCGGATCGCGGACACACGGTCCGCGGCCGGCCCCTATTGCCTGAAAAAGACCTTGTTGCGCGACCGGAAGACGCGCTCCTCGCCGTCCTTGGCCTCGACGATCAGCGTCCACTGACCCGGCTCGACCCCGTCGATGGAGGCAACATAGACGCCGCGCCCTTCGGCCTCCAGCGCGAACTGGTGGTCCTGAGCGCTGTTGATCGGCCGCGTCAGCTGACCGGTGAAGGAAAGCCCGTTGATCGGCGTGTCGCCGGCGTCGGTCGCGGTCACGCGGATCTGCGCGGTACTGGAGGCATCACGCTCGGTCTCGATGCCGACTTTCCAGCCCTTGGTTTCCTGCTGGCGCGCGGCGGCGATCTCGTCGGGGAACTCCCGGCCGGCTTCATAGGAGCTCTCGACCTCGAGGCCACTCCAGCTCTTCATCGCGTACCACATGAGCACGCCGTTGGCGGTCGCTACCACGAGAAAGAAGATGATCAACCCGATCAGAACGTGACGTCCGGTGATCGGCTTGCCTGTCAGTTCGCTCATCGCGAGGTCCTATCCGTCCGTTTCTGCGGCGGGCGACATGGCGGCCCGTCGGAGAGACCCTACCGACGCCCAAACGGCCGGGACAAGCCCCCCTTGCCCAGACCGCGCCGGTCGATCGATTGATGGTTCGGCATCCCGGCCGACACTGCGGCCGGCCGATGCGAGACGGCGCCGGGAGAACCCGGCGCCGTGTTCTGGCAAGGCTATCTCGATGCCTTGAAGTAGTCGCTCACACTCGCACTGGCGCCGGTTTCGGCGTCGGTGATGGTGAAGGTCACATCCGAGGAATGCGGCATCTTCACGCCCGGGGGCGAGGCGACGAGGACACGAACCTCACGGGTCTGGTCCCGGCCGATGGAGATCTTCGGTTTGCCCTCGACCTGATCGGAGACACCGACCACTTCCAGCGACGTGCCTTCCGGCATTCCCGCCACGGAGAGCACGAACTCGCGTTCACGCGCCTCCTTGTTGAGAAGGCGGATGGTGTAGCCGTTGCGCACACCGCCATTCGACAGATTGACGTAGAGCGGGTTGCGGTCGTGCAGCACATTGACGTCTTCGAGCGTCCGGTTGGTCAGCGTGTAGAGCATGAACAGACAGACAGCCGAAATGATGACGACGTAACCGATGGTGCGGAAACGGATCAGACGATAGACCGGCGGCTCGCCACGTTCGGCACGATCCATATTGTCGTCGGTATCGTACGTGACCAGACCGGTCGGACGGCCAATCTTCTTCATCACGTTGTCGCAGGCATCGATGCACAGGCCGCACTGGATGCAGGAAAGCTGCGAACCATGGCGGATATCGGTGCCGGTCGGACAGACCGCGACGCACTGGCCGCAGTCGACGCAATCGCCGGCGGGTTCACCGGCCGCGCGCAGCTTTTCAGCCTGCTTGACCGAGACCCGCGGCTCGCCGCGGTCGTGCCGGTAGGTGACATTGAGCGCGAACTCGTCGGTCAAAGCGGCCTGAATGCGCGGCCAGGGACACATATAGATGCAGACCTGCTCGCGCATGAAGCCGGCGAACACGTAGGTCGTGAACGTCAGGATGCCGATGAACATGTAGGCGACGAAGGGCGCCTGCAGGGTTGCGAGCTGGACAACCAGTGTCGGCGCGTCGGCGAAGTACAGGACCCAGGCGCCGCCGGTCCACCAGGCGATCAATATCCAGAGGATATGCTTGGTCGCCTTCTGGCGGATCCAGCGCAAGCTCCACGGCGTCTTGTCGAGCTTGATGCGCTCGCGGCGGTCACCTTCGACCCAGCGTTCGACGGCGAAAAACAGATCGGTCCAGACCGTCTGCCAGCACAGGTAGCCGCACCAGACGCGGCCGGCGAGCGCGTTCATCAGGAACAGCGTCAATGCGGCAAGGATCAGCAGGCCGGTGAAGTAGTAAACTTCCTGTGGCCAGATCTCGATCATGAAAAAGTAAAAACGGCGCCCCGGCATATCGACGAGGACGGCCTGGTCGGGCGCGTTCGGTCCGCGATCCCATCGCACAAAGGGCAGCAGGTAATAGATACCAAGCGTAATGACCAGCAGTGCCCATTTGATCTTCCGAAACCGGCCGCTTACTGCGGCGGGATAGACCTTTTCATGCGATGCATACATCGGAGAATCTCCGGCCCCACCGTTCTGGGTCTCAACACGCATCTAACGTCTACCTTTCGTCTCTCTTTTTTGCCGGTCTTTTTTTGTGAGTGCTTTTTAAAGGTATGTATCCAGTTAATTGGCGGCGGCCAGAGGGCCGCCGCCTTTTTTCAAGGGCGTGCGTTAACAAACACCGCCGGATCCGTTTCGGATCGCGTTCGCTTACTGACCACCGCCGAGGCTGTGGACGTACACGGCCAGCGACTTGATGGTCACGTCGTCGAGACGACCGGTCCACGCCGGCATCACGCCCTTGCGACCAGCAGTCACGGTTTCGGTAAGCGTCGCAGCGTCAGAACCATACAGCCAGATGCCGTCGGTCAGGTTCGGCGCACCGAGTTCCTGCATGCCCTTGGCATCTTCGCCGTGACAGGCCGCGCAGTTGTCCACGAACACGGTCTTGCCGGCTTCGATGTCGGCCCCTTCGGCTTCCATACCCGACAGGCTGCGGACATAGCCGACGACCTGCGTGATCTGGTCCTTTTCGAGGATTTCGTCATGACCGAAGGCGGTCATGTCGCCGACGCGGGCTTCGTCGTGGCCCGAGCGGATGCCGTACTGGATGGTGGTGTGGATCGCTTCGAGCGAGCCGCCCCACAGCCAGTCGTCATCGTTCAGGTTCGGGAAGCCGGCGGAGCCGGTCGCACCCGTGCCGTGGCACGGAGCGCAGTTGTCACCGAAGGCGGCCTTACCGTTCGCCATGGCGAACTCAAGCAAGTCCTGCTTGCCCTGGATGTCTTCCAGCGAAGCCTCGACCAGACCAGCACCCTTTTCGGCGCGGGCCGCAGCCGCGGTTTCGTAGGCTTCGATCGCCTGTGCTCGCTGAGAGGCACCGAGGACACCCGCGGTGTAGCTCTCGATGAGCGGCCAGGACGGCATGGCAATCCAGTAACCGATTGCCCAGATGATGCAGACGTAGAAGGTCATGATCCACCACCGCGGCAGCGGATTGTTGAGTTCCTTCAGACCGTCCCATTCGTGACCGGTCGTTTCGACGCCCGAAAACTCGTCGATGTCTTTCTTGTGTTCAGCCATTTATCAATCCTCCCTGAGGGGGATATGGGCGGCATCATCGAACTGCTTCCGATTTGACGGCCACAGTGCGTATACCAGCACGCCCAGGAACAGTAGTGCGAAGTAAAGGGCACCCCATGTGCCAGCGAAATGAGCGAGTTGTTCGTACATCATCACCCCTTTCGCCTAGCGCAGGTCTGCCTTGTTGTCGTAGATCGAGAAGTCGACCAGCGTGCCCAGCATCTGGAGATACGCAATCAGCGCGTCGAGCTCCGTAACCTTGCTGGGATCGCCGTCGAAATCGCGGACGACAGCCTTCGGATACCGCTCCATGAAGCCGTCGATATCGTCGGCATCAGGATTGACCTGGGTGAACAGGTCAGCCTTGGCGTTGGCGATCTGATCCTCGGTGTAAGGAACACCAACCACCGTGTTGATCTTCAGGTGCTGATCCATGTGATCGGCACTGAGCTCGGCGGTGGCGAGGAACGGATAGCCCGGCATGACCGATTCCGGCACCACCTGGCGCGGGTCGACCAAATGCTCGCGGTGCCATTCGTCGGAGTACTTGCCGCCGATGCGGGCAAGGTCCGGGCCGGTACGCTTGGAGCCCCACTGGAACGGATGGTCGTACATCGACTCCGCCGCCAGCGAGTAGTGGCCGTAACGTTCGATCTCGTCGCGAAGCGGACGGATCATCTGCGAGTGGCAGGTGTAGCAGCCCTCGCGGATGTAGATGTTACGGCCAGCCAGTTCGAGCGGGCTGTAGGGACGCATGCCCTCAACCTTTTCGATGGTGCTCTTCAGGTAGAAGAGCGGGACGATTTCGACCAGGCCACCGATAGCAACCACGATGAGGATGCCGACGGTGAGGATGATCGAGTTCTTTTCGAAGATTTCGTGCTTGTTAGCCATGGGTCGATCCTCCTCATTCCGCCGCGGCGGGGGCGACCTTCGCAGACTCGGCCTCTTCGGCTTCGCCATAGCGGATGGTCATGTAGAGGTTGTAGGCCATGATGAGCGCGCCGAGGACGAACATTGCGCCGCCGATCGCACGGATGACGTAGAACGGATGCATCGCTTCCACGGTCTCGATGAACGAGTATTCGAGGAAACCAAGCGCCGTATACGCCCGCCACATCAGACCCTGAAGGATACCGGACACCCACATCGCGGTGATGTAGAGCACGATACCGATCGAGCCGACCCAGAAGTGCCAGCTAACCAGACGGAGCGAGTACAGGCCCTTGCGGTTCCACAGCCACGGAACGAGGCAGTAGATCGCGCCGAACGAGATGTAGCCCACCCAGCCGAGAGCACCGGAGTGCACGTGGCCAACGGTCCAGTCGGTGTAGTGCGAAAGCTGGTTGACCGCGCGGATCGACATCATCGGGCCTTCGAAGGTCGACATGCCGTAGAACGCGACCGAGATGACCATCATGCGGATGACCGGGTCGGTGCGCAGCTTGTCCCAGGCGCCCGAGAGGGTCATCAGACCGTTGATCATGCCGCCCCAGCTCGGCATCCACAGAATGATCGACATGGTCATGCCAAGCGTCGATGCCCACTGCGGCAGAGCCGTGTAGTGCAGATGGTGCGGACCAGCCCAGATGTAGATGAAGACCAGTGCCCAGAAGTGAACGATCGACAGGCGGTACGAGAAGACCGGCCGTTCGGCGCGCTTCGGGATGAAGTAGTACATGATGGCCAGGAAGCCGGCGGTCAGGAAGAAGCCCACCGCGTTGTGGCCGTACCACCACTGGGTCATCGCGTCCTGCACGCCCGACCAGGCGATGTAGGACTTGGACGAGAAGATCGAGATCGGAACCGTCACGTTGTTGCCGAGGTGCAGCATCGCGATGGTGACGATGAAGGCCAGATAGAACCAGTTCGCCACGTAGATGTGCGGGTCACGGCGCTTCCACAGCGTGCCGAGGAAGAGCAGCAGGTAGACCACCCAGACAACGGTCAGCCACAGGTCGGCGTACCATTCCGGTTCGGCGTATTCCTTCGACTGCGTAACGCCCAGCAGATAGCCGGTGCCGGCGATCACGATGAAGGCGTTGTAGCCGAGAATGACGAACCACGGCGTCACGATGCCCGGCATGCGGGCCTGCGAGGTGCGCTGAACGACGTAGAACGACGTGCCGAGAAGCACATTGCCGCCGAACGCGAAAATCACCGCGGAGGTGTGCAGCGGGCGCAGACGACCGAAGTTCAGGAACGACAGGTCCATGTTCAGCGCCGGGAAGGCCAGTTCCCAGGCAAGGTAGTCACCGACCAGGAAGCCGGCGAGACCCCAGAACATGGCCGCGATCGTCGCGAACTTGATCGGGCCGTAGTTGTAGTTGGGCGTTCCGTTGACGACCTGCGGCACGGCGCCGCCCGGACGAGCGAAATACCCGCGGAAAATGAGAAAAACGCCAAGCGCCGAGAATGCGGCACCTACAACGGCGTGGAATGCCATCACCTGGTCATATGCCTTACCGGCAATCACCAGACAGATGAGCGTAAGGACGACGAGGAATGCGGCGTAGAGCCCTTCCTCAAGCGTCAGAGACTTTGCCTCAGCAGATCGAGCCATCGTTCCGCCCCGATTATGGGTTGATATTTATGTGTCCCCAACCGAACGACCCTTGAAACCCGTTTCCGGCATTCCCAGATGTCGTTTCAGCCGTTACCCGCTTGCTCCTGAGAGCTACATCGCTCCGGCAGAGTCCCACAGGTATCGAAGCCGTGAACCATACACGGCTCCATCGGGTCAACAGGATACGCTGTCGCATCTGTAACCGTTACCCGGACAATTACCTATCGGGCGCACGGATTTCCACCGTGTTTTCAGTTCATTCGCCGCACAACTCAGGGACTTCACCGATTTCGCGCGCACACCGATCCCGACACAATGACGCATGCATTTTTTCCTGCTGCCTTCCGCAGGGGGTGTAGATTCGCATCCGTTGAACAGGGCTCGGAATTTGGCTTGACCGCGATTCCGTGGCAATAACCGGTTGACGTCGGTCAAAGCCGGCAGTTCTTCTCGTCGATAGGTAGGAGCGTATGGAATACCTCGTCAGCAAGTATGCGACACGGAATGTGCCGCGCTACACGTCCTATCCCACTGCCCCGCATTTCAGCGCCGATGTGACGCCGGAAATGTATGAGGCGTGGTTGCGCGACCTGCCGGCCGGCGGCGACCTCTCGCTCTACCTGCACGTCCCCTACTGCCAGGAAATGTGCTGGTACTGCGGCTGTCACACCAAGGTCACCAAGAAGGAAGCCCCTCTGGTTTCCTACGGCAAGACGCTGGCGGCGGAAGTCGCGCTGATCGGCAAGCTGATCGGTGAAAAGCGCCCGGTCAGTCATATCCACTGGGGTGGCGGCACGCCGAGCCTGCTGCCGGACGCCTCGTTCCGGGCGGTGGTCGCGAGCCTGCGCGAATGGTTCGACCTTGACGGCGATCTCGAACATGCGATCGAGCTCGACCCGCGGACGGTGACGACGCGGCTTGCCGACACGCTGGCCGAGTGCGGGGTGACCCGGGCGAGCCTCGGCGTGCAGGACTTCAATGCCGAGGTCCAGGCCGCGATCGGCCGCATCCAGAGTTTCGAGGTGGTCGAGAATTCGGTCAACGCACTGCGCGGTGCCGGCATCAACGCGATCAATCTCGACCTGATGTACGGCCTGCCGAAACAAACGCCGGAAGACATCCGCGAGACTGTCGATCTGGCGATGAAATTCAAGCCGAGCCGGCTGGCGCTGTTCGGCTATGCCCATGTGCCGTGGATGAAGAAGCACCAGCGGCTGATCAAGGAAGAAGAGCTGCCGGGTGTCGAAGGCCGCCTGGCATTGGCCGCGGCTGCCCGCGACCGGCTCGCCGAATACGGCTTCGAGGTGATCGGCCTCGACCATTTCGCCCAGCCCGACGACCCGATGGCGATCGCCTCGCGCGACGGCACGCTGAAGCGCAATTTCCAGGGCTACACGACTGATGCGGCTCCGGCGCTGATCGGCTTCGGCGCCTCCTCGATCGGCAAGCTGCCGCAGGGTTACGCGCAGAACGCCCCCGATATCGGCGGCTGGAGCCGTTCCGTCGAGGACGGGCATCCGCCGATCGCTCGCGGCAAGGCGCTCGACGACGACGACCGGGCGCGAGCGCTGATCATCGAAGAGATCATGACCGCCTATACGGTCGATGTTGCGGCCGTGGCGCAAGAATACGGCATCGACATCGCCGAGTTCGACAGCGCCTTCGAACAGCTCGGCGAGTTGATCGACGACAACCTCGTCGCGGTCGAGGGCAAGGTCGTCACGGTGCTTGAAGCCGGGCGGCCTTATGTGCGCATCGCCGCCGCCGCCTTCGACAGCTATCTGGCCGCCGCCGCCGCCCGCCATTAGGTCGCGGTTTAAGACGCCGGTCGCCCGAAAGACCAACGAAAAGGCCGCGCATCTCACCCGATGCGCGGCCTTTGTTGTTTTCGAACCAGCGTTTTGCGCCGGAGATTTCCGTTCGGGCGACCTAGTGCGCGCCGGTCAGGTGGCAGATGTCGCAGACCTTGAGGATGCGAATGCGGTCCTGCTTTTCGATTCTGATCAGCGAGCGGCGCTTCATTTCCGAAATCACCCGGCTCACCGTCTCGATCGTCAGACCTAGATAGTCGGCGATCTCCTGCCGCGTCATGGTGAGATGGACGACACAATCGTCGGCATCCTCGTCCTGCGGGCCGGTGCAACCCGGGCCGCCACGATTCGGCACGAAGCGCATCAGGAAGGTCGCGACGCGCTCAAGCGCCGACTTGCGGCCGAGCAGAACGGCGTGATCGTGCAGGGTTTCCATCTGCGAAAGCAGGCAACGGGTGACGTGCTGCTGCAGATCCGCGGTGTCCTCGACATCCTGGCGACGCAGCATGCGCACCACCGTCGGCACCAGGGTCTCGGCGGCGCAATCATGCAGACCGCTCACGGGAAAGCCGAACAGGTCGTTCGGGCCCAGAATCTCGACCACCTGCCGCCGCCCGTCCGGCAGCAGCTTGTAGAGCATCACGGCGCCCTCGGCGACCTCATAGATGCGGTCGGCGGGATCGCCTTCGTAAAAGATGACCTCGTGCTGGGCGTAGCGTAGCGTCTTGGCACGATTGGAATGCAGATACTCGCTCCACGCCTGCTCGCTCTGTGCCGACGACACAGCAAGCCGGTGGGCGTCGCCCTTTCGCGGCTGCTCAAGCTGAGCCATTTACCCCTCCTCGATTTCAATGCGTCCGGCGCGGCCGCGCCAGTTCAGCACCTTCGAAATCTCCGCCCATTAAGGGGCCATTCCGTCCTTGGCCCATGGCGAAAATTGACGCAGGTCAAACGCATTTGAAAAACCTCTGCCCGGAAATGGTGCCTCTGTCCATCGTCCGAGCGAGAAAATTCTAGCTTCCCAGCGATTTAGGGAATATTCGGAGCGTTACATACGCCGATTTACCTAATGGTGAAAAGATGCGTGATTTCGCCGCATGAACCGGCGCGGCGTGCGCCTACAGGCACGCCAGCAGCGCATCCTCATTGAGCGGCTTGCGCAGGAGCGGCAACCGGTTGGCGATACCGAGCTGACTTTCGATGGCGAGTCGCGACTGGCCGCTGATGGCAACGATCCTGGGGGCGACGGGCAGTTCGCCCATCCAGTCGATCACGTCGGCTCCGCTCGCATCCGGCAGGCCGAGGTCGACCAGAACCAGATCATCGGGTTTCGGTTTGCCCGAATGGAAAAACGCTTCCGCAGTCGGATACAGGCGCACTTCATGGCCGACTTGCTCCAGCAAGAGCTGCAGCGAATCGGAAACGCCCGGATCGTCTTCCAAAACATGAACGAGCACGATGCTCTCCCGCGCAAACGCAGTACCAACGGAACGCAGTACCAACGGCCGGCCAAAAGACCAACCTACGAAAAAATGGCGGATTTCGATCGTTTGACTATTGGGAGTGCTACTTATCAAGCTCGGCGTGACGGCTTTCTGGCCGGACGAATACAGCCGCAACGAGGCGGCCGACCTGTCGCCGGCGTCATGCGCGAAATCGAGAAAGACCGTGATCGCAGGTATTTACAGATTGTCGGCCGACATGACGATGCGCACCAGATCGGCGGCATTGCGGGCACCGAGTTTTTCCATGATGCGGGCACGATGGACTTCAATCGTGCGCGGGCTGATGCCGAGTTCACGGCCGGCTTCCTTGTTGGACGCGCCGGCTGTGATCTGGCCGAGCACCTGACGCTCACGCGGCGTCAGCGTTTCCCGACCCGGGAATTCGCGATCTTCGAGGTGTTCCGAATTGTGGATCCGCTGTTCGACCGCGGCCATTGCCTCGCGCAACCGATTGACCACGGTTTCAGCGTCGAAGGGCTTTTCGATGAAGTCGAACGCGCCCTGCTTGATCGCGTTGACGGCCATCGGGATGTCGCCCTGGCCCGAGATAATGAAGATCGGTGCGGCGTAGTGATCGGCGTTGAGCTCCTTGAGGATGTCGATGCCGGAGCGACCGGGCATGTGAACGTCGAGCAGCACGCATCCGGGAATGCGTCCGTTGGCCGCTTCGAGGAAGCTGTCGCCGGTCGCGAAGGCTTGTACTTCAAACCCTTCCATCTCGAAGACGACCGCCAGAGCGTCACGCACGGCGGGATCGTCGTCGACGATGTAGATGACTGCCTGGTTCTCGTTCACCGCCATGAGTACGGCCCCCTCCCCTATTCCGCTGTTTTTTCGTCGCCCTGCGAGCGATCGTTGCCGGTTATCGGCAGCAGGAGCAGAAAGCGCGCGCCCTGTCCGTTGCCGCCCGGATCCACTGTCAGATCACCGCCGTGGTTCTGGGCGATGGTGCGGGAAATCGCCAGGCCGAGGCCGAGGCCGCTGCGCTTGTTGGTCGAAAACGCCTTGAACAGTTCGGCGCGGCGTCCTTCGGGAATGCCGGGACCGGAATCGGCGATCTCGACCTCGACCCGTTCTCCCACACGGCGGATGCCGATGCGCACCCAGCGCTCGTCGCATTCGCGCACGGCCTCGATAGCATTGCGCACCAGATTGGCGATGACCTGCTGGATCTGGACCGGATCGACGTCGACCGACGGCAGGTCCGGCTCGTCACTGCGACGGATCTCGACTTCACCGGCGTAGCGCCCGAGCCGCGTCAGTTCGATCGCCTCGTCGATCAGCTCCTCCAGCCGCACCGCACGGCGCTGCGGTTCGCGCTTTTCGACGATCTGGCGCATCCGCTGGATGATCTTGCCGGCCCGGTCGGCCTCACCGACCGCCTTGGCGAGCACATCGATGGCGCGCTCGTCGGCGTCGACGCCGGTTTCCTCGGCGACGGTGCGCAGCCGCCGCGTGACCGCCTGCAGATAGAGCATGACCGCGGTAAGCGGCTGATTGAGTTCGTGAGCGACAGCGGCGCCGATCTCATCCATCGCGCTGATGCGCGCGAGATGAACGAGTTGCGCCTGCAATTCGTCGATGCGCTTTTCGACCGCCTTGCGCTGACGCAGGTCGCGCAGAATGCCGATGAACTGGCGCCCGACCGGCGTGATCGCCTCGCCGACGGACAATTCGACCGGGATCACCGTGCCGTCGCGATGCAGCCCGGCGACCTCACGGCCAATGCCGATGATGCGCTTTTCCCCGGTTGTGCGGTAGTTGTGCATGTAGTCGTCGTGACGGTCGGCGTATTCGCGCGGCATGATCTTGACGACATTCTCGCCGATCATCTCGACAGCCGAATAGCCGAACAACCGCTCGCAAGCCTTGTTGTAGACCAACACCCGGCCGCGCTCGTCGGTGACCACGATACCGTCAACCGCCGTGTCGAGGACGCTCGCAAGGCGCGACTCCGAGATGCTCTCGATTTCCTGGCCCAGATTTGTCCGTTCGTCACGCATTCCGACAGGGGTCCTTGCACAAATCGCTTGTAGCATACGGGAAATTACGAGGAGCTCAATCCGTCTCCGCTCATTCCCTCAGGTTTTCAACCAGGCAACCAGACGCTCGGCGGCGGCTGCGAGCTGTTCCTCGCTGCGCGCGAAGCACAGACGGGCAAAGCCCGCGCCAGCAGCACCGAATGCGGTGCCCGGCGCAACCCCGACATTCGCCTCATCGACAAGGCGAAGACCGAGGCGCCTGGTGTCGGGCTCCTTGTCGACGCCGAAGAACAGGTAGAAGGCACCGTCAGGCACGGCGAAGCGCGCCTGGCCCGTCGAGGCGAGTGCATCGCAGACGATGTCGCGACCACGCAACGCCTGGGCGACCTGTGCGTCGACGAACGCGTCGCCCTCATCAAGGGCTGCAATCGCGCCGCGCTGCATGAAGGCGGCAACGCCCGAGGTCGAATACTGGATCAGGTTCTCGATCACCTGGCCGAGCGCCGGCGGCGCGGAAAGCCAGCCGACGCGCCAGCCTGTCATGGCCCAGTTCTTGGAGAAGGTGTTGACGTAGAGGATCTGCTCGTCGTCGTCGGCGAAGTCATAGAAGGACGGCGCGCGCGCCGCCTCGCCATAATAGAAGCGACCATAGACCTCGTCGGCGATGATCCACAGGCCATGCTTGCGGGCAAAATCGAGGGTAGCGCGCAGGAACGCCTCATCGGCCACCCAACCGGTCGGGTTGCACGGCGAGTTGAGGTAGATCGCGCGGGTACGCGGCGT
This sequence comes from Hyphomicrobiales bacterium, assembly GCA_002869065.1. Taxonomy (NCBI): domain Bacteria; kingdom Pseudomonadati; phylum Pseudomonadota; class Alphaproteobacteria; order Hyphomicrobiales; species Hyphomicrobiales bacterium. The sequence goes on from PKTR01000002.1 coordinate 58,431, forward strand.
GCGGGCGGCGGCAAGCGCGTCGAGATCGAGCGTCCAGCCGTCGGGGGCAAACTGCATCGGCACCTCGACCGCCGCGGCGCCGGCGATGCCGATCGCGGCGGCGAAGTTCGGCCAGGCTGGCGTCGGGACCAGCACCTCGTCGCCGGCGCCGGCGACCATCTGGATCGCCGTCTGCATGGCCTGCATGCCCGAACCGGTGACGAAGAACCGCTCGGCATCGAAGGGCCGGCCATAATGGCGCTCATGATAGCGGGCGAGCGCCTCGCGCAGTTCGGGCAGGCCGCGCTGCCAGGTGTAGAAGGTCTCGCCCGCTTCGAGCGAACGGGCGGCGGCCCGGCAAATGAAATCGGGTGTCGGCAGATGGCCCTCGCCGACCCAGAGCGGGATCAGCCCTTCCCGGCCACGGCCATAATTGAAGACTTCGACGATACCGCTTTCGGGAGCCGCTTGGGCCTGCGGCTGCAGGGCGGCGATCAGTTGTTCGGCGTTCATTTTGCGACCGCAATCGTTCTTTGGAGGCCGGCGAATCCGGTGTGGAGGCGTATCCGGAACGTCGGTGGGGATGGCGGGGCGCCGGACGGCGCCCCGAGAGGATCCGTCAGTTCTTCTTCAGCAGATCACGGATTTCTTCGAGCAGCACTTCCTGCTTCGGCGGGGCGGCCGGTTCGGCGGGTTTCGCCTCTTCTTCGCGCTTCAGTCGGTTGATCACCTTAACGACCATGAACAAGGCGAAGGCGATGATCAGAAACTTGATGATCGCGTTGATGAAGAGACCGATGTTCCAGGTCACCGCACCGGCTTCCTTGGCCGCGGCCACGGTCGCGAACGGGCCACCATCGGCGCCCTTGAGCACGATGAACAGATCGCTGAAATCGAAACCACCGAGCAGTACGCCGATCGGCGGCATGATGATGTCGTCGACGAGCGATGACACGATTGCCCCGAACGCCGCACCAATGACAATACCGATCGCCATGTCGATCATATTGCCCTTCACGGCAAATTCCTTGAATTCCTTCAACACCGTCTCTTCCTCCTGGAGATCCGCGCCCTTGCGACGCAAACAGGACGACCCCTGACCGCGGCAGAATACGAAAAAACACGGAGCCTGGAAACAGGAACGTAAAGGGGAAATTTTGTTCGCCAGCTTTCGCTCGAAATCCGCCGCTGTCACCGGATTTTCCACCCGGCACCCGGGTCTGCGCGCCGTTTCCGAGAGGCAAAATTCCGTTGCGGATCGGCATTTTGTGGACAAGGCCGGCGGCTTGTGCTCCGATCGGGAAAAAGCTGCCAAAGCTGTCAAAACTGCAAGGGTAGCTCATAGGGAGACCGGGTAACGGTCGCAAAAGGGAAATGCTGCAAGGCTGGGTCGTCGTCGGTGCGGCGTTCGTTTACATCGGGTTTCTGTTCGCCGTCGCGAGTTACGGCGACCGCACCGGCAAGGCGCCCGCGCGCGCCGGACGGCCGGCTATCTATGCGCTTTCGCTTGCCGTCTACTGCACCTCGTGGACCTTCTTCGGCTCGGTCGGCATGGCGGTGTCGAGCGGCCTCGATTTCCTGACGATTTATATCGGCCCGATCCTGTTTTTCACCATCGGCTTCCCGCTGTTGCGCCGGATCGTGCGGCTCGCCAAGGCCGAACGCATCACCTCGATCGCCGACTTCATGGCCGCGCGTTACGGCAAGAGCCAGCCGGTGGCGGCCGTCGTCACGCTGATCGCGCTGGTCGGCACGGTTCCCTATATCGCGCTGCAGCTGAAAGCCGTGTCGACGGCGCTGACGACGATGCTGACCAGCGCGCCGGTCACCGATGGCGGCATGGCGCCGGTGTTCGGCGATATCGCGCTGGTCGTCGCCTTCATGATGGCCGTCTTCACCGCGCTGTTCGGCACCCGCCACATCGACGCGACCGAGCATCAGGAAGGTCTGATGCTGGCGATCGCGACGGAGTCCGTGGTCAAGCTGGTCGCCTTTCTCGCCGCCGGCATCTTCGTCACCTTCTGGCTGTTCGACGGCCCGACCGACCTGCTCGCCCAGTTCAACGCCCGCACCGATGCGCAGCCGCTGTTCGACAGAAGCCTCAATGGCGGCACCTGGATCGTGCTGTCGCTGTTGTCGTTCTTCGCGGTGATGATGCTGCCGCGACAGTTCCATGTGACGATCACGGAAAACCACAATGAAGCGGAACTGAAGCGCGCGCGCTGGCTGTTCCCGCTTTATCTGGTTCTGATCAACCTGTTCGTGGTGCCGATTGCCGCCGCCGGCCTGATCACTTTCGGCGACACGGTCAATGCCGACGCCTTTGTGCTCGCCCTGCCGATGCAGGCGGATGCCCAGGCGATCACGCTCATCACCTTCATTGGAGGCCTGTCGGCGGCGACCGCGATGGTGATCGTCGCCTCGGTGGCGCTCGCCATCATGATTTCGAACGACCTCGTGATCCCCTTCATCCTGCGGCGTACCCAGTACGAGGATACGACGACGCAGAACATGGCGCGGCTTCTGCTCAACATCCGCCGCGCCGCGATCGGGCTCACTCTGCTGCTCGCCTACATCTACTACCGCCTCGTCGGCGGGACGGCGGCGCTCGCCTCGATCGGTCTGCTGTCATTCGCCGCGATCGCCCAATTCGCGCCGGCCTTCCTCGGCGGCCTGGTGTGGCGGCGGGCAACGGCGCGCGGCGCCATCGCCGGCATGGTCGGCGGCTTCCTCGTTTGGACCTACACGCTGCTTCTGCCGACCTTCGTCGCAGCCGACCTCATCCCGCGCGCACTGCTTGATGCCGGGCCGTTCGGTATCGCCATGCTGCGCCCGCAGGAACTGTTCGGGATGAACATCGATCCGTTCATTCACGGCGTGTTCTGGAGCCTTGCCGTCAACGTCGTGTGTTACGTCGCCTTTTCGCTGAGCCGTACGCCGGAAGCGATCGAACGGCTGCAGGCGAGCATGTTCGTGCCGAGCGACCTGACGCCAGCGCCGGCGCTCAGGCTATGGCGCACCGCGGTGACGGTGGAGGATCTGCGCAGCACGGTCGCCCGTTATCTCGGCGACGAACGAGCCGAGCGCGCATTCGACCGCTACGCGCGCGAGGGCGATGCACCGCTGATCGGTCATCAGACGGCGGATGCGCATCTGATGCGCTATTCCGAACAACTGCTCGCCAGCGCCATCGGTGCGGCATCGGCCCGGTTGGTGATCTCGCTTCTGGTCAAGCAGCGCGATCCCGCCACCAAGGGCGCGATGAAGCTGCTCGACGATGCCACGGCGGCGATCCAGTACAATCGCGACCTCCTGCAGACCGCGCTCGATCAGGTCGGCCAGGGCATTGCGGTGTTCGACCGCGAGTTGCGGCTGTCCTGCTGGAACCGGCAGTACCGCCAGCTGCTCGGTCTGCCGCCGGAACTCGGCCATGTCGGCACGCCGCTCAGCGACATCCTGATGTCGATTGCAGAGAGCGGCGAGTTCGGCGCCGGCAGCCGCGATCTTGCTGTCGCCGACCGCATGACGCGCATCGTCAAGCATCTCGCCGCCTTCCAGGAGCATCTGGCGTTGAGCGGCACGGTGCTCGAGGTGCGCACCAGCCCGATGCCCGACGGCGGCATCGTGCTGACCTACACCGATATCACCGAGCGGGTGATGGCGGAGGAGGCGCTGGCGCGGGCCAACGAGACGCTGGAAAAACGGGTGCGCGAGCGCACCATGGAACTGACCCGGCTCAACCAGGAACTGATCCGCGCCAAGCGCGAGGCCGACAACGCCAATCTCGGCAAAACGCGTTTCCTCGCTGCCGCCGGCCACGATATCCTGCAACCGCTCAACGCCGCGCGGCTTTATGTGCAGAGCCTCGTCGACCGCTTCTCGGAAAGCGAGAACCGGGATCTGGTGCGCAATATCGAGGCGTCACTGGAATCGGTGGAAGAGATCATCGGCGCCGTGCTCGATATCTCGCGGCTCGACACGGGCGCACTGAAACCGGAGATCAGCATCTTCCGTCTCGATACGCTGCTCGATCAGGTACGCGTCGATTTCGAACCGATGGCAAAGGACAAGGGCCTCGACCTTCGTTTCGTGTCACCGCATCTTTCGGTGCGCTCCGACCGGCGGCTGCTGCGCCGGCTGTTGCAGAACCTCGTCTCCAACGCGATCAAATACACAGGGTCGGGGCGCATTCTCGTCGGCTGCCGACGGCAGCGCAACAAGGTGCGGATCGAGGTTCACGACACCGGCATGGGCATTCCGCTGTCGAAGCAGAAGGAGATCTTCGCCGAGTTCCAGCGGCTTGAGGAAGGCGCGCGCGCTGCGCGTGGTCTCGGCCTCGGCCTGTCGATCGTGGAACGCATTTCCCGCGTCCTGCATCACCCCGTGACCGTCGTCTCGACGCCGGACAAGGGCTCGCGGTTCGCCGTCGAATTGCCGATCACCACGGCGGTGCCGGTCGAAGCGGCACCGGTTGCCGAAACCCCGGTTCCGGCCTCGCGCCTCGAAGGGCTTCTGGTTCTGTGCATCGACAACGAGCCGAAGATCCTGTCGGGCATGCGGACCCTGCTCGAGGGTTGGGGCTGCACGGTGCTGACCGCGAACGACAAGAGCGAGGCGGCGCTGGCGATTCAGGGGTCGGAGCGCATGCCCGATCTGTTGTTCGTGGACTACCACCTCGACGCGGGCACGGGGATCGAGGCCGCCGTCCACCTGCGCTGGAAATTCGGTATCGACCTGCCGGGCGCACTGGTGACGGCCGACCGCTCGCCGGCGGTTCGCGCGGACGCCGAGGCGAAGAACCTCACGGTGCTACAGAAGCCGGTGAAACCGGCAGCGCTCAGGGCGTTCGCCGCACAGGTGAAGAACTACCGCTCGGCTGCGGAATGAAGGTCCGGAAAATCAGGCGTCCGAAGTAACCGACTGCCACTGGCCGGCTTCGATCCGGTTGGCGGCGATGACGGCCTGGGTCCGGCTTTCGACGCCGAGCTTTTGCAGGATCGCCGAGACGTGCGCCTTGACGGTCGCTTCCGATACGCTGAGTTCGTAGGCGATCTGCTTGTTGAGCAGCCCCTCGCTCAGCATCATCAGCACGCGCACCTGCTGCGGCGTCAGCGACGCGAGACGGGTGACCAGATCCTGGATCTCGTCGTCATCCTCGGCGTTGACGTTGAAGTCGGCCGGGACCCAGATGTCGCCCTGCAGCACCGCGCCGATCGCGGCGCGAATGACATCGGTGCCGAGAGACTTCGGGATGAAGCCGGCGGCGCCGAATTCCATGCAACGGCGGATGGCGGCGTGATCCTCGGTTCCCGAAACGATAACGACGGGGACGCCGGGATATTGCGCCCGCAGATACATCAGGCCGGAGAAGCCGCGCATGCCGGGCATCGACAGGTCGAGGAGGACGAGATCGACGTCGCTGCTCGCCTCGAGTTCGCGGGAAACCTGATCGAGGGTTCCGGCTTCCGTGATGCGGATGTCGCCGAAGGTTTCAGAAAGGGTCTGCCGCAAGGCGCCGCGAAACAGAGGGTGGTCGTCGGCAATGATGAAATGACTGGCGGACATCAATTCGGACATCACAATACCCTCCCTGGCGGGGCTTAATTCAACCCCAGGCCTTCCCCGGCATCAGCCGGAATGGCCTTGTTTTTCTTTTATGACCCACGGGCCTGAATATGCAAGCAACGGCGGAGAAGCCGCAACCGCCCGCAACGCTTTTCTTCTGAAGGAAATAGATTCGATATTTCATTACCTTGACAGGAGATCGCGCTGTCATAAGGCTATAGTATCATACTCAATTCGCAAAACCCTATTCGAATCGTGACGCGTTTTTTGCCGTCTCTTCACAGTCTTTGTGTTTGCTCTTGCTTGTCGCCGGCCCCTTCGGTGATAGGATCGGCACGCCGTTCAACTGGTTGGCAGGCGAGGTCGAAAGATCGCCCGCGCCCCACGACGCCCGGAGACGAAACGACGACATGACGGTTCGGCAGATCCTGACCTGGTTGCGGCAGACCGGCGTGCGGACCGTGATCGCCAGCGTTCTTCTCACCCTGTTCGTCGTCGCCGTGCCGGTGGCGGGCGAAACCCTCGGCGGCCCGACCTTCTTCGGCCTGCCGTTCACCAGCTATTTCGCAGCGCAGGGATCGTTGCTCGTCTGCGTCGTTCTTGTCTTCTGGCTCGCTGCCCGGCAAAGTCGTGGCGCACCGAGCGACGGTGGCGGCGCTTGACGGAGATGAGGCCCAGAATGACGCGACCGATCGGCGGACGCGACTTCGCGTCGAGCCCAGGCAGCTTTTTCGCCCGGTTCGGCGGCGCGTTCTTTGGCGCACTCCTGCTGCTCGTGCTCATGGAGCAGATCGGCCTGTCGCTATCGGTGATCACCGTGGCGATTCCGCTGCTTCTCGTCATTCTCTATGCCGGTATCGGAGTCGGCGCGCGCACGCTGCACGTGGATGCGTTTTTCGTCACCGGACGGCAGATGCCGGCGGTCGCCAACGGCATGGCGATGGCCGCCAACGGGCTCGCCGGTGCGGTCGTCGTCGGCCTTGCCGGGCTGATCGCCAACGAAGGTTACGATGCGCTTGCCTACGGCCTCGGGCTCACCGGCGGGTTTGCCCTGATCGCCATCGCGATCGCGCCGCGTCTGCGCGCGTTCGAGGTCTACACGGTCCCCGATTTCCTGTCGGTGCGGTTCGGCAGCGATATCGCCCGCCTGCTCGGCCTGATCGTGCTGATCGCCTGTTCGTTCCCGTTCCTCGTCGCGCAACTCGGCGCCATGGGCACGATTGCCGGTCGTTTTCTCGACCTGTCCTTCCAGACCTCGGTGCTGTTGAGCCTCGCGGTGATCCTTTCCTGCACGCTGCTCGGCGGCATGCGCGGGGTGAGCTGGACGCAAGCGGCGCAATATGTGGTGATCGCGGTCGCCTATCTGCTGCCGGCGATCTGGCTGTCGGTGCAGGTTGCCGGCAATCCGATCCCGCCGCTGGCGCTCGGCGACCTCGTGCACAGTGTCGCCGACATCGAGCGGGCGGGCGGCACCCTGAGCGCAGCGACCCTGTCGCTTCTGGAGCCGCAGTCAGCGCCCGCCACGCAGGACAGCTTCAACTTCCTGGCCCTGCTCGTCACGCTGGTCGCGGGTACCGCCGCCATGCCGCATATCCTGACGCGCTCGCTGACCGCGCCTTCGGTCGTGGAGACCCGGCGGGCAAGCGCCTGGGCGGTCGTCTTCGTTGCGGCCATCGTGCTGACCGCACCGGCGCTCGGACTGCTGGTCAAGCATGAAGTTCTGGCGCTCACCGTCGGCACCAGCGTTGCCGAACTCGCCGACAAGGCAGGCTGGCTGCTCGGCACCGGCGATACGGGCGCGGCGATTGCCCGGCTGTGCGGCGCCGATGCGATCGACCTTGCGGTTGTGACGCGCGCCTGCGGCGACAGCGGCTATCGGCTTGCCACCGCCGACATCGCGCTCAACGCGGAACTCGCCGTGCTGGCCGCGCCGGAGATCGCCGGCCTTCCCTTTGCCATCTCCGCCCTGGTCGTCGTCGGTGCCCTGAGCGCGTTCCTTTCGACGGCGAACGGGCTGCTGATCACGCTGAGCGCCGGGCTCGGTCACGACCTCTATCACAAGCTCCTTGACCGGCGCGCGCCGACCGCCCGGCGGATCATCGCCGCCCGCCTTGCTGTGATTGCGACCGCCGGCGCCGCGGCCTGGGCCACCCTTGCCGGACCGCCGGACTTCCTGACGTTGTTCGAATGGAGCTTCTCGCTCGCGGCGGCCGGCCTGTTCCCGGTTCTGGTGCTCGGGCTTTGGTGGTCCGACACGACTCGGTCCGCGGCGATTGTCGGCATGATCGTCGGCTTCGGTCTGACCGCCTTCTACCTCGCGGCCAACACTTACGGCTTCGACAAGATCCCCGGCAATGGCGACGAACTCGTCTGGCACATTCCCGGCATCACGACGGCCATCGCCGTTGAGGGCGCCGGCATTCTCGGCATTGCCGCCGGATTCATTGTCATCGCCGGCCTGACCCTCGTCACCCGCGAACGCAAACCCCGGCCCGAGCCGGTCGTCCCCGCCGACGATGCGGAAACTTCGGAAGTGGCAGGCGCCACCGGCGACGAGCCCGCGTCGCCCGAGCCGGTTGAGGCCGAAACGGCAGCGATCGAAGAACCAGTCGAACCTGAAGCCGATGAGGCGAAGGCGGATCCCAAATCCGAAGATCCGGCCGCCCCTTCGACCGAAACGTCAGACGCTGAATCCGAAACGGAAGCGCCAGAACCCGGCAACGAGACAGCAGAAGGCGATGCCGGTGACACGCCCGGCGAACAAACAGTCGAGCAACCTTCCGAGGCGGCCGGCGAGAAGCAGGCAGAAGATGCACCGGCTGACGCACAGGACGGGGAGAGCGTGCCTGCGGCCGTCCCCGCCAGCGAGGAACGAGCCGCCGCTTTGGAAGGGCCTGCGAACGAAAGCGTGCCCGCTGAAGACCCCGCGCTGGACACCAAAGCGGACAGCGAGAAAGCCGGCGCAGCCGCGAAGCCGGCCGGCGGAACCAAGGCCAAACCGACAAAGCGCACGAGACGCGGCTCGACGGCGAAGAGTTCTTCGGCAAAGAACGGCACCGGTTCCCGCGCCTCCCGCGCGAAGAAACCGGCGAAGCCCCGCAGCCGCAAGAAACCCGATACTCCGCCGGACAACGGCACGCCCAAGGGCTAGAAATTTCCCTCTCCTTTTCGCGCCCGATGCTTTACCACGGCGCATGCGCCGCAGGACGGCGCGTGAACACGCGGATCCTTATGAGCAACCTCACCCCGGCCGACTGGGCCTATCATCTGCCGAACTTCCTGCTTGCGGTGCTGATGTACACCTTGCTCGGCCGGCTTGCGCTGGCGCTCATCGTACCGCCCGGCGTCAATAGTGTGGTGTTGCGGGTGTTCGAGCGGCTGACAGACCCGATTGTCGCCGTCGTCCGCTTCATCACGCCGAACATCGCGCCCAAGGTGATCGTTCTCGCCTTCGCGGTCGTCTGGCTGTTCATCGCCCGTTTTGTGTTCCTCGCCGTCATGGCGGAAACCGACGTCGCGCCGTCGATCAATGAGATCATGCCGCTTACGTCAACGGAAGAATCGGACGGAGGCGCGCAATGATCCTTCGCACATTGATCGTCCTGGCGCTGATCGCCATCGCCGTACTCAACGGCGCGCTCTCGCCGATGCTGGTGCTGCCGTTTTCAGCCATGCGCGTCGTCGTGCCGAGCCTGTTCGACGCCTCGCCGGCTGCCACCTTGTGGGCGAGTTCGGCGCTGTGGGGCGTGTTCACGTTGATGGTTGCCGGCGTTCCGGCCGCCGTCTACGAGCGGCTGACCAATGCGCCACGTTCGACACCGGTGTCACTGATCATCTGGCTTGTAGCGAGCGCACTGCTCAGCCTGCCAGCGCTGTCGAAGGCACTGACCGCGTTTTCCTGAAGGGCGAATTACGTCCCGAGATAATGCAGCGTGACGGTGCGCCGGTGCGGCCGCGCGCGGTGTTCGACGAGATAGATGCCCTGCCATGTGCCGCATTCGGTGCGTCCGCCAACAACCGGGATGCCGAGGCTGACATCGGTCAGCGCACCCTTGATGTGCGCGGGCATGTCATCCGCCCCTTCAGTGCTGTGCCGGTAGCCGGCCGACTGCGGCGCAAGGCGGTCGAGGGCGTCGAGCAGATCGGCCTGAACATCGGGGTCGGCGTTTTCCTGGATCGTCAGCGATGCCGAGGTGTGGCGCACGAACACCGTCAGCAAACCGTTGCCGGCGCCGATCTCGTCAAGCCATGCGTCGATGTCGGCGCTGATCTCGACCATGCTGCGCCCGGGCGTCGGCACCTCGAGACGCGCCATCGCCTGATGCATCGGCTCCGCACCGCCGGCCTTGCCGATCGGCTCGATTCGCCCCGCGCGCTCGTTCCGCCGCCACATCGCTTCGTCTCCCTCATCGCCGCACCGAATTTCGTGCGCGTTATAGTCGGCGGTGCGTCCGACGCAATTCAAGTGATTTCCCTTCCGTGCCGGTTGAATTAGGCTTCAATGTTCCGACACCCGTCATCAGGACACCTGCCCACCCATGATCGACATCGACCCGGCCGTCTTCCGCCCCTCCTCGATCAGCGAGGAAACCAGCCGCTTCAACGCCGATCTGCTGGCGCGGATCACCGCTTTGCCCGATCCCTGGCAATATCAGCCGTCGGCGGCGCGCGAGGCGCGCGCCCGCGGGCGCGGTCCGTTCCCGGTGCCGCGCAAGAGCCCGCGCGCGGAAGTGCGCACCATCGATGGGCCGGCGGGTGATATCCCGATCCGCGTCATCCGGCCGGAGGGCCGCGACTGCCGTGGCGCCTATCTTCATATCCATGGTGGCGGCTGGGTGCTCGGCAGCGCCTACTTCCAGGACGACCGGCTGGAGCAGATCGCCGACGATTGCGGGCTCGCCGCCGTCTCGGTCGACTACCGGCTGGCGCCCGAGGATCCCTACCCGGCCGGCCCGGACGACTGCGAGGCCGCCGCGCTGTGGCTGGTCGATAATCTCGAAAAGGAATTCGGCGGTTCGTTCCTCGCCATTGGCGGCGAGTCGGCCGGCGCCCATCTCTCCGTCGTCACTCTGCTGCGGCTGCGCGACCGGCGCGGCATCACGCCGTTCTCCGCCGCGAATCTGGTCGCCGGCTGCTACGACCTCGCGATGACGCCGAGCGTACGCCATTGGGGTGCCGACCGGCTGGTGCTGAACACCCGCGACATCGACATGTTCGTGACGCACTTCCTGTCGGGCGGCGTCGGGTCTGTGAGCGATCCCGACGTCTCGCCGCTGCTGCACGCCGATCTCTACGGCCTGCCGCCAGCGCTGTTCTCGGTCGGCACACTCGACCCGCTGGTTGACGACAGCCTGTTCATGGCCGGACGCTGGGCCCGCGCCGGTCTCAAGACCGAACTCGCGCTCTTTGCCGGCGGCTGCCACGTGTTCCAGGCATTCGATGAGCTGGCGATCACCCGCGAGAGCCTTGCGCGCATGGACGCGTTCCTCAATGCCCAGATCGAGAAGGCGGAATAGATGGCACACGCCGAGACGCTGCGGTCGATCGTCAACACCTGGGAGTGTGACGAGAACGCTCATATGAACGTGCAGTTCTACTATGCGCATTTCGACACGGCGGCGCGCCACTTCGCGACGCTTGCGGGACTCGACGAGGACATGACCGGACCGCGCTGGGTGCGCCATGTGCGTTATCATTCCGAGCTGCGAGTGGCCGAGCTGATCCTTGTGCGTTCGGCCATCGCGCTCGACGGACCGCATCCGCTGACCCTGGTGCATGAGCTGATCGAGCCGGTGTCAGGGCGGCTTGCGGCAACAGCCATCGACGGCTATGCGCGCACGCTCGACGTCGCGGACCATCCGTTTGCGACGCCGCTGCCTGATAGCGCGCAGCCGCGCAGTTTCGAGGCGCGGGCGATAACCGAAACGCCCGACAGCGAGGCGCTTCTTTCCGCTGGCGCGGCGATCACCTATCGCGGGGCGATCCATCCGCGCCATTGCGACCGCGACGGCGCGGCGCTCGACCAGACCTATATTTCAGCGTTCACCGACGGCGCGCCGCATGCCTGGGAGGTCGGCGGGCTTGCCGCACGGTGGTTGGCGGAAAACGGGCTGGGACGCGTTGCGGTGGAAATGAAGCTGTCGCTTGCGACGGGTTTGCGGGCTGGCGATCTCGTCCACATGGTGACGAAATACACCGGCGTTGCGCGCAAGACCTTCACCTTCCGCCACCATCTGTTCGAGAGCCGTACGGGGCGGCTTGCGGCGGTCGGCGATGCGACGGGCGTGGTGATGGACCTCGCGACACGCAAGGCGATCGAGCTGCCGGAAAGGATCCAGGATCATATCCGCGGCATGGCGAGGCGCGGCGGCTGAACCGCCTCGCATTCGCTATTCGGGCTGCTTGGCCTCGTCCTCGCGGAACTCTTCCTTCAGCGTCTTGGCGAGACCAATGAAGCCGCGCATGGCCTTTTCGGTGACGCCGAGCACGCGCTCGAGCTCCTTTTCCTCGGTCTCGGAGAGCGGCACTTCGGACAGCCGGGTCGGTGCACCGCCGGCCGCGGCAAGCTGCTCTTCCAGCGTCGCGACCTTGTCGGTCAGCGCTTCGTTTTCTTCCATCAGCCGGCCGACCTCGGCCTCGTAAGCCGCACGGTCGTCGGCGGCGAGCGTACAGACCCAATCGTCGTCCCGCTCGCGGCAATAGGAAATCTCGCCCGTGACAGTGTCGAGGCGCAGAATGCCCTTCTCCGTCGGCGTCATGGTGTAGCGGCTGGCCACCGGAAGGCTCGAGTCGACCACGTTATCGACGGTCGTTTCCACCATTGTTTCCTCGGCGGGCATCTCTTCAGCACGCACCAACGTGGCGGAAAAAACGAGCCCGGCGACAGCGGCAACGGCGGCAAAGCGGCAGGCAATACACATAGAGAATCCCCTCAGGACGAAACTGACTACGGCCAGCGCAAACATGCGCCGGCCTATTTTGCGGCAGACCATAGCGCCGAGTCATGACGAGAACGAGGCAGACGACGGATCCCCGCCGCTGCCTCGCGACTGTCGTTCGAAATCGGTTTGCCCGCCTCGCAAGGCAGGCGCGGCGGGTCAGGCCGTGTAGGCGTGACGGCCGGAGCGGATCGCGTCTTCGAGCAGTTCGATGCGGTCCTGACCCCAGAACGGTTCGCCGTTCAGCACATAGCAGGGCGAGCCGACGACGCCGGCGGCGATCGCATCGGCCTTGTTCTGCTCGTAGGCGGCGGTGACCGCGTCGGACTTGGCGGCGTCGAAGATCGCGTGGCCGTCTTCACCGGCGTCGCCCAGCATGCCTTCGACGACGTGATCGTCGGCGACGTTCTTGTCGTAAGCAAAGGCGCCGAGGAACGCGCGACGCGAGAACTCCGCCGGGCTACGGCCGGCAGCCTGAATGGCGATGGCGCAACGATCGGCTAGCGACGGGTCGAACGGGAAGTAGGCCGGCTGCAGATTGATCGGCATGTGGCGTTTGTCGTGCCAGCGCTGCAGCTCGATGAGACGATAGCGCAAACGGGCAGGATGACGCTTGCCGAGCGGGAGACCGCCGGTCTCGTCAAACACCGGGCCGAGCGCGACCGGGCGGAAGGCGACTTTCACGCCGTTGCGCCGGGCCATTTCGAGAAAGGCGGCGTGACCGAGATATGCCCAAGGCGAGGCGTGCGAATAAAAGTAATCGACCACAATTTCGGACATTGGTCCTACCCCTTCTTTTTAAAAGGCCAGTCGTTTTTATGAGAGCCCGTTGGAATTTGGTGCCGGGCGAAGCCCGGGCGCGGAGATTGATTTTCGGCGCCGAAGGTGGCCGAGACATTGATGCGGGTCAATAGGCTCCGGTTTTGCTGCTGCAAAGCCAGTTTTTCCTCACGCATTGGGCCGACGCCGCGCGATTACGATGCCAGAGCCTGCAATCCGGACAAAAACGCCACCGGATCCCACTGCTGTGCGATGCGCATCCCATAGATGATCCCAACCGTCGTCAGGACGAGACCGACCAGCATCGCCGAACCAACCCGCCAGCCGCCGGCCAGCCACGCCAGCACAGTCTTGGCGAGCGTGTTGCTCAACGCCGCGATCAGGATCGCCGTGGCCGCGACATCGGCCGCAAGCGCGCCCTGGCTGAGCCGAGCCATCGACAGGGTCACGGTGTCGACGTCGGCGAAGCCCGCCGCGGCACCCATCGCATAAGCACCGGAATCGCCGGCCAGGATCGTCAGCCCCTTGGAGACGATCAGCGCGGCGGCAAGGATCAGGCCGAAGGTCAGCACCGCGCCAAGTTCGAACGGGTTCTTGAGCACCAGCGGCAGGCGGTGGCTGGGGTCGCCGTCACGGGCGCGCAGCAAGATCCAGGCGAGCACCAGCATGAGCAGACCTGCAATCGCCATCGGCGGCAATAGCCAGCGCAGCAGGGCGATGTTGAAGAAGGCCGCGACGACGACGATCCGTGCCGTCATCGTGGCACAGGCGAGCACCGCGCCGCCGGCGAACAGGCGCCAGCGCTGCGGATACTTCCGCGCCAGGCGGGACATGTGGATGGTGACGATGGTCGAGGACACGAGTCCGCCGGCGACCGCCGAGAGCAAGGTGCCGCGACGCTCGCCCGACAGCTTGATGGCGCCATAGCCAAGGAAGGACACCGCGGCGATGATGATCATCATCAACCAGATCTGGCGCGGATTGACGGCGTCAAACGGCCCCATGTCGCGATCCGGCAGCAGCGGCAGCAGGATCAGCGTCATGGCGGCAAGCATCAGCGTTGCGCGTAATTCCTCCCAGGAGAGGCGGCGCAGCCAGGCGTGCATGGCGCCCTTGGCGGCAAGGAGCAGCGCGACGGCGACGCCGCCTGCCGCCGCAACCGTGCGGTCGCCGAGAACGGCGAAGGCGCCGAGGGCGAAGGTGAGCATCGCGGCAACGACCGTGGTCGAGCCGATGTCGCGGTCGCGAGCGACCTCATCGCGGTGCAGAAGAGCAATCACGGCGCAGAAGCTTGCAAAGGCGAGACCGAGCGCCCAATAGGCAGCCGCACCGCCGACGGCAACAAGGGCGCCCCAGAATCCGCCGAGCAGCGCGCTGAGTGCGAAGGTGCGGATGCCGGCGAAGCGGCGCCCCTCTTCCTCGTTGCGCTCTTTCCAGCCGCGCTCGAGACCGACGATCAGGCCGATCGCCAGCGCAATTGCCAATCGTTCAATCAGGTCAGACGGATCCATGTCCTAGCCTCCCGACCGTCTTGCGGCCCGGATACGCAGTACGTCAGGGAGACGGAGCCGACCGGCTGAGAGTCAGATGGCCTCGACGCCGGTTTCGCCGGTGCGAATGCGCATGGCGGTTTCGATGTCGAAGCTGAAGATCTTGCCATCACCGACCTTGCCGGTGCGCGCAGCCGCTGCGATCGTGTCGATCACCTCGTTCGCCCGCTTTTCCTCAGTGACGATCTCAAGCCGGATCTTCGGCACGAAGTTCACCACATATTCGGCGCCGCGGTAGATCTCGGTGTGGCCCTTCTGGCGGCCATAGCCTTTGACCTCGCTGACGGTCACGCCATCGATCCCCAACGAGTGGAGCGCCTCACGCACGTCGTCCAGCCGATGCGGCTGAATAATGGCGATAATGAACTTCATCCGTACCTCCCACTAGCCGGCGCCCCCGTTCCGCGACGATCGCGCGACCGCGGACCGGTGATCCGGCTCTGCCTGCAAGCGGGTTGTCCCCGCCTCGCGATATACGGGAAGTTTAGAGCGGTTTCGATCCGCGCGCAAATCCGATGTATCGGCAAAACATGTTTAAACGCAGCTGGTTATGCGCATAGTCAAAAAGACGAAAGGCAGCGCGGGAGGACCGCGCCGCCTATCATCGATTCTTGCCGGGCGCCGGTTCAGGCGACGCGTGCCGGCGGGAAGCGGCCGTAGAAGGTCTCGCCCTTTTCGGCCATTTCCACGAGCAGCTTCGGCGGCGTGAAACGCGGGCCGTGGGCCGCGACGAGGTCATTGCACATGGCGACGAAGTCGGCGGTGCCGATACCGTCGATGTAGGACAACGTGCCACCCGAATAGGGCGCGAAGCCGAATCCGAGGATCGAGCCGACATCGGCCTCACGCACGTCGGTGACGACGTTTTCCTCCACGCAGCGCGCCGCTTCGAGCGCCTGGGCGGCCAGCAGCCGTTCCTTCAGTTCGTCGACATCGATTTCCTCGGCGTCCTTCACCGGCACGCCGAGCGCCTCGTTGAGGTCCGGCCAGAAGTGCTTGTGCTTGCCGTCATAGTCGAAGAAGCCCTTACCGTTCTTGCGGCCAAGGCGTTCGTTCTTTTCGACCAGTACATCGAGCAGCGCTTCCTGACGCGGTTCGACGCCGGCCTCGCCGAGATCCTTGCGGGCCGCCTTGACGATCTTCCAGATGAGGTCGAGCGCGACCTCGTCGGACAGGGTCAGCGGGCCAACCGGCATGCCGGCGAGTTTGGCCGCATTGTCGACCATCGGCGCGGGAATGCCTTCCATCACCATGATGTGGGCCTCGCGCAGATAGGCGCCGACGCAGCGGTTGGCGTAGAAGCCGCGGGTGTCGTTGACGACGATCGGCGTCTTGCGGATGGCGCGGACATAGTCGAGGGCGACGGCGAGCGCCTTGTCGCCGGTCTTTTCGCCGAGAATGATCTCGACCAGCATCATCTTGTCGACGGGCGAGAAGAAGTGGATACCGATGAAATCCTCCGGCCGCTTCGAATTCTCGGCCAGCGAGGTGATCGGCAGCGTCGAGGTGTTCGACGCGAAGACGGTGCCTTCCGGCAGCACGGCTTCAGCGGCCTCGGTGACGGCCTTCTTCACACCGCGTTCCTCGAACACGGCCTCGACGACGAGATCGCAGTCGGCGAGCAGCGCGTAGTCGGCGGACGGCGTGATGCGGGCGAGCAGCGCGTCCTTTGCTTCCGGCTTGGCGCGGCCCTTCTTGACGCGATTGGCCATCAGTTGCTCGGAATAGGCCTTGCCCTTTTCGGCGGCTTCCATGTCGCGGTCGATCAGCACGACGTCGATGCCGGCAGCCGCCGTGACATAGGCGATGCCGGCGCCCATGAAACCGGCGCCGAGCACACCGACCTTCTTCAGCCGGCTTGGCTCGATACCGGCGGGACGGCGGGCGCCCTTGTTCAGCTCCTGCATGGAGACGAACAGCGAGCGGATCATGGCCGCCGCTTCCTTGGTCTGCAGGATATTGGCGAACCAGCGCGACTCAACCGTCAGCGCCTGATCCATCGGCAGCTGCAGGCCCTCATAGACCGATTGCATGATGGCGCGGGCGGCCGGATAGTTGTCGTGGGTCTCGCGGCGATAGATGGCGATCGCGGCGGGCCAGAACTGGAAGCCCTGCGGCGAGTAGATCTTGCCGCCGGGCAGCTTGAAGCCCTTCTTGTCCCACGGTTTGACCGGATCGAGGCCATTTTCGATCAGCGCCTTGGCGGCATCGATCAACTGCTCGGCGGGCACCACCTCATCGACCAGCTTCATGCCCTTGGCCTGCGCGGGGCGCAGCTCGCGGCCCTGCAGCAGGAACTGCAGACCGGCCTGCGCATCGGCCATGCGCATGACGCGCTGGGTGCCACCGGCACCGGGGAAGAGGCCGACCTTCACTTCCGGAAGGGCGATCTTGACCTTGTCGGACTGCAGCGCGACGCGGGCGTGGCAGGCGAGCGCCAGTTCGGTGGCGCCGCCCATGCACACGCCGTTGATGGCTGCGACCCACGGCTTGCCGCAGGTCTCGAGGCGGCGGTAAATCCGCTGCAAGCGGCTCGACTCGTCGAACAGCCTCTGCGCGGCAGCCTCCTCATTGCCCTTGGCGCGCTCGGCGTGAAATACCGCCAGCAGCCGTTCCAGCATGGTCAGATCGGCGCCGCCGGAGAAGCTATCCTTGCCGGAGGTGAAGACCACCCCCTTGATCGCCTCGTCCTCGGTGACCGCGGTGACGATGCGGTCGAGTTCGTCCATCACCTCAAGGGTGAAGACGTTCATCGAACGGCCCGGCATGTCCCAGGTCAGCAGCGCGATACCCTCGCCGTCAACCGCCAGTGTGAAATTCTCAAAGCTCATTCTGTCCTCCCGTCTCTCGCATTCCGAGGCGGTGTGATTAGTCGTAGCTCGACCCGTCCTTGTGCAGGAAGCGGAAGCCGGTGGCGTCCTTTTCCGCAAGCAGGTCGTCATCGGGATAATGGGCGCGCTCGGTCTCGGCGCGGGTGCCGATCTCGAGATAGACGGCGTCGCGGTCGGTGCGGTTGACGAGGTGATGACCGTCGAAAACGCCGGCCTTGAAGCCCGCCGCATCGCCGGGACGCAGTACGGTCTCGCCGGCGTCCTCGATCAGCACCACTTCGCCCTCGACGATGAAGACGAACTCGTCTTCGTTTTCATGCCAGTGGCGCAACGCCGACTGGGCGCCGGGAGCGAGCCGGGTCAGATTGACGCCGAACTGGTCGAGGCCGACGGCATCGCCGAGGCGCTTTCTCACGCGGCCCTCGACCCGCTCGCGGAACGGCGACGGATAGCCACTGCCGCCCTTCCAACCCATTCCCTCGATATCGATCTTCGGCATGGTCAGACCCGCTCGATGATGGTGGCAGTGCCCATACCGGCGCCGATGCACAGCGTGACGAGCGCGGTGTTGAGATCGCGCCGTTCCAGCTCGTCGAGCACGGTGCCGAGCAGCATCGCGCCGGTCGCGCCGAGCGGGTGCCCCATGGCGATCGCGCCTCCATTGACGTTGACCTTGGCCGGATCGGCGTCGAAAGCCTGCAGGAAGCGCAGCACGACGGAGGCGAAGGCCTCGTTGACCTCGATCAGATCGATGTCGCCAATGTTCATGCCGGTGCGTGCGAGCAGCTTCTTCGTCACATCGACCGGGCCGGTCAGCATGATCGCCGGCTCGCTGCCGATATTGGTGAAGGCGCGGATGCGCGCGCGCGGTTTGAGACCTGCCGCCTCGCCGGCCTCGCGGCTACCGACCAGCACGCCGGCGGCACCGTCGACGATGCCCGACGAATTACCTGCGTGGTGGACGTGGCGGATGGCTTCGAGTTCCGGGTAGGCCTGAATGGCCACCGCGTCGAAGCCGCCCATCTGGCCCATCAGCTCGAACGAGGCCGACAGCGAGGCGAGCGACTGCATGTCGGTGCCGGGGCGCATGTGCTCGTCTCGGTCGAGGATGGTGAGGCCGTTGATGTCCTTCACCGGCACGACCGAATTGGCAAAACGGCCAGCCTCCCAGGCGGCGGCGGCACGGTTCTGGCTTTCCACCGCGTAGCCGTCGACGTCGTCGCGCGAGAAGCCGTATTTGGTGGCGATCAGGTCGGCGGAGACGCCCTGCGGCATGAAGTAGGAGGGCAGCGCCACTTCCGGATCGACCGGCCAGGCGCCACCCGAGGCGCCGATGCCGATGCGGCTCATGGATTCGACGCCGCCGCCAATCGCCATCTGGTGCTGACCCGACATGACCTGTGCGGCCGCCATGTTGACCGCGTCGAGCCCCGATGCGCAGAAGCGATTGATCTGCATGCCCGGGACGCTGTCGTCATAGCCGGCGGCGAACACCGCGGCGCGGGCGATATCGCCGCCCGCCTCGCCGATCGGATCGACGCAACCGAGCACGACGTCCTCGACGTGGCTGGTGTCGAGGCCGTTGCGGTCGCGCAGCGCTTCGAGCGTGCCGGCGGCGAGCCGCACCGCCGTCACTTCGTGCAGCGCGCCGTCCTTCTTGCCGCGGCCGCGCGGGGTGCGCACGTGATCGTAGATAAAGGCGTCAGGCATCATGTCCTCCTTGCCCGAAAGAACTCACGACGCGTCGGGCAGCGGGTGCCCGGGCATCAGATCGTAGGGATGCTGCCAGCCCGGCTGCGCGCGGATGCGGTCGAGCCAGGCGGCGATGTTGGGATATTCGGCCCAGTCGACGCCGATCTCCTCGGGCCAGAACAGGTAGCCGCAGAGCGACAGGTCGGCGATGGTCAACCGGTCGCCGATGACGAAATCGCGGTCGGCGAGATGATCGTTCAGCACCTTCATCGCGGCAGCAGCGCGGCCTTCGAGAAAGGCAGTGACAGGGGTCTCGCCGGTCTTTGCGAACACCCGCAGGAAGCGCAGCGTCGCGGTGTAGCTGGTCAGCTTGTGATTGTCCCACAACAGCCAGCGCAGGATCTCGCGGCGCTCGTTCTCGTTCTGCGGCCCGAAGCGGCCTAGCTTCTCTGCCAGGTAGTCGAGAATGACGCCGGACTGGCTGAGCTTTACGTCGCCATGTTCGAGGATTGGCGCCTCGCCCATCTCGTTGATGGCGCGGTATTCCGGCGAACGCGTCTCGCCATTGAAGAAATCGACGAAACGCGGCTCCCAGTCGGCGCCGGCGAGCGCCAACGCGAGCGCCGCCTTGTAGGCATTGCCGGACTGAGCGAAGCAGTAGAGCGTGAATTCGGCCAATCGATCCTCCCTGATGGGCGCCGCGCGGGGCGGCTCCCTAGCCTTCCTTTCGATTCCACCGGGCCTTGCGGCCGGTTCCAGAGCGGGAGCTTAGAGCGCTATCCGTTCCAACTGAATCGAATTGACATTCGTTTCTGTTGTTTTTCCCGCATCATCTTGTCGATCCTCGTTCCACTACGGTCGGATGATGCTCTAGAAGGCTTCGACGGGCATCGCCATCACGGTTTCGGCACCGGCGGTGACGCGGGCGAGATGGACCGCGGTTTCCGGCATCATCTGCTCCATGAAGAAGCGGCCGGTCAGCAGCTTCGCCTCGTAGTAGGCATCGCGGCCTTCGGCGCCGGCGGCGAGTTTTTCCTGCGCGACCTTGGCCATGCGCGCCCACATGTAGCCGAGCGCGACGAGGCCGAAGAGATGCATGAAAGCGACCGAGCCTGCACCGGCATTGTCAGGCGCCTTCATGGCGTTGTTCATGAACCACATGGTCGCCTTCTGCAGTTCCTCGGCGCCCTTTTGCAGCGGCGCGAGATAGGGCGCGAGGTCGGCGTTCTCGGCGTTGGCCTGCAGGAAGCCGCCGACTTCGGCAAAGAACGCCATCACCGCGCGGCCGCCATTGGCGCCGAGCTTGCGGCCGACCAGGTCGAGCGCCTGAATGCCGTTGGCGCCCTCATAGATCATCGCGATGCGGGCATCGCGGACGAATTGCTCCATGCCCCATTCGGCGATGTAGCCATGGCCGCCGAAGACCTGCTGCGCCATCACCGCATTGTCGAAACCGGTATCGGTCAGCACGCCCTTCAGCACCGGGGTGAGCAGGCCAACCGCATCCTCGGCGGCGGTCGCTTCCTTTTCATCGGCACTGCGGCGGGAGATATCGGCCTTCAGCGAGGCCCAGAGAAGGAGCGCGCGCGCGGCCTCGTTGAACGCCTTGATCCGCAGCAGCATGCGGCGCACATCCGGGTGGACGATGATCGGGTCGGCCGGGCCGTCGGGGTTCTTGGCGCCGGTCAGCGCGCGGCCCTGCAGCCGGTCCTTCGCGTAGGCCGCCGCGTTCTGATAGGCGACCTCGGACTGGGCGAGACCTTGCGTTGCCACGCCGAGCCGCGCCTCGTTCATCATCGTGAACATGGCGCGCAGGCCCTTGTTCTCCTCGCCGATCAGCCAGCCGGTCGCGCCGTCGAAATTCATTACGCAGGTGGCATTGCCGTGGATGCCCATCTTTTCCTCGAGCGCGCCGCAGGTCACGGCATTTGCCGCGCCAAGCGTGCCGTCGCTCTCGGCCATCACCTTCGGGACGACGAAGAGCGAAATGCCCTTGGTGCCTTCCGGCGCGCCCTCGATGCGGGCGAGCACCAGATGGACGATATTCTCGGCCATGTCGTGGTCGCCGGCGGAGATGAAGATCTTGGTTCCGGTGATGCGGTAAGAACCATCGCCGGCAGGCGCGGCCTTGGTACGGATAAGACCGAGATCGGTGCCGCAATGGGGCTCGGTCAGGTTCATCGTGCCGGTCCAGCGGCCCGAGGCGAGCTTGGTCAGATAGAGCGCCTTCTGCTCGTCGGAGCCGTGCTGGGTAATCGCGGCGATCGCGCCCTGAGTCAGGCCGGGATACATGCTCCAGGCCATGTTGGCCGCGGAGGTGAACTCGTTCATCGCGGTGGCGAGTACAAAGGGCAGACCCTGGCCGCCATAGGCGGGATCGGCGGAGAGCCCGACCCAGCCGGCCTCGGCATAGGCTTCGTAGGCTTCCTTGAAGCCCTTGGGCGCGCTTACCGCGCCGTTCTCGCCGCGTGTGCAGCCGTCCTTGTCGCCGATCTGGTTGAGCGGCTGGATCTGTTCGGCGCAGAACTTGCCGCCTTCCTCGAGGATCGCAGCCACGAGATCGGGCGTCGCGTCCTCGAAACCGGGGAGCTCCGCGTGGTCGGCGAAACCGAGCACATCCAGAACGAAAAGCGTGTCATCAACCGGGGCAACATAACTCGGCATGGTTCTTCCCTTTCTGCGGCCTTTCGGGGAGGCTGGCGTCCCGGCGGGCGGATGCGACAAGCATCGCGCGGGAGGCAGACGACCCGCTCGGCATTTCCCGAGTCATATACATTACGTTCTCGTAAACGTAAACTGCAAACCAAATGCATGGTGACGCAAAAGGAAAGCCCCGCTCCGGCGCCGCGTGGTGCGGGCTGGAACGGGGCTTTTCGGTCCGAAATGGCAGTAATAACAGATGTTTTGCGCCCTTTTAGTAGTATTTCGACGCCCTATATACTTTATAGTGCATTCACATGGTAAGTGCGGTCGCGCCGCCTGTCTCTATTCAGCCACGCCGAGTTCAACATGTCACGTAGGCCAAAAATCAGATTCTGCGCCAGTCACAACGGGCTAGACCGAGAACTTTTTCATATTCAGGAACTTAAAGACTTTAGCTTACTCTTGACCATCCGGAGCGCCGACGAGCTAAGAGGCGTGGCGCCAGAGCTTTCGGGCAAGAAAATTCGCGAGCAACGCTACTCAATCCATCGCAGCCAGAATAGCGAAAACGGCACTGATACAATCAAACACACCCTGGTTCCCCAAACCGGAAAAAAAACCGAATCGTACTGCCATGCCAAAGCACTACGCAAAGGCAATGTTATTCAGGTATTTGCAAAATCCTGCCCCGATTTCAGCGGCGAGTCCTACGCCTGCCACCCACGCAAAAAGGATACCGTCAAGCAAATTGGAAACTTTTATCCTTCCGAATTCAGACTCCATTTAATTGTAGCTGTTTCTTCTGTGGAAGCTCCTTCGCCTCCCGAAAGCTCAACATGGATTACAAATCGCCATAACTTCGAAAAAATTTCGGTTCTGGTTTTTCACTGCTTCAGCAATCTGGCGGCTGGGCGAAACGGAGATTTGTACCATTCCGTGACGCTCCCCGTCTCAATCGACGGCGCAAAACCGCAATGGTCACTCAAGCCTGAGGCAAATGGGGTGCCTCCCGGTGTCCTTCCTGCAAATATCGCCGCAATGTTCAAGAAAATGCACGATTCCGCCGTAGATGCGATTTTCGCAGACAATGCGAGCGTGCAACTTCCGCCTTCAAGTGACAAAATTCGGTTCGCAATGAAAAAAAGTCGGCCCTGGCCTTCTCACAAGAGAAGAGTTTTTACGCAGAGCAAATCTAATTCAGAGTGCTTTTCAATAGTGTTTCCTGAGCGAACTTGCCGGCCAAGAGTTCTTCAAAACACCCAGCCCTCAAGTCTGACCCTGACGCAAAAGGAAAGCCCCGCTCCGGCGCCGCGAAAGACGGGCTGGAACGGGGCTTTTCGGTCGGGGGAGGATGTAGTCGGCGCGCCGCTTGGGCGCGAATTTCGGGCGCTGAATTCAGGCGCCGTCGCGGGCTTCCTTCTCGCGCAGAATGCCGGACACGATCTCGACGGTGCGGCGCAATTCGTCGACGGCCTGCTCGATGTCTTTCTTCTGCTCCTCGAGGACGGCGATCTGCTCGTGGAACTTGCCGAGCGCCACGCGCATCTGCGTCACCTGACCGTCGCGCAGGTCGTAAAGGTCGAGCATGTCCCTGATTTCGTCGAGCGAGAAGCCGACGCGCTTGCCCATGAGAACGAGCTTCAGGCGGGCCCGGTCGCGACGGCTGTAGACGCGCGTCGAGCCGTTGCGGCGCGGCCGGATGAGGCCGCGATCCTCATAGAAGCGCAAGGTCCGCAGCGTTACGTCGAATTCCTTGGCGAGATCGCCGATGGAATAGCTGGTCTTGTTGCCGTCGTCGGGAACGGCGCGCTCGGCCACCGTGCGGCCAAGGTCAGCGCCGGAACGAGCAGCATCGGTGTCAGACATGGGTGCTCCGAGCGGTAGGATTGGATGGCCGGCCTATAGATGACGTTGACGTCACCGTCAAGAGATTTGTGATTTACTTGGGGGGATACGGGGCCCGGCCGGGAGGCTGCCGGCTCGCGGCAAATGACCTTCGGCCTGCCGTTGGGGAAGTCGAGGTTAGCGGGGCAGAGCGCAGCAAGGGCTTCTGTGCCTTGCCGCGTTACCGGAACATTGCCCGTCAGGCCAATGGTTAACGGCTTGTTTACCATAAACGCTGCATTTTGCGACACGCGCAGTCGGGCGTCGTGTGCGCCGAACTCCATCTTGTGACTGCAGACGTATTCCCCCTGTGTTTTACAGGGCGGCACAAAAAGTGAGGCCGTATATGTCCCGGAACGCCCGCGGCATCGATAGAGACACCCTCGACTGGGCTTCGCAGGCAGCGCGAAGCGACGGTCTGAGCGTCGACGAATGGCTCGACAGCCGACCCTATGCGGATGGCTCTCACGACGCCGGCCGCAGCGGACGAGGTCGCGGCACACCGACCTACAATGCCCTCAACCAGCAGCTCGAAGCGCTGAGCGAGCGCCTCGACCGGCTCGGCATGGCAGGCCGCAGCGATACACGCGCACGCGGCGCCTCGCGCCCGGCCGAGCGCGGTGATGACGGCCGGCTTTCCAACATTCTCGCCACTCTCGACGGTATCGACCGCCGCATCCAGTCGCTGAACAGCGACGAGCGCTCGTCGGGCGGACGTCGCGCCCGCGCCGGTCTCGATCGCGAAATCGAAGAGATCGCGGCGCGGCAGGCAGCCCTCGAACAGGCATCGCGGCGCGGCGACCACGGCAGCCGTGACGATATCGACCATCATTTCCGCGCGCTGTCGCGCCAGATCGACTCGCTGCGGCACGATACGCCGACGCGTGCCATCGAGCGCCTGCACGACGACATCGCCGCACTGAAAGGCGATATCCGCCGCCGCGAACCGGCGACGCTCGCTGAATCCGACGTGGCGCTGATCCGCACCATCGCCGACAAGATCGACCGGCTGCCGGGTTCGCAGGCCGATGACGGCCAGATCGAACGGCTGCGCGACGACCTTGCCGACCTGCGCCGCATGGTCATGGCCAATGATGTCGAGGGGTCGCTGCAGAGCCTTGAGTCCGGCTACCGGCACATCATCGAGCGGCTCGACGACATGCGCCGGTCGATGGGTGACGCGTCTGCCGGCGATCAGTTCGCCGAGCGCTTCGAAAGCATCGACCGCGCGATGAAGGCCATTCCGCAGATCGAGCAGATCGCGACGCTCGAAAGGCAGATCGCACGGCTGACCACGCAGCTCGACGGCGCGGCCGACGACGATCCGCGGCTCGCCCGCATCGAGATGCAGCTCGACGACATGAAGTCTGCCCTGTCGGGTGTCGACACCGGTCAGGCGGTCGTGGCGCTCAGCCAGCAGCTTGCGGCCATCACCGACAAGCTCGATCTCATCGAGACGCTGGAGCGCGACCGGGCGCAGCCGGCCGAGACGCTGTCGAGCGAAACGATTGATCGGCTCGCCGATCAGATCGCCGATATCCGCGCGCTCGTCTCCGAGGATCATCACAGCGACAATTTCCGCCTGCTGGCCAAGCGCATCGAAGCGGTTTCGGAAAAGCTCGACGCCGCCGAACATGGCGGCGGTTTTTCCGCCGTCGATCAGCGGCTTGCCGAGATCGGAGCCCGGCTCGATGCCTCGCCGGATCTGAGTGCTCTGGAGCATCGGCTCGACGATGCCATGGGCCGCATCGAAGCCTTGATGCCGCGTGGTGGCTTTGGCGATACCTTCGCGGCGCTCGAAACCCGCATCAGCGAAATCGGCAGCAAGATCGACAAGATCGATCCGGCGGCGCCGGTACGCGACCTCGAAGCGCTGTGGAATCTCGAAGCGACGCTTGAGCGCATCGACACCGCGTTGCGCAAGACCTCGGAAAGCAGCGTCCTCGGCGACCTCGACGCCAAGGTCGGAACACTCTCGGAGCGTCTCGACGCGATCGCCTCCAAGCCGATCGATCTCAGCGAAGTTACCGAGCTGCGCAACGAGATCACCGACATGCGCGAACAGTTCGCGCGGCCGATCCCGGTCGACATGTCGGTGTTCGAAAAGCAGATCCGCTCGCTGGTCGACCAGATCGGTACGACGCCGGCTGCGGCCGCACCCGACAATCGCGAGGATCTGCAGCGGATCGAGGAACAGATCGTCTCGATCACGCGCATTCTCGATGCGACCGATGCCCGCTTCGCGACGCTGGGTACGATCGAAGACACGCTGGGGCGGATGCAGACGCATCTGAGCGAGAACCGGCCGGATGCGGCCGATATCGCCCGCCAGGCGGCGCGTGCGGCAGTCGCCGAATACTCCGGCGGACAGGACAGCACGAGCAACGATGATCCGCGCATCAACGCCCTGCAGGAAGACCTCCGGCGGCTGGTGTCGACGTCGCACGACTCCGCCGAGCGGACGCAGGACACGCTGCTGTCGCTGCACGACACGCTGCAGTCGGTCGCCACCCGTATTTCGCGGCTGGAGGCCGGTGCCGGTCCCGACATCGAAGCCCAACAGGCGCCTATGCCGCGCCGCGCCAGTGCGGGACGGACGGAAGACAACGAGACGGCCGATGCCGTCGCGCCGGCCTACAATCGGCGCGAGAGCGACCGCCGGGCCGAACCGCCGGTATTTGCCGACAGCACGAAGATGCCGCTGTTTGCCGAGTCCACTCCGGAAACCGCAAAGGCTCCGGTTCAGCCGGAAACCCCGGCCCGCGAGGAAGTCCCCGCGCTTGCGGAATCCCCGGCCATCGACCGGATCGCCCGTGCGCTTGCCGAAGACGAGCGCAGCCGGGCGCCGAAGGCCGACGACACGCCCGCCGTGCCGCCGCAGGCACGCGCACCGCAGGCACGCGCTCCGCAACCGGCAGACAATCGCCCGCTCGAGCCCGGTTCGGGCCGGCCCGATCCGCAACGCGCACCAGTTTCCGCGCCGGGTGCTGCGCCCGCAAACGGAGCTACCGGACAGAGTAGCCTCGAAGCGGCCGTGCGCGACCGCAAGGCCGATTTCATTGCCGCGGCACGCCGGGCCGCACAGGCGGCATCGGCCGATTTCGCGGCAGAGGAAGTGGTTCACAAGGAAGAGTCCGGCGCCAAGAACTGGCTGCTGTCGAAATTCAGCCGCAAGAAAAAGACGGCCGAAGACGAGCCCTCGCTCGATGCCGCCGCACCGCTTGCCGGCACCCCTCTCGCCGGTGACCGCGAGCCGCTCGACACCGAGCCCTACGATCCCGAACCGCTCGACCTCGAAAACTTCGAGACCCCCGACAGTGCAGAACGCGCGAGCGGCATCCTCGGCACGCTGAAGAAGCACCGCAAGACACTGATGATGGCGACCGTCGGCCTCGTCGTCGTGTTCGGCGGTCTGCAGGTCGCCAAGATGCTGCTGGCGCCGCCACCGCGGCAGATCGCCGTGCAGCAGCCGGCGGCCGAAATGCCTGCCGCCGAAGCGCCCGTCGCAACCGTCGAGCCGGCGGCGAAAGCCTTCAGCGAACCGGCACCGACGGAGACGAATACGGCAATTGCCCCGCGTGATGTCACTACGCCCGGCGATGTCGCCGCAACGCGGGCACCCGACTCGACCGCTCTCGCCCCGCAGGCGATGAGCGGCGCGAGCGAAGGCGGCACCTCGGTTCTGCCGGCGACCCGCATTCCGGTCACCGCGCCGATGCCGCCCGAAGAGATCGGCGCACTGGCGCTGCGCCAGGACGCCGCCGACGGCAATGCCGACGCGCAGTTCGAGGTCGCGGCCCGCTACACCAACGGTCAGGGCGTCGCGCAGGACCTGAAGACGGCGTCGGAATGGTATGAACGCGCCGCCTCGCAGGGCAACGGCCCCGCGCAGTACCGGCTCGGCAGCCTCTATGAAAAGGGCACCGGCGTCGCCAAGGACGTCACCAAGGCGCGGCTGTGGTACGAACGTGCCGCCGAGCAGGGCAATATCAAGGCGATGCACAATCTCGCCGTGCTGTATGCCGAGGGCGCCGACGGCGCGCCGGACCTGACGGCAGCGGCCAAATGGTTCCAGAGCGCGGCGGAACGCGGCGTTCGCGACAGCCAGTTCAATCTCGGCATCCTGCATACAAGAGGTCTCGGCGTGAAGCAGGACCTGCCGACCGCCTACAAATGGTTTGCACTGGCCGCGATCGGCGGCGATGCCGATGCCGGCAAAAAACGCGACGAGATCGCCAATGCGCTTGACCGCCAGGGTCTGGCGGCGGCCCGTCTCGCGGTCGAAACGTGGCGGCCGAAATCGATCGAGGAAGCCGCCAACAATCCGAAGGCGCCGGATCCGCGCTGGGGTGCGAAGCCGGAGCGGCAGGCGGCTGCGGCACCGGCGGCCGCGGCGATGGCACCGGCTGGCGAAACCGGCCCGATGATCCAGCAGGCGCAGACCCTTCTCGCCCAGCTTGGCTACGATCCGGGCCCGGCGGACGGCGTTCCCGGCCCGCGCACCCGCGATGCGGTCAAGGCGTTCCAGAAGGCGATCGGCGCCAACGCGACCGGCCGCGTCGATGGCGCGCTCTTGCAGCAGATGAGCAAGCAGACGATCTGACCGCGAACACGTGGCGGAGACGAATTTCAACGGGCATCCGCCGGCGCGGGTGCCCGTTGGTGTATTTGCCTGCGCTAATGCAGTAGGCTTGGCGCTGACGTGATACGCAGCGCAGACTCGACATGCCGGCTCTTGAACAGATTTTGGGACGACTGCTGCACGGCGCGACCGGTGTTCGGCAAGCCATGCTCGCGCTTGTCTGCCTTGCCGTCCTGCTGGGCGGGCTCGCCAATCCCGCATCGGCGGAGAAGCTCGTCTCCGACATCTCCGCGCGCGAAATCAGTATCACCTCGAATTTCACCGGCACTGAAGTCGTCGTCTTCGGCACCATTGAGCGTGACGAGGCGACGGTGCCGCGGCGCGGCGACTACGACATCGCCGTCACCATTGTCGGCCCGCTGCACACCGCCGTGTCGCGGCGCAAGGACCGGGTGCTCGGCATCTGGGTCAACCGCGAAAGCCGCACCTTCTTCGACGTGCCGTCGTTCTATGCCGTGCATTCGACGCGGCCGCTGGAAGAGATCGCGATAGCCGAGGTTCTCGCCCGCGAGCAGATCGGCCTCAACCATCTGGTGCTGCCCGCCGAAGCCTCGGGCGGAAGCCGTGAGGCCGACACCGCCCCGTTCCGCGAAGCGCTTCTGCGACTGAAGCAGAAGGACGGGCTTTTTGCCGAGCGTCCCGGATCGGTCGAATTCCTCAGCTCTTCGCTGTTCCGCACCACTGTCCCACTGCCCGCAAACGTGCCGGTCGGGACCTATCAGGCCCACGCCTACCTGTTCGGCGATGGGGTCGTCGTCGCCCGGCTGACCTATACGATGGACATCGCCAAGACCGGGTTCGAGCAGCTCACCTACACGCTGGCGCACCAATACGCGTTCTTCTACGGCATTGGCGCGGTCATCCTCGCCATCGTCACAGGCTGGTTGGCGGGTGTGATCTTCAGGAAGGACTGAGCGCGGCGCCCTTGCGCCAAGGCCGCATTGAACTCGCGGCAGGCGCCTCGATCTAGTCGTCGCGGAGCTGCTCTGCGGTGAGCCGGTAGAGCCGGTCGGAGCCGAGCATATAGGCTTGCAGCCGCTCGGGCTGGATCAGCGAGGCCCAGGCCCGGTCGAGCACGTTCAGACCACCGGCAAAAACGCCAAATGCCGGCAGGATCATACGCTCGCCATCGGTGGCGAAGCAGCGCCGGCGCAACGAGCGGCCGCGAATGCAGACACGGGCCGCCGGGTGCATATGGCCGGCGACCTCGCCGGGCGCGCGGCCGAACACCGGCTCATGACGAAATACGAAACCGTCGACGGCAAATTCGTTCATGTAGTGCCCCTCGCAGCCTTCCGGCGGCAGGGGGTCGTGATTGCCGGCGATCCAGATCCATTCGCGATTGCGCTGCAGGCGGCGCAACTCGCCGCGATAGGCGGACGGCATGCGCGACGCGGCATCGCTGTCGTGGAAGCTGTCGCCCAACGCGACGATATAGCGCGGGTCGAACTGGCGGATCACGTCGCCCAAAGCGGCCAAAGTCGCCGCCGTATCGTAGGGCGGCAGCATCATGCCGTGGCTGGCGAGCGAGGAGCCCTTCTCGAGATGAAGATCGGCAACGACGATGGTTTTCTGATCGGGCCAGACCAGGGCCCCGGAGGGATGCAGTAACACCTCGGTGTCGGCAAGGACGACCGGCGCGGACTCGGAATCGCGCCAATCAACGCGTTTCAGCGCGTTGCTATACATCGCCAGTCGCCTCCCTGACCAAATCACCTGCGATCTCGGCGAGTAACGCCTCGTCCGCCTCACCCCTTACCGGTTCGCGGCCGATTTCCAGCATGATCGGAACGGCCAAAGGGGTGATCTGATTCGCGGAACTATGACTGATTCGACCCTTGATACGCGAGAGCATTTTTCCCAGACGCCCAAGGTCGAGCAGGCCGGCGGAGGCGTCCTGCCAGGTGGCTTCGAGCAGGATGTGGTCGGGCTCGTGGCTGCGCAGCACGTCGTAGACGAGATCGGTCGACATGGTGACCTGACGGCCCGTCTTCTCCTTGCCGGGGTGGCGCCGTTCGATCATGCCGGCAATGACGGCGCAGGTGCGGAAGGTGCGCTTCAACAGGTAGGATTCGGCCATCCAGGCTTCGAGGTCATCGCCGAGCATGTCCTCCTCGAACAAGTCCGCGAGGCGCGGGCGTCCTTCGGCGAAGCGCGCACCGAGATCGTCGAGCGCCCAGACCGCAAGCGCATAGTCGGTGGCGACGAAGCCCATGGGCCTTGCGCCGGCGCGTTCGAGCCGCCGCGTCAGCAACATGCCGAGCGTCTGGTGGGCAAGCCGGCCCTCGAAGGGATAGGCGACCATGTAGTAGCGCCCGGCGCGGGGGAAGGTCTCGATGAGGAGCGCATCGCGTTCGGGCAGGCGCGAGACGTCGCGCTGCAGTTCGAGCCATTCGCGCACCGGATCTGGCAGGCTCTGCCAGCGGGTCGGGTCGGCGAGCATGGCGCGCACCGTGTCGGCGAGATAGGTCGAGAGCGGGAACTTGCCGCCGGCATAGGCCGGGATCTTCGGGCTTTCCGCCCGGCTGCGGCTGACCAGCGCCTCGTTTTCGCGGATCGCCTCGAAACGCAGGATCTCTCCCGAGAACAGGAACGTGTCCCCTTGTGCAAGCTGCTCGAGGAAATGCTCCTCGACCTCACCGAGCACGCGCCCGCCACGGCCGATGGAGCCGTTGGGCTTGCGCGATGTCAGCCGCACCTTGAGCATCGGCGCCTCGACGATAGTGCCGGCGTTGAGGCGGTATTGCTGGGCGAAGCGGGGATGGGTCAGCCGCCACAACCCGTCCGGGCGCTGGCGGATCTTGGCGAAGCGCTCATAGGTCTTCAGTGCGTAACCGCCGGTGGCAACGAAATCGACGATGCGGTCGAAGGTTCGGCGCGGCAGCGCCCGATAGGGGCTGGCAGCGGTGATTTCACGATAGAGAACATTGGCGTCGAAGGGGGCGGCGACCGCGGTGCCGAGCACGTGCTGGGCGAGCACGTCGAGCGCGCCCGGACTGATCGGTGGGGTATCCTGCGCGCCGAGATAGTTGGCCTCCAGCGCGGCACGACATTCCAGCACCTCGAAGCGGTTGGCCGGCACCAGCAGCGCCTTTGAGGGCTCGTCCATGCGGTGGTTGGCGCGGCCGATCCGCTGGGCGAGCCGGCTCGCGCCCTTCGGTGCGCCGACATGGACGACGAGGTCGATATCGCCCCAGTCGATGCCGAGATCGAGCGTCGAGGTACAGACAACGGCACTGAGGCGACCCGCGGCCATCGCTGCCTCGACCTTGCGGCGCTGGTTGACGTCGAGCGAGCCGTGATGAAGGGCGATCGGCAGATTGTCCTCGTTCATCCGCCACAGTTCCTGAAACAGGAGCTCCGCCTGGCTGCGGGTGTTGACAAAGACGAGCGTCGTACGATGCGCCTTGATGGCGGCGTAGACATCGCCCAGCGCGTAGCGCGCCGAATGCCCGGCCCAGGGGATGCGCTCGGTCGAGCTCTCGAGAATGGCGATGTCGGGCTTGACGCCATCCGGCACGACGACGAGATCGGAAAGCCGCGCCCTCCCCTCCTCCACCTCCTGTGCGACCAGCCAGGC
Organism: Hyphomicrobiales bacterium; assembly: GCA_002869065.1. Lineage (NCBI taxonomy): Bacteria > Pseudomonadati > Pseudomonadota > Alphaproteobacteria > Hyphomicrobiales > Hyphomicrobiales bacterium. The sequence continues at coordinate 90,515 of PKTR01000002.1, forward strand.
GCGCAATTCGTCCGGGTCGGCGACGGTCGCCGACAGGCCGATGGTGCGCAGCTCCGGCGCATGGCTGCGCAGCCGGGCGATGCCGAGTGCCAGGAGGTCGCCGCGTTTCGACGTTGCGATTGCATGCAACTCATCGACGATGACGGTCTTCAGAGCGGAAAAGAACCGCGCCGCGTCGCGCGAGGCGAGAAGCAGCGCAAGCTGCTCCGGCGTCGTCAGCAGGATATCGGGGGGGGCTAGCGCCTGGCGGCGGCGCTTGTGGGCGGGCGTGTCGCCGGTGCGGGTCTCAAGGCTGATCTTCAGCCCCATCTCGGCGACGGGCGCCTCGAGATTGCGGGCGATATCGACGGCAAGTGCCTTCAGCGGCGAAATGTAAAGGGTGTGCGGCCCGAACGGCGCCGGCATGCCCGGCCGGCGTTTGGCGCTCGCTTCGGCCAGTTCGGTGAGGCTTGGCAGGAAGCCGGCGAGCGTCTTGCCGGCACCGGTCGGGGCAATCAGCAGCGCGGAGCGGCCGGCGCGGACACGACCGAGCAGATCGAGCTGATGGGCGCGCGGCGTCCAGCCCCGGTCAGCGAACCAGGCGCGAAACGGCTCGGGCAGGTCTCCGGCCGCGGGGGAAGTAGAATCCGGCGCTTTCGTCACAGGCCAACAGGTAGGCGCAAAGCATCGCCCCCGGCAAGGCCGGTGACATCCGATCCCCGAATCGTGAAAGAGCGTCCGCCTAGACCGACGGGGTAAGGCGTTGCGCGGCGACGATTGCGCGCTCGGCGGTGATCGGTGCCGGGACGGCGATCGCCCTGTGCACCGGCCCATTGACGGGCACGGGCAGCGCGGCCGGTCTTGCCGGCGCGAGGTCATCGCGGGTGGCGACCCGGTTGCGGCCGTGGGTCTTTGCGTAATAGAGCGACTGATCGGCAATCTCGACCAGCTCGCCAAAGCTGTCGCCGTGCTGCCAGCAGGCGGCGCCGACCGAGACCGACAACGAGATATCGCTGCCCTTCCAGTCGAAGGCGATGGCCGCGATTGCAGCACGAATGCGTTCGGCGACGAGAATTCCGCCCTCGGTCCCCGCGCTTTTGACCAGCACAGCGAACTCCTCGCCGCCGATGCGCCCGACGAGGTCGGTGCCTCGGCAGGCTGTACGAATACCTTCGGCAACGCGCTGCAAGGCGGCATCGCCTGCCGGATGACCATAGGTATCGTTGACGCATTTGAAGTGATCGACATCGACGTAGAGCAGCCAGGGCGCGCGTCCGGTCTGCTCGTCGGTGATGACGCGTTCGGCACGGCCCATGAACGCCCGCCGGTTGAGCAATCTGGTCATTTCGTCGATCTGGGCGGCGCGCTCCAGCGCGCGCTGCTTGCGAAACAGTCGGTAGTTCGAGCGGCCGAACAGGACCGATACGCTCGGCGCGATCATCAACGGCGCGACGAAGGCGACCATCATCGCCTCCTGAATCCGCTCCAGCTCCATCAGGCTGAACAGCGCGTAGCTGACCAGCAGCGATCCGATCACCGACACGGAGGTGATTTCGGCAATCTGAAGCAAGAAACCATAAACGAACGCGCGCATACGAGCGGCTGCCTTTATTGCGAATACCATTGCATTAGGAGGAATATGTTCGCAGCGCCCTGTTACCGCAACAAAAGCCTGTCATCGTGCCTTCGAAGAACTTGGCCAATCGCACGGGATTTTGTTCGTTTTTTTAGCAAACCGTTGAGAACTTGCCGGAACGGAAGAAAACCCCGCCCCTTTTCCGGTCAGCTCCCGTTCATCCGCGGTCTGGTATCGGCCTGCCCTCGCACCTATGTTAGCGCCGTAGCAATGTTGAAAGACCGACGCATGAGCAATGAAAGCCTGACCCGTTTCTTCGGTGGCTCGCCCGGCCGGGTTCTGATCCGCCTGATCCTGATGTCGTTCGTGGTCGGCCTGGTATTGTCGGCGCTCAACCTGCACCCGTTCGAGATCCTCGACTGGATCCGCAGCATCGTCCACCGGATCTACAATCTCGGCTTCGATGCGATCGAACAGGTCTTCACCTACTTCCTGCTCGGCGCGGCCATCGTCTTCCCGATCTGGCTGATCATCCGCCTGCTGAACCTTGGACGGCCCAAGGCCTGATCGACCTTCCGCGGGTGGCGGACGATGCGACGGGTTTTCTGTTGCATCCGCGCCCGCAATATTCTACGTATATTCACGGATGAGGCTGCTCGATCTCGAGCACACATCGTTCATCCGACCGCTTGACTGGTTTCGCCGCTGCCAAGATATTGGCGGCGGCTTTTTTTCCGGGTCATCAGCAAATGTCTCGCGCGCGTGCGGTGTTGCCGTTTGAAGTGACGCATCGCGGCGTGCTTGCCATCGCCGTGCCGATGACGCTCGCCTATCTGTCGACGCCTCTGGTCGGCCTGACCGACACCGCCGTGATCGGGCGGCTTGGCGACGCGGCCCTGCTCGGCGGCATCGCCATCGGCGCGATCGTCTTCGACGTCCTGTTCACCACCTTCAATTTCCTGCGCGCCGGCACGACCGGCCTGACCGCCCAGGCATTCGGCGCGGATGATGTGATCGAGCAGCGCGCTATCCTCGTCCGTTCGGTGCTCGTCGCGCTCGCCGCCGGCCTCGTCGTGATCGTGCTCCGCCAGCCGCTGCTCGATCTCGGCATGATGGCGATGAGCGCGAGCGCGGAAGTCGAAGCGGCCGGGCGCAGCTATTTCGAGGTGCGCATCTATGCGACGCCGTTCGTCCTCTTGAACTACACCATCCTTGGCTGGTTTCTCGGGCTCGGCCGGGCCCGCACCGGGCTCCTGCTGCAGTTGCTGCTGAACGGCGTCAACATCGTCCTCGATATCTATTTCGTCGCCGAGCTCGGTTGGGGCGTCGAGGGGGCGGCGGCGGCAACGCTGATCGCCGAAGCGCTGACGGCAATTGCCGGCGGCGTTCTGGCACTTGCTGCGACGACCCACGGCGAGCGGCCGGCCTGGTCGACAATCTTCTGCGCGGACGCGTTCAAGACCATGTTCGCGGTCAATCGCGACATCATGATCCGCTCGTTCTCACTGCTCGCGGCCTTCGCCTTCTTCACCCGCGAGGGCGCTCGGGCCGGCGACATCACGCTTGCCGCCAACGCCATCCTGATGAACCTGTTCCTGATCGGCGGCTATTTCCTCGACGGCTTCGCGACGGCAGCCGAACAGCTTGCCGGGCGGGCGATCGGCGCACGTTGGCGGCCGGCCTTCGACCGCGCCGTCACCATCACCTTCGTTTGGAGCATCGGCCTTGGCGGGATGCTGAGTGCGATCTTTTTCGCGTTCGGTCCGATGCTGATCGACGGGTTGACCACCAATGGTGAGGTGCGCGATGTGGCGCGCGTGTTCCTCTTCTGGGCCGCGCTGACGCCGATTGTCGGCGCCGTCGCGTTTCAGATGGACGGAGTGTTCATCGGCTCGACCTGGTCCGACGACATGCGCAACATGATGCTGGCGTCGCTGGCGGCCTATTTCGCGATCTGGTGGTTCGCGGTGCCGGTGTGGGGCAATCACGGCCTGTGGCTGGCGCTTCTGGCCTTCCTCGGCCTGCGCGGCGTCAGCCTCTACTGGCGGCTCATCAAGCGCCGGGAACGGGCCTTTGCCAGCCCGGGAATGGTTTCCTGATTCAGTCGCCGAAGCCCCGCCTGCACGCGCCGCGCAGATAGGGTCAGAGGATGTCGAGAACGCTTTCCGGCGGGCGGCCAAGCGCGACCTTGCCGTCCTTGAGAACGACCGGACGTTCGATCAGAACCGGGTTCGCGACCATCGCCTCGATCAGCTTGTCGTCGTCCTCGACGGCGGCGAGGCCGAGTTCCTTGTAGAGCGCTTCCTTGGTGCGCATCAGCGCGCGGGGCTCGATGCCGAGTACCTTCAGCACATCGCGGATCTCGTCGGCGCTCGGCGGCGTCTTGAGATATTCCACAATCGCCGGTTCATCGCCCTTGTCGCGAACGAGCTGCAAGGTCTGACGGGATTTCGAGCAGCGCGGATTGTGCCAGATGGTGGTCGTCATCGCAGAAACTCTCCTATGCGTCTTTTGCCGCCCAGGCCTTGGCATCGATGCCGACGGCGTCGTTGATCGAGGCGAGACCGCGGCGGTCGCATTCTTTGGTGAGGTGATCGAGAATACGCCCGACGAGGCCGAGGCCTTCATAGACGAGCGCGGTGTAAAGCTGCACCAATGAAGCGCCGGCGGCGATCTTGGCGAAGGCCGTCTCGCCCGAGTCTACACCACCGACGCCGATCAGCGGCTTGTCGGGGCCGAGCGCGAGGTGCATGCGGGCCAGCATGATGGTCGAGCGTTCGAACAGGGGCCGGCCGGACAAGCCGCCGGCTTCCTTTGCCTTGGCCGTATCGTGCAAGCCATCGCGGGTGATCGTGGTGTTCGACACGATGACGCCGTCGACCGCACTGCCGCCGAGGACCTCGACGATATCGGCAAAGGCCGCCTCATCGAGATCGGGCGCGATCTTGACGAAGACCGGCACCTTTCGGCCGTTCGAATCCGCTGCCTCATCGCGGGCGGCGAGACATTTCTCGACCAGATCGGAAAGTGCGCTGCGGGCCTGCAAATCGCGCAAACCCGGGGTGTTCGGCGAGGAAATGTTGACCGTGAACATCGACGCCAGATCGGCGAAGGCACGAATGCCGGCGACATAGTCGGCCGTCCTGTCAGCCGCATCCTTGTTGGCACCGACATTGACGGCGAGCACACCCGCGCTGCGCCGTTTCAGCAAACGGGCGCGCATTGCCGCGTGGCCCTCATTGTTGAAGCCGAAGCGGTTGATGACGGCGTTGTCGGCGGGCAGGCGGAACAGACGCGGCTTCGGGTTCCCCGGCTGCGCAAGCGGCGTCACGGTCCCCACCTCAACGAAACCGAACCCTTGCGCGAACAGCGGATCGACCACTTCGGCATTCTTGTCGAAGCCGGCTGCGATGCCGAGCGGGTTGGGGAAATCGAGGTCGAACAGGCGCAGCGAAAGGCGCGGATCGTTGCGTGCCGCGCAGGACGGTAGCAGACCCGTCGACAGCGCCTTAAGAGCAAGGTGGTGGGCCGTCTCGGGATCGACGTTGAAGACGGCCGAACGGAGGAGATTCTTGTAGAGGTCGATCACTTCATATCCTCCGGAAAGACGTGGGACCCGTCCGCACCGAGCGGCAGGGGTTTCACCCAGCGCACCGCGGCCAGCGGTAGCGGTCCATAGAGATGCGGGAACAGGTCGCCGCCGCGCGAGGGTTCGAAGCGCAACGCATCGCCCAGGGCGTTCGCGTCGACTGCAACCAGAACGAGCGATTCCAAGCCGGCAAAATGCCGTGCCGCCGTCTCCCCCACCTGCTTCGCGGTGGAGAAGTGGATGAAGCCGTCCGCGAGGTCCACGGGGGCGCCCTCGAACACCCCGTTGCGCTCTGCATCCTGCCACAGGGTGGTCGATGAAATCTTGTAGATCAGGTCCGTCATGATGATCTCCTCCCCCCGCTGTTACCCGGCAGTCGGGCGGCATACAACCCTTTCGTCGGGTACCCGCGCGGCAGGAGTGGTGATATCGGAGAAACGGAACCTATTCCTTCTCCTGGGGATAAGATAAATTTTGTTTTTGCCTAGACAGACCTATTCCGTCAGCGTAAGTCCATATAAAGGCTTGCATAATACAGGTTGAGGAAATCTCGCTTTGCTACCTAAGGCAGGGGCATAAATCATGCTGTCACACGAGCGCGTTTGGGCCGCGATCGACCGTCTAGCCGCACGGCACGGCTTTTCACCCTCGGGCCTGGCCCGTCAGGCCGGGCTGGACCCGACGACATTCAACAAGTCGAAACGGGTTTCCCGCGAAGGCCGGCAACGCTGGCCGTCGACAGAGTCGATCTCCAAGGTCCTCGAAGCGACCGGCGAACCGCTGGATTCCTTCCTCACCGCGGTGAACAACGAGGTGATGGGCGATCTGTTGCCGCAACAGCGCACCGTTCCGCTGCTTGGCTTTGCGCAGGCGGGCGCTGGCGGTTTCTTCGACGACGGCGGTTTTCCGGCAGGTTCTGGATGGGATGAGGTCGAGTTTCCCAAACCTCCAAGAGAATCCGCCTATGCGCTGGAAGTCGCCGGCGACTCGATGCTGCCGCTCTACCGCGACGGCGACATTATCATCGTCGCGCCGGGCGAGCCCCTGCGCCGCGGCGACCGCGTCGTGGTCAAGACCAACGACGGTGAGGTGATGGCGAAGATCCTCTATCGCCAGACGGCGCGCTCGATCGACCTGCAGTCGCTCAATCCAAGCCACGAAGACCGCAGTTTCTCGCTCTCGGAAATCGAGTGGATTGCTCGTATTATCTGGGCCAGCCAGTAACCGTTCCGCCGTTTCCGGCAGTGCCGTACGCCCGGATTGGCGCAGTTTTCCGCCAATCCGACGCGGCCGCATGGCCAGATTGATGCGAACGGTTCGGCAACGAGCGTTCGGGAGCGTCGATGCGGTGGGTCCTCATCATAGCGATTTGCGGTCTTGCCGCCGGCGGACTTTACGTCCTGCTGGAAGGTCTTCCGCTGACGAATCATCCTTCGATTTCGAACGAAACATCTGATTCGGCAGATCCTGGCGAAATCGGCGGCGTGGAAAGTGCGAAATCCCCCTCGTCCACCCCGGCTGGCGAGGCCGAAACCTTGCGTCAAAAAGCCGCTGAAATTTTGTCAAACCCGTCGCAAAATGATTCATCTCCTCAGCAGCGCGCGGAGGAGAAAGACGGGGAAAAACGGCTGCCGGAGGGCCTGCCGGTTACATCCACGGTGCGCGATGTGACGCCGCGCTCCATGACCCCGGGACCGACCGTGGAGGGACCACTCGAACGCATCCCCGGTCGGCAACCGCCGCCGCTGCCGCCGCGCATGCGTCTCTACCACAGGGTGTTGGTCGTCGATGCGAGCACCATCAAATCCGGACGGATCACGATCCGTCTCGCGGGTATCGACGCGCCCTCCACCGATACAACCTGCACGGACCGCTCGGGGCGCGAATGGCGCTGTGGCATCGCCGCGCGTACGGCCCTGCGCCGGCTCATCCGGGCCCGGTCGATCGGCTGTCGGAGCAAACCGATCGAGGCACCGGCGACCGTGACGCTCGCCTGCACCGTCGGCCGCACCGACCTCTCCGCATGGCTGCTGAAATGGGGCTGGGCACGGCTCGCCGAGGGTGAGGCCGACGACACCCTGGTCAAGGCGGAAGCTTCCGCCCGCGAGGCCGGACGCGGACTCTGGCGCTGATTCCTCCGCCGCCGCCCACCCTTTGCAACGACAAACGCCCGGCACAAGGCCGGGCGTTCTCGTGAACGGGAGCAGGAGATTGGGAGGCGTCAGGCGCCGGTCTTGCCGCCAAGCTCGCCGGCCAATGCCTTTTCGATCAGCGCGCGGGTTTCGGCGATGCCGTAGAGGGCAACGAAATTGCCGAAGCGCGGGCCCTGATCCTGACCAAGCAGGACCTGGTAGAGCGCCTGGAACCAGTCGCGCAGGTTTTCGAAGCCGTGCTCCTTGCCAACCGCATAGACCTCGTTCTGGATCGTCTCGCCATCGCTTTCGGATGAAAGGGCCGCGAGCCGCGCATCGAGATCGGCAAAGGCCGCGCGTTCCATCTCGCTCGGCGCGCGGAAGGTTTTGTGCGGCGCCACGAACTCGTGGAAGTAGCGGATCGCATAACCGACGAGGCGGTCTAGTTCCGGCGTCTTCTCCGGGCTCGCATCGGGCTCGTAACGCGAAATGAAGCCCCACAGCACGTCGCGGTCCTCGGAATTCGAGGCGCTGACCAGGTTGAGCAGCATGGAGAACGAGACCGGCAGGTGCAGCTCCGGCGGGGTGCCGTTGTGGATGTGCCAGACCGGGTTCGACAGGCGCTTGTCGACCTCCTGCTCATCGTACTTGTCGAGGAAGGTGTAGTAGTCGTCGACATTGCGCGGGATGACATCGAAATAGAGTCGCTTTGCCGCCCGCGGCTTGTTGAACATGAACAGGGCAAGGCTTTCCGGTGACGCATAGGTCAGCCACTCGTCGATGGTCAGACCGTTGCCCTTCGACTTCGAGATCTTCTCGCCGTTTTCATCGAGGAACAGCTCGTAGACGAAATGCTCCGGCGCGCGGCCGCCAAGAATGTTGCAGATGCGGTCGTAGATCGGCGAGTTGGTCTGGTGGTCCTTGCCGTACATCTCGAAATCGACGTCGAGCGCGGCCCAGCGCATGCCGAAGTCCGGCTTCCACTGCATCTTGACCAGACCGCCGGTGACCGGGAGCTCGGTCTCGGTGCCGTCCTCGTCGTCAAACACGATAGTACCGGCCTTGGCGTCCACGGCCTTCATCGGCACGTAGAGGACGCGGCCGGTCTTTGGCGAGATCGGCAGGAACGGGCTGTAGGTCGCCTGACGCTCGGGGCCGAGCGTCGGCAGCATGACCTTCATGATATCGTCGAATTTCTCGACCGCACGCAGCAACATCTCGTCGAAGCGACCGCTCTTGTAATACTCGGTTGCGCTGGCGAACTCGTACTCGAACCCGAAAGTGTCGAGGAAGCGTCGCAGCATGTCGTTGTTGTGGTGACCAAAGCTCTCATAGTCGCCCTCGAACGGGTTCGGCACCTTGGTCAGCGGCATCTGCAGATAAGGCCGCAGGAACTCCGGATCCGGCACGTTCTCGGGGATCTTGCGCATGCCGTCCATGTCATCGGAGAAGCACAGCAGGCGGGTCGGGATCTTGTCCTCGGTGAGGATGCGGAAGGCATGGCGCACCATGGTGGTGCGGGCCACTTCGCCGAAGGTGCCGATATGCGGCAGGCCGGACGGGCCGTAGCCGGTCTCGAACAGAACTTCACCGTTGCTCACGCCATGTTTCTCGATCCGCGCGACAATCTTTTTCGCCTCCTCGAAGGGCCAGGCTTTCGACGTGCGGGCGGCCTCGACGAGAGCGGCATCGAAGTCGAGATCGGCGGAGCGGGTAGCAGACATTCTGTGGTTTCCCAAAAGTTGGACCGGGCCGCCTCATTGCGGCGCCGGCACCCATCCAGATCCTGCGCCATCGCCCGACGGACGCCGGCGGACAGAACGTGGAAATTCGTGCGCACATGCTCTAGTAAGCGGATGTCACGGCGTCAACGGCCTTGGGCCGTCGAGCACGCATGGCCTTGCGCTCTTGCGCGGCCTCGTTACAGTTCCTAGGTAAGCCGCGACACACTGGAACAGGCGACAGGAAACCGTCATCATGAGCAAGAAGATCTCCCATCACGACGCACTGATCTACGTCATGGTGACGATTGCCGCGGCCGACCGCGCAATGACCGATTCCGAACTCTTGCGGATCGGCGAAATCATCCAGACCCTGCCGATCTTCCGCGACTACAATCGCGAGAAGCTGATCGGCGCCGCGGAAGACTGCAGCCAGATGCTGCAGGACGAAGACGGGCTGGAAATCGTACTCGACAAGGTCGCCGAGACTCTCCCGCAGAAACTCTACGAGACGGCCTATGCACTGGCTGTCGAAGTGGCTGCCGCCGACCTTCATGTCGAGCAGGAGGAACTGCGCTTCCTGCAGTTGCTGCGCGACCGCCTCGATCTCGACAAGCTGACCATTGCGGCGATCGAAGCCGGCGCCCGCGCCCGTCACCGCATTCTCTGACCAACCATACAGCCTTCGAAGAGCGCTCCGCCGGCCAACCCCGGCGGTCCGTTCCTTTGTTTTGACGCGTGTCTTTATCCCAAAACCGGTGCCCTCTTTTGGGAGACACGCTCTAGGCCCGCCAGAATTTCGGCAGGAACAGCACCAGTACGGTGAACAGTTCGAGCCGTCCGAGCAGCATCGCGAAGGACAGGATCCACTTGGCGGTGTCGTTGAGCGGCTTGAAGTTGCCGGCCGGACCGATGGTCTCGCCAAGGCCGGGGCCGACATTGGAGATCGCGGTCGCCGCACCCGACAGCGCGGTGAGGTCATCAAGGCCGGTCAGGCTCAACGCGATCGCGATCACCGCGAAGCTCACGACATAAAGAAACAGGAAGCTGAGCACGGCGGCAGAGGCCGAATCCGGCAGCGGATTGCCGTTGAAGCGGGCGACGAAGATACCGTTCGGATAGATCATGCGCTTGACGTGCTGGGCAATCGTCGCGGCCAGCACCTGGAAGCGGAACACCTTGATGCCGCAGGAGGTCGAGCTCGAGCAGCCGCCGATGAACATGATGACGAAGAAGGCCGAGGCCGAGAACGCGCCCCAGGCGTTGTAGTCGTCATTGGCGTATCCGGTGCCGGTCATGATCGAGACGACGTTGAAGGCGGCGTAGCGCAAGCCGTCCGGTCCCTCGTGAACCAGGACCGAGTGCTCATATGCCCATAACACCACGGTGAAGGTGATGATCAGCGCAAAGAAGGTGCGCACCTGGGTGTCGTGCAACAGCACCACCGGGCGGCCGCGCAGCGCCTTGATGTAGAGAAGGAACGGCAGGCTGCCGGCGCACATGAAGGTGATGGCGATCCAGTCGATCAGCGCGCTGTCGAAATGGCCCATAGAAGCGTCGTGCGAAGAGTAGCCGCCCGTCGCCACCGTGGTCATGGCGTGGATCGCGGCATCGAACAGCGACATACCGGCCGCGCTGTAGGCAAAACCGCACAGCAGCGTGATGCCGACGAAAACGAGCGTCAGCATGCCCGAAATCTGGGTCGCGCGCGGCAGGATCTTTTCCGCCGTATCGAAGGCCTCGACCTTGAACAGCTGCATGCCACCGACGTGGAGCATCGGCATCACGGCCACCGCCATGACGATAATGCCGAGACCGCCGAGCCATTGCAGCAGGCCGCGCCAGAACAGAACGCCGGGCGGCGCGTTGTCGAGGCCGACAATGACAGTGGCGCCTGTCGTCGTCAGGCCGGAGATCGACTCGAAATAGGCGTCGGTGTAGGTCGGCACGATACCGGACCAGTAGATCGGCAGTGCGCCGAAAGCAGCCATCGCCGCCCAGGAGCCGACCGTCATGAGGATCGCCTGGCGGTGGCTCAGCCGCGTGGTCGAGCCGCGCGACGACAGCCACAGGCTGGTGCCGACCATCAGCGTGATGATCGCCGAGGCCGTGAATACCTGCCAGTCATCGTTGGCCGCGGCCAGATCGATCACCGCCGGCACCATCATGGCGCAGCCAAGCGTCGCGAGAAGGACGCCGATCACCATCAGGATGGGGCGGTAGTCGAGCACCTGCGAGCTCCGCTATCCGGTCAATTCAGAACCCGGGGCGTGTCGGGCACGTCGAGGGAAAAGGCCGGAATTTCGACCTCGAAGCTTTCTCCGGTCGCGGCCTCCATGGTGTAGGAACCGACCATGATGCCGCCCGGCGTCGTCAACGGACAGCCGCTGGTATATTCGAAACTCTCGCCCGGTTCGAGCACCGGCTCCTCGCCGACCACACCGGGTCCCTGCACCTCCTGCACGCGGCCGAGCGCGTCGGTGATATGCCAGAAGCGCGAGCGCAACTGCACCGTCTCAACGCCGAGGTTGAGCAGTTCCACCGTATAGGCCCAGAAATACCGATCCTCATCGGGATCGGATTCGTCTTCCAAATAGAGCGGGCGAACGGTAACGCGGATACCGCGGGTCTCGGCTCGGTACATTGCTGGCCACTCCTGTCCTGTCCCTGTTAAACCATCGGGCGGGCGGCTTGACCAGACCCCGATATGGGCGACGACTTGCCGGCATGGGCGGACGCCGCAGCGGCGCGCCAATAGCGAGGCGGAAACAGGGAGAAACCCTTGTTCGACAGCATGATGAGACGGATGATCGATCCGCCACTCAATGTTGCGGGACGCGGCCTGGCCGCTTTGGGGATCGGCGCCAACGCGGTCACAGTCGGGGGATTCGCGCTCGGCCTTGCGGCTGCGGCCGCGATCGCGAGCGGCCAATTCGCCCTCGGACTTGCGTTCCTTCTGGCCAATCGGCTTGCCGACGGGCTCGATGGCGCGGTGGCGCGAGCGACCGAAAAGAGCGACCTCGGCGGCTATCTCGATATCGTCTTCGATTTCCTGTTTTACGGCGCGATCCCGCTTGGTTTCGCCATCGTCGATCCGAACGCAAACGGCCTTGCCGCCGCCGTGCTTCTCGCAAGCTTCTACGCCAATGGCGCGGCCTTCCTCGCCTTCTCGACGATGGCGGCAAAGCGCGGGCTGGAAACCAGCGCGCAGGGGCTGAAGTCGCTGTACTATGTCGGCGGGCTCGCGGAAGGCACCGAGACAATCGCCGTATTCATCTCCTTCTGCCTGTGGCCGGCGCATTTCCCGCTGATCGCTTTCGGCTTTGCCGCGCTCTGCTTCCTTTCTGCGGCAGCACGCATCCTTTTTGCCGTGCAGACGTTGAGGGGCTAGCTCCCCTCCCCGGCTCACACCCCCTTCAGCGCCTGATCGAAGTCCTCGATCAGATCGTCGACATCCTCCAGCCCGACGGACAGGCGCAGCAGGGAGTCGGTGATGCCGAGATGCTGCTTCACCGCGTCGGCAAGTCGCTGATGGGTCGTCGTCGCCGGATGGGTGATGAGGCTCTTGGCATCGCCGAGATTGTTGGAAATACCGACGATCTGCAGCGCGTTGCACAGCTTGAAGGCCGCCCCCTTACCGCCGCCGAGTTCGAGCGCGATGAGGCTCGAACCCGCCTTCATCTGCCTGGCGACGACATCGGCCTGCGGGTGGTCGGCGCGGCCCGGATAGACTAGGCGCGACACGGCCGGATGGGTGGCGAGGAAGTCGGCGAGCTTTGCCGCATTCGCCGTCTGGCGCTCGATACGCACCGACAGCGTTTCCAGACCCTTCAGCAGCACCCAGGCATTGAACGGGCTCAGCGACGGGCCCGTCTGGCGGTGGAAATTGTGCAGGTTCTTGTCGATCCATTCCTCGCTCGAGAGCACCACACCGCCGAGGCAGCGCCCCTGCCCGTCGATATGCTTGGTGGCGGAATAGACGACAACGTCGGCGCCGAGTTCGAGCGGCTGCTGCCACAGCGGCGTCGCGAACACATTGTCGACGATCAGCGTTGCGCCGGCCTCGTGGGCGATTTCGGCGACGGCGGCGATGTCGACGACGTCGAGCGTCGGGTTGGTCGGGCTCTCAAGCAGGAAGGTCTTCGTCTCGGGGCGAACCGCATCGCGCCACTGATCGAGCTCGGTGCCGTCGACGAGCGTCGCGGTGATGCCGTAGCGCGGCAGCAGCTCTTCCAGCAGATAGAGGCTCGAGCCGAACAGGGCGCGCGCCGCGACCACGTGATCGCCGGCGCTGAGCTGACACAGCAGGGCCGCGGTGATTGCCGCCATGCCGCTGCCGGTCGCGCGAGCGGCCTCGGCGCCTTCCAGCGCGCACATGCGCTCCTCGAACATCGCCACCGTCGGGTTGGCGTAGCGCGAATAGATGAAGCCCGGCTCGTCGCCCTTGAAGCGGGCTTCGGCCTGCTCGGCGCTGTCGTACATGTAGCCCTGCGTCATGAACAGCGCTTCCGAGGTCTCGCCGAACTGCGAGCGCAGCGTTCCTGCGTGGATCATCTCGGTGGCGGGGCGCCAGCGGCGCGGTGCGTCTGTCATCGTCTGCCCTTTCGGCACAAAAAAACCCGGCCAGCGGATACGCCAGACCGGGGTTTTTTCGTCACCCGGCCTTTTAGCGACTTTATTTAACGTGGCGGCAAGCCGGCCGGCTCAAATGACCACGGTCCCTTCCCATATCGTCTCGGTCCCTTGGCGTCAACGTTCGGATGGGCTAGAGCAACGGGAACGACCAGAACGAAACGGACAAGCCATGACCGAGGCGCGCACCAGCGGCATCCTCCCCGCCCAGATGATCGCGGACCTGCACAGGGACGACGCGCTGCGCATCGATGTGCCGTTCGCGTCCGACCAGATCCAGCCGGCGAGCCTCGATCTGCGGCTTGGCAATGAGGCCTACCGGGTGCGGGCGAGCTTCCTGCCGGGGCCGGGTACGCCGGTTTCGGAGAAACTCGCCAGGCTGAAGCTGCACACGATCCCGCTGACCGAGGGTGCGGTGCTGGAAACCGGCTGCGTCTATATCGTGCCGCTGCAGGAAAGCCTCGCACTGCCGAACGATATCGCCGCGACCGCCAATCCGAAGAGCTCGACCGGGCGGCTCGACGTCTTCACCCGCGTCATCACCGACAATGGCGTCGAGTTCGACACCGTGCCGGCCGGCTATCACGGGCCGCTCTATGCCGAGATCAGCCCGCGCACCTTCCCGGTGCTGGTGCGCACCGGCTCGCGGCTGTCGCAGATCCGCTTCCGCCGTGGCGCGCCGCTGCTCGACGACAACGCGCTCGCCACGCTGCACATGACCTCGCCCGTGGTCGACGGCGCCGAGCCGCGTTTTGCCGGCGGCGTGCATCTTTCGATCGATCTTTCCGAAAAGGACGGACGCCCCGTCGGATTCCGCGGCAAGCGCCATACCGGCGTCATCGATGTCGACAACAAGGGCGCCTACGACGTCTACGACTACTGGGAGCCGATCTATCTGCGCGGCGCCTCGAGCCTCGTTCTCGACCCGGACGAATTCTACATTCTGGTGAGCCGCGAAGCGGTCACCGTGCCGCCCTCGACGGCGGCCGAAATGGTGCCGTTCGACCCGCTGGTCGGCGAGTTCCGCGTCCACTATGCCGGCTTCTTCGATCCCGGCTTCGGCTATCACGCGACGGGCGGAACCGGCTCGCGCGCGGTACTCGAAGTGCGCAGCCACGACGTGCCGTTCATCCTCGACCACGGTCAGGTCGTCGGCCGGCTGGTCTATGAGCGCATGCTCGCCGAGCCGGAAACACTCTACGGCACCGATATCGGCTCGCACTATCAGGCGCAGGGCCTGAAACTGTCGAAGCACTTCAAGCCCGTGCCGTAGGGGTTGGGTGGAAGTCGGCGCCTTGTAGGCCCGATGGCAGCGCACGCCCTCCTCAGCGCCCGCGCCCTCGTCGTCTTCCTTTCGCTTACCGCGACTCGCGCCGTTCGCTCCCCTCGTCATCCTCCGAGCCTCTCCCCACGTCATCCTCCGAGCCTCTCCCCTCGTCATCCTCCAGCTTGACCGGAGGATCGGGTAGCCACGAGCACGACGTCAGTGTGTCGGCAAAGGGGTCAGCGCCCCTCACCTTCAACACGCCCCACCCGCATGGAAGGCGATCCTCCGGTCAAGCCCGAGGATGACGCAGAGAGCGAGGTTGAGCAGGTGCCAACCCTCGGCGGCAAACCGCGCCGACAGGGGCAATGGGCCCCGGATCGCGCCGCGTCGCGGCTTGTCCGGGGTGACGGGGAGAGGGCGGGCAGGCTCCTATGCTCACCAACCTTGCCGTACAACGCTCACCGAACCCGCAGGGTTCGCAAGCGCGACTGCGCACCGCCCACTGGGGCGCCCTCGCGGAGGTCAGTGAGCGACGCGAACGCTCGACCGTGAGCGAAAGCCAACGCGCGCGTGGTGACCTGCCCCCTCAAAACGCCTTGATCAACCGCGCCAGCCGGCGGACGGCCTCGGCGAGTTTTTCCTCGTTGGCGTTGGAGAAGTTGAGGCGGATGTGGTTGGCGCCGGTGCCGTCGGCGAAGAACGCCTTGCCGGGCACGAAGGCGACCTTTTCCGTCTCGAGCGAGCGGACGAGCAGCTCCGCGCCGTCGACGCCGTCGGGCAGCGTCACCCAGACGAACATGCCGCCTTCGGGCCGCGTCCAAATGGTGCCGTCCGGCATCTCATGTTCCAGAGCGGACAGCATGGCGTCGAGCCGGCTCTTGTAGACGGCTTTCGTCTTCTCGACCTGCTCGGCGAAGACGGCCTCGGCGACGCGGTGGACGGCCATCTGGTTGATGGTCGGCGAGTGTAGGTCGGCGGCCTGTTTGGCAAGCACCAGGCGGTGAATGACTTCGGAATTGGCGCAGACCCAGCCGACGCGCAGACCCGGCGACAGGGTTTTGGAGAAGCTGCCGCAATAGATCGTGCGGGTGTCCTCGATGCCGCCGGAGCGGGCGCAGTCAAGCGCCATGATCGACGGCAGGTTTTCGCCCTCGTAGCGCAGATCGCGATAGGCGGCATCCTCGATGACGGCAACGCCAAGATCGGCGGCGAGATCGAGCACGGCCTCGCGCCCCGCCAGATCGAGCGTCTCGCCGGTCGGGTTGGCGAAGTCGGGGCAAAGGTAGGCGAATTTCGCCCGCCCGCCAGCGGCCACCGCGCTCTCGCGATAGCTCTGTGGCGCGCGGTTGCCGCCCGGCGAGAGCTGGTCATAGGCCGGCTCGAAGGCGTTGAAGGCCTGCAGCGCGCCGAGATAGGTCGGCCAGGTGACGAGCGCGGTGTCGTTCGGCGACAGGAACAGCTTGCCGAGATAGTCGAGCCCCTGCTGCGAGCCGGAGGTGATGAAGATGTTGTCGCGCGTGCACGGCACTCCGTCGGCATTCATGCGCGCGGCGATCCACTCACGCAGCGGGGCGTAGCCCTCGCTGAGCGAGTATTGCAGTGCGTTGCCGGCTTGCGACGAGGTCAGGATCGCCGAATAGGCGGCGTTGAATGCGCCCGCCGGAAACAGCGCCGGATCGGGGATGCCGCCGGCCAGCGTGATGACGTCGGGCCGGTCGAGCACCTTCAGCAGCTCGCGGATTTCCGAAGCTCCCATGCGCCCGGTACGGGTCGCAAAGATTTCATCCCAACTCGACATCGGATCGCTCCCAGAAGGGCCACCATGTGCGCAGGCGCGACCGTTCGGGAGAACGGCCCCGTTCCTTGCTTTCAATGACGGCGAAGCAGTTTTCGTACGCGGCGCGCCAGGCACGCGCAATTTTGTGTCGGCGTTTTAGATCACAGCGCAATGTTTAAGTCAACAATACTGACCTAAATGAAATGCGCAGAGCAGCTATGCGGCCAACGCGTCGCCGCGTTCACTCATCGAACCGGCCGGATTTTTTCGACAGCGCGGCGACCTCCGCACGCAGGGCGCGGATCTCGTCCAGCATGATGCTCGTTTCGCTGTGGATCGCCTCGCGATCGGCGGCGGCTTCGGCCTCGTGCTCCTGCTGCATGGCCGAGACGATGATACCTATGAACAGGTTGAGCACGGTGAAGGCGGTCGAGAGGATGAACGGCACGAAGAAGATCCAGGCGAGCGGGTGGACCTCCATCACCGGGCGGACGATACCCATCGACCAGCTTTCCAGCGTCATGATCTGGAACAGCGTGTAGGCGGAAAGCGCGATGCTGCCGAACCAGTCCGGGAAGGTGGCGCCGTAGAGCTTCGTCGCCATCACCGCGAAGACATAGAAGATCAGCGTCATCAGCAGCACGATCGAGCCAAGGCCGGGCAGCGCGGCGATCAGGCCGCCGATGACCCGGCGCAGCGACGGTACG
Source organism: Hyphomicrobiales bacterium (assembly GCA_002869065.1). Lineage (NCBI taxonomy): Bacteria > Pseudomonadati > Pseudomonadota > Alphaproteobacteria > Hyphomicrobiales > Hyphomicrobiales bacterium. The sequence goes on from PKTR01000002.1 coordinate 107,895, forward strand.
ACCGAGATCAGGCGCAGTACACGCAGGATACGCAGCGCACGCATGACCGACAGCGCGCCGGTGTTCGGCAGCAGCGCGATGGCGACGATGGCGAAGTCGAACAACGACCATGGGTCGGCGAAGAAGCGCGCGCGGTGGACGATGATACGCAGCACGATCTCGACGACGAAGACCGAGAGGATGAGCTTGTCGATGAGGACGAGAACGGGGCCGGCAATCGCCATGACGCTGGCGCTCGTTTCCAGACCGAGTGTGATGGCGTTGATGACAATCAGCGTGACGATCGCGGCTTCCCAGCGTCGCGACGTCACCAATGCGCGAATCTTGTCGAGCATGAACGGCCCCGGCAGCAGTAAAATACGGACAAACGCGCCAATCCGGCAGCGACCGGCGCGCCCCATGAAGTCGGTGCTTCGGCGGGAAGTGTCAAGGGTTCATGGTGGCGCGTGGGGCGGCGCGGGGTTCATGACCGAGCAGGCGCTCAATGCCTCGCCGCGCCGATCAGCTTGCCCTCATTCGGGCGATGGATTAAACGAGTCGACAGCGCGGGCGTAGTTCAGTGGTAGAACGTCAGCTTCCCAAGCTGAATGTCGTCGGTTCGATCCCGATCGCCCGCTCCAATCCTTTTTCAGCCGCCAGTTCAGTCCTCAATCGCCGGAGCCGTGCGGCTTGGGCGCCGGGCGATGCCGTGGGTGGTCTTGGCCCAGTGATCGGGCCGGCGAATCAGCTCGCGCAGGGCCGCGAACAGCGCGATCCCCATCAATAGCCAATAGACCGGCAGGCTCGCGATCTGTGGCAGCGAGACTGACAAACCTCGCCGGCGGCCGGCCCTTATGACCAGCGCGACCGCCGTGCCGTAGCCGATCAGGAACACCGCCGCATAGAGGCCACCCGCGACGGGCGATGGCAACGTCGGTGGGATACCGGCAAGCGCCAGCAGGCCCCACGAGACGAGCACGGCGGAAAACGCCATATGGAGCGCCAGCACCAGAAGCCCGCCGCCGATGATCAGCTGGAACGCGGTGAAGCCAAGCGGGCCGAGATCCCGCCACAGCGCGAGCGGGCGGCGCATATGGACGAACCAGGTCTGCAGCCAGCCCTTGTGCCAGCGGGTGCGCTGGGCGAACCAGCTTTTCAGGTCGAGCGGCGCTTCCTCCCAGGTGTCGCTGTCGATGGCCGACAGCGACCAGCCGTAACGGGCGAGACGAATGCCGAGATCGGCGTCCTCGGTGACGTTGAAGGGATCCCAGTCGCCAGCGCTTTGCAGTGCGGCGCGGCGCATGTGGTTTGACGTGCCGCCGAGCGGAAATGGAATGCGGCGGCTCGAAAGCCAGGGCAGCACCCAGTCGAACAGTACGGCATATTCGAGCGCGAAATGGCGGGTGAACCAGGTGTCGCCGGCGTGGTCGACGGCAAGGCGTGCCTGAATGCAGCCGAGATCATCGGGTCCTGCGGCAAACACCTCGGCGACCCTGCGTAGCTGGTCCGGTTCCGGGCGGTCCTCGGCGTCGTAAATCGTGATGAGATCGCCGCGCGATTCCGGCAGCGCGAAGGCAAGCGCCTTCGGCTTGGTGCGTGGCGCGGCGGCGGGCACGACGACGACATCGAACCAGGGCGGCAACACCGTCCGCTCCAGCGCCATGCGGGTTTCCAGATCGTCTGCCTCGACGATCAGCTTGATGTCGAGCTTGTCCGGCGGGTAGTCGAAGCGGACGAGCGCAGCAACCAGATCGGTGATCGACTCGGCCTCGCGGTAGAGCGGCACGAGCACCGCGTAACCGGGCAGATCCACACCGGCGAGCCGGGGCGTCTCCGGCCTGCCCTCCCCACTCATCAGAATCGCCATGCGGATGGCTGCGAGGAACACCAGCACTGCGGCGAGCAGGGCGTTGACCACGCCGAGCGCCGTCGCCCCGCCCACAACCGACGCGGCGCACAAGGCCAGCCCGACCAGCACAGACCCAACCAGCGTCTTGTTGGAAAAGGCATTGGCGGCGGAGAGCTCCGGCGCGATGTTGCGCAGCCGGTTGATCGCATCATCGAGCGCGGGCAGCGCATCGCGGCGGCGGCGGGCCTCGCGCAACGCCTTTTCGGTGACGATGGCAGGCGAGCGAGCACGCTTCTCCGTCCGGCTGCGGGCGAGACGGGCGATGCCCTCGCTGCTCGGTGTTACCGGCGTGGCGATGCCGCGCGCATGGCGGATGCGCGAGACACCGGCACCGAGACGCGGCTTTCCAACCTCCGGCAGTGCATCGAATTCGCTGACAGTTGCAACTCCGTAGAGCCGCGCGAGCCTCGTAGCAAGCCGGGCTTCCTCGACGATGCCCCGGCGAATGGCGAGAATGAGAGGATCGCGACCTGTGTGCGCCGCATCTGCGATCACCTGTTCCAGATCGTCCGGCGCGGCGCCGGCCAGACCTAACAGCACCGCGGGGGTCGTTTCGACCTGCCGGCACAAGGCCGTACGGGCGGCGGCCAGTGTTGCACGGATGGTTTTCGGCGCAACGACGACGAGGCGATGGCGCAGTTCGGGCGCGGCCTGCAACTGACGGCGCAATCCGCCGATCCGATCGAGAGCCGGGGCAACCGCGACGCGACCGCCGAGGACATCGGGTGCGAGGCGGATCAGCGGCAGGTCGCGCGAGCCGGCGAACGCCAGCGACTGGATATCTGCGTCGGACACTGGCAAACGCGGGCCATCGACAAAGACGAGGCCTTCCGCCTCGGCCAGCGCGCGATAGTAGGTACGTTCGTCGATATCGCCGGAACGGAACAGCTCAAGCGCGGCAGGAGCTCCCCTTTCCCGCGCCATTCGGGCGGCACGGGCGAGGCTCAGGGGCGAATGGCCGGAGGCCAGGAGGAAGTTGATATCATCTGGAAGCGGTGGTTCAGCAGCGTGGTCCCGCCGTTGTGGCGCTTTCGCCGGTAGTGCGAGTTTTCCGGCTACGCCAAGCCCCGGCACGGCCGCATGAATAGGCGCAACCCTCTCATTCTCCCGATCGTGAGGAACGGTCGTCGACATCGCCCCTTTTCCGAACGCCGACGGTCCCGTAAACTCCGACCGCCTGCGCTTCTCAGCCCGGCGACAGTCATATCACAGCCGGTTGCAACCGGCGAGTGTTCACCCACGACGTGTTGGAACGCATGCGGCAATTTCTCGCTTTCTGGCTGCTGTCAGTTTTCGTCCTCGCGGCCACGCTGCCTGCGAACGCGCAGCTCCCTGCGAGCCCGCCGGACGCGGTGACGAACGAAAAGGCGCCCGCGGCAGGCGATGGTGCGGCGACGGCCGCTGATACGCCCAATCCCGAGCAGCCGTCGGAGAAGGCGCAGAAAAAAGCTGAAAAGCCTGAGGAAGAGCCGGTCAAGGAACCGCTCACTGAGCCGTTCCTGGCTGCGCCTGAGCCGCATGTGCCGAGTTTCTGGGACCCGCAGACCCCGGTCGAGAAACCGGCGAAGCGCATCGTCGCGATCCGCTTTCTGACCAGCCCCGGCTTCCCGCCGTTCAATTTCATAGCGCCCGACGGCCGGCTGTCCGGCTTCAACGTCGATCTGGCGCGGGCGATCTGCGAAGCACTCGAAGCCGAATGCACGATCCAGCTGCGCAAGTTCGAGGATCTGCAAACGGCGCTTGAGGACAATCGCGGCGACGCCATCGTCGCGGGCATCGACATCACCGCGGAAAGCCGCAAGACACTGGCCTTTTCCGACGTCTATCTGCGGCTCCCCGGGCGGTTCATCGCCAAGCAGGACAGTGGGCTCGAGGCGACGCCGGAGGGGCTTGACGGCAAATGGATTTCCGCCGTCATCGGCACCGCGCACGAGGCCTATCTGCACCGCTATTTCACCAAGTCGCGCATCGCCACCTATCAGACACCCGCCCGCGCGCGCGCAGCGCTGCAGTCGGGCGATGTCGACGTGCATTTCGGCGACGGCATGTCGCTCGGCTTCTGGCTGGCGGGCACCGAGGCGAACGGCTGCTGCAGCTTCATCGGTGGGCCATTTTCCGATACCGCCTTCTTCGGCAAGGGGTTCGCGGTCGCCATGGCACCCGACAATGCGCGCCTGCGCAACGCGATCAACTACGCGCTTCGCCGTATCTACGACAGCGGACGCTACGAAGAACTCTATCTGCGCTATTTCCCGGTCAGCTTCTACTGACGGGCAACGCCGGCACGGAGTGCTCCGGCCTATTCGGCCGGATGCTCCACTTCCTTGCCGTCGTCGGCCGTGGCACGGAACGGCAAAATGAGGCTCCAGCCGAGCCGGCTCGGGCCAGCGTCCTGATAGCTTTCCAGACCGATCGTCATGCCGTCATGGCCGTATTTCGGCTGGGCGCGATAGGTGCGGAACAGCCGGTCCCAGAGCGACAGGTTGAAGCCGTAATTGGAGTCCGTCTCGCGACGGATCACCGAATGATGGACGCGATGCATGTCGGGGGTGACGACGAACAGGCGCAGCACCGCATCGAGCGCGCGCGGCAGGCGGATGTTGCCGTGATTGAACATGGCCATCGCGTTGAGAACGACCTCGAAGACGAGCACGGCCATCACCGGTGCGCCGATGGCGGCGACCACCAGCATCTTCCAAAGCATGGAAGCAAGGATCTCGATCGGGTGAAAGCGCAGCGCCGTCGAGACGTCGAAATCGACATCGGCATGGTGCACCTGGTGCAGGCGCCACAGGATCGGCACCTTGTGGGCGACCAGATGCTGCAGCCAGATGGCGAAATCGAGCACCACCAGCGCGATCACGAAGGAGAGCCAGGACGGCACGGAAATCCAGTGAAGCAGGCCGAAGCCGCGTTCGGCGGCAAGCGCGGCCACACCCATCGCGGCCAGAGGCACGAGCAGGCGCACGGCGATGCTGTCGATCACGACGAGACCGAAATTGGTCGTCCAACGCTGCGTCTTGACGGCGCGCAACGGTCGGCGCGGCATCATCGTCTCGATGACGGCAACCACCGCCAGAACGGCCAGGAACACGCCGACGCGCAAACCGGCCTCGCCTCCGGGAAAGGACTCCAACACGCTCACTGCCTCCCCTATTGTGTGGTTCGCACGACCTTCGAGCGGGCTCCGCCAGCACCGCTGTTCGTTTATATAGGAACCAATTCTTTCCTGTCGCCTGTCACTCTAGCGACGGATCGGCCGACAGCACAATCACGGACGTTCACATGACCGACATTCTCTGGACCCGGCCCGAGGGCCCTTCGCACGGCACATTCGTCTTCGCGCATGGCGCCGGTGTCGGTATGGACTCACCGTTCATGGCGGCGATCCCGGAAAATCTTCTGGCGCTCGGGATAACGACCGCGCGGTTCGAATTCGCCTATATGGCAGGAAGGCGGACAGGCGGGTCGAAGCGCCCGCCGCCCCGCGCCGACAAGCTCATTCCGGAATATGAGGCGGCCATTGCCGAGGTGCTCGCCGGGTGCGATGGACCGGTGGTAATCGGCGGCAAGTCGATGGGCGGACGGGTCGCGGCGATGGTCGCAGGTCTCGAAGGACTCGACGCCCGCGTGTGCGGCGTCGCCTGCCTTGGCTACCCGTTTCATGCGCCTGGCAAGCCCGACGCGGTGCGGCTCGATCCGCTTCTGGGTGCCCGCTTGCCAGTGCTCATCGCGCAGGGCGAGCGTGACCCGTTCGGCAAACGCGAGGAGGTCGAGGCGCTGCCGCTTCCCGCCTCCGTTTCGGTGATGTGGCTTGATGACGGCGACCACGATCTCGCGCCACGCGGACGGGCGGCAGCGACGCGCACCGGCAATCTGCAGCGGACAGCGGAAGCGATTTCGGCATTTTTCGCGCGCGTTTCGGGCAGCTGACAGTCGACCGGAAAAACAATCGACTTGTTTGCCTTTGACGGCTTCCCTCACCGTCGGTCGGTCGGTGGCAGACTTTCGAAAGGGCATTCGTGACTGACATTCTCTGGACCCGGCCCGACGGGCGTTCACAGGGCACCTTCCTTCTCGCGCATGGCAGCGGCGCGGGAATGGATACGCCATTCCTTTCCCCGCTCGCGCAGAATCTGGCATCGCTCGGCGTGACGACAGCGCGTTTCGAATTCGCCTTCATGACGGAACGCCTCACGCGCAACCCGAAGCAGCCCGAGTCGCCGATTTCGGAACTGGTGGTGGAATTCAGGGCCGCCATTGCGGCCACACTCGCGGGAAGCGACGGACCCGTCGTGATCGGCGGAAAATCGTTGGGGGGCCGGGTCGCGGCATGGGTTGGCCGGGCTCCCTCGTTGGACCCGCGTGTTTGCGGCATCGTCAGTCTCGGCTACCCGCTCAGCCCTCCCAAACGGCGGGAGATCGTGCGGCTGAAGCCGCTTCTTGAGGCACGCCTTCCCCTCCTCGTCATGCAAGGTGAACAGGATCCTTACGGCACACCGGAGATGTTCGAAGGCCTGGACCTGCCCGCAAGCGTGACATTTCACTGGTTCGCGGACGGGATGCACGATCTGTTTCCCGAAGTGTGCACCGACGCCGAGCGCAACCAGCGATCGCGGCAGATGGCCGAGGTCGTCGCCGCATATGTACGCGGATTTTAGATCGGCGTCCGTTCGGGTTCAGCCGGTCACTCTGCCGGGAACCCGCCGTGGCCGTGACGGCGGCCGTAGAGCGCCTTCAGCGAGTTCGAAATATCGCCGCCGATGCCGATCAGGGCGGGCACGAGAAACAGCACGAGCAGGGTCGCAAAGCCGAGGCCGAAGACGATGGTGATCGCCATCGGCAGCAGGAATTGCGCCTGCAGGCTCTTTTCCATCAGCAGCGGCGCGAGACCGCAGATCGTCGTCAGCGAGGTCAACAACACCGCGCGCAAACGATCCTGGCTGGCACCGATCGACGACGTTTCGAGATCGTCGCCCTCTTCCAGCCGCTCGTCGATGCGCCCGACGAGAATGATGGAGTCGTTGACCAGGATACCGGCAAGGCCGAGCAGGCCGATCATCGACAATATGGTCAGCTTGAAGCCCATGATCGCGTGGCCGGCGACGGCGCCGACAAAGCCGAAGGGAATGATCAGCATCACCGCGAGCGGGCGCCAGTAGCTGGCGAAAATCCAGGCGAGGATGATGTAGATGACCATCAATGCGATGCCTGTGCCGATCTGCAGATCGGCAAAGGATTTCTTGCGCTCTTCCTCGCGGCCGGAAAACTCGTAGACGAGATTGTAGGTTCCGGCGACCTTGGCGAGCGCGCCGTCGTTGAGCGTGTCGATGATTTCCTTGTTCGAGGTGATGTCGGAATCCACATCGGCGGTGACCGAGACGACCGGGCGGCCATCCTCACGCGGGATGACCGAGAAACCCTGACGCTCCGACAACGACACGACTTCGCTCAGCGGCACGAACTCGCCGGACGGCGCACGCAGCTCGTAGGTGCGCAATTGCGCGTCGCCCTTGCGATCCATCTTCTTGATGACCCTAATGACGATCTCGTCGTCACCAACGGCCAGACGGCGCGCAATGGCCCCTTCGAAGGCATTGCGGATCTGGCGACCGACCTCATCGATGGTGAAACCGAGCGCGGCGCCGCGCGGAGTCAGTTCCATGACCAGTTCCGGCTTGCCAAAGGGCAGGTCGTCGGCAACGCCCGATACGCCGGGGAAGCCGGACAGCAGCTCCATCACATCCGCCGCCGCCGTTTTCAGAACCGCCGGCGGTGCATCCATCAGCCGGATGTCGATGTCACGACCGGGTGGGCCGCCGCGGCGCTCGAACACCGCCACGCGCTTGGTGCCGGCAATATCCGGCAAATGGCTCTTCCACGCCTTGACGATCTCGGGCGTGCGGATCGTGCGGTCTTCCGACGGGGTCAGCTGCACGTCGATCTCGGCGACATTGTCGCCGCGCGTGCGGCCCGACTTGCCGAGCGTGACAAAGGACGCAACGACCAGCTTTTCACCATTCGCGCCAGACAGCGTCGTCTCGGCGGCGGTCAGCGCGGTCTCGATCCGGTTGAGCGCGACAATCGCCTCATCTTCGGGAATGCCCGCATTGAATTCCACCGAGGCGCGGATGGATTCCGCTTCCGGCGAGGGAAAGAAGACGAAGCCGACACGGCCGCCGGCGACAAGGCCGTAGCCGATCAGCGTGATCAGGCCGACAGCGATTGCCACGGTCGAATAGCGCCAGTGATAGGACAGCGCCACCATGCGCCGGAACGGTCCATCGCGAAACGCGTTGAACCCCCGGTCGAACGCACGGCGGAAGCCGCGTTGCTCGGCGTGCGCATTATGTGCCTTGCCCTCGTGATGGCTGATGAACCACTCGATGAGAGCTGCAATGGCGAAAGCACCGGCCGCAACGACGATCGCGAAGCCCGCGCCAGCCAGCGCCCCGCGCAGCATCGTCATCATTGAGGAGACGCCGGCGAGCAGCAGGGAAATCCCGTAAATCAGCCAGGTGACCGCATCGGCGAAAAGCGCCGCCAGAAGCCCGAACGCACCAGCGACGACTGTCCAGATCTCGACATTGGCAATGGCTGCCTTGAGGGCCGCCAAAGACGCCGAGGTGTCCGTGAAGCCCGGAACCGGAGCGGCGTGCATACCGTCGGGAATGATGGTTACGGCGACGGCCAGCACCAGCGCGACGAAGAACTGGCGCCAGAACGACCAGGCGCCCCCGCGGCGGCTGCCGAGCGCGTGCGACAGGTGGCCGGGCAGAACGAAAAAGCACTCGATCAGCGAGGCGACCAGCACCGCGATGACGACGAGCGGCAGCGACCCCATGATCTGGCCGATGACGTCGCGAATGAGGAACATCGGTGCGAAGGCTGCCATGGTCGTCAGACTGGCTGCGATCACGGGCGTGATCATTCGACCGGCGCCGCGTTCGGCCGCGGTGACGGGATCGTCACCCGCCGAGGATCGGGTTGCCGTATGTTCGCCGACCACGATGGCGTCGTCGACGATGATGCCGAGCGTCATGATCAGCGCGAACAGCGACATCATGTTGATGGTCTGACCGCTCGCATACATGATCCCGAGCGTCGCCATCATAGCGACCGGGATGCCGGCGGCCACCCACAGCGCGATGCGGGCGTTGAGGAAAACGAACAGGATGCCGACGACGAGGATCAGGCCCTGGCCGCCGTTCTTGAAGAGCAGGTTGATACGCTCCCACAGCTTGTCGGAGCGGTCGTCGTAGACGGCGATCTTCAGCGTCGGCGGGAAGATCGAGCGGGCTTCCTTGAGGTAGCTGTTGAGAGTCTCCGCCGCCTGCAGGGTATCGGTGTTTACCGAGCGGTTGACGGTGATCTCGATGCCGGGCTCGCCGAACGCGAAGCCGCGCGGATCGTCGCGGTTGAAGGCGCGTTCGACGCTCGCCACCTCACGCAGCCGCACCCGCTCGCCGGTCGGGAAGCTCTTTATCTCCATGGTGCGGATCGCTTCGGGCGTCTCACCCGGTGTCACCGCGCGCAACTGCTTTTCGATCGGGCCGCGAATCTGGCCCGACGGCAGGTCGCGGGTATTGCCGGCAACCTTCGTGGCAATGTCGCCGACGGTCATGCCGAGCCGGCGCAGCTCGCGCTCGGGCACTTCGACGTGGATTTCCTCGTCGCGCATACCGTTGAAATTGACCTGGTCGATGCCGCGCGAGATCAGATCGTCTCGAATACGCTTGGCGTAGACCCGCATGGCGGCTTCCGAGAAGGGACCTGAAATCGACAGTCGCGCGACGCGGTCGAAGAAACGCGGAAACTGGATGACCGGGGTTTCGGCGTCTTCAGGCAGCGTGGTGACCTGAGCGACGGCGGACTCCACATCCGACAGCGCCTTTTGCATGTCGGCGGCCGGGTCGAACGCCATGATGATCGAGGCACTGCCTTCGCGCGCCGACGAGGTGATCTCATCGACGCCATCGACGAAGCGGACTTCGGGTTCGACCGCGCCGAGGATGTTGGCCTCGACGTCTTCCGCGCTGGCGCCGGGCCAGGAAATGGTGATCAGGATCCGCTTGGTTTCGACGGTCGGGAAGAACTGGGTGTTGATCTTGGCCAGCCCGTAGAGGCCGAACAGGATCATCAGCACCATCAGCAGATTGGCCGCGTTCGGGTGGCGGACGAAGACCGAAACGAGACCGTGATCATTCAGATCGCGGCTCATCGCATGCTGTCCATCGTGTTGCCGCCGCCGACCGTCTCGCTCGGGCGAACCGGCTTCTTGGCTCCGTCGCTCGGCGCAGCCGACTTCGGCTGCTTGTCCAGCTTCTCACCGCGCACGCGCAGTCCCTCGCCGACTTCGGCAATGCGGGTTGTCAGCACGTCGTCGCCCCAGTCGAGCGAACCGGTGACGAGGACCGCGTCATCGTCATAGGCGGCAACGCTCACCTCGCGGCGTTCGAGCCGGCCTTCCTTGACGATGAAGACATGATCGCCGCCATACACGGCGGTCTCCGGCAGGCGCACGGTGTGGGGGAACTCGCGGCCCGGCAGACTGACCTGAACGAAGGCGCCGGGGCGCAGTTCGTCACCGGCCCGCTCGTCGACGATACGCGCAAAGACGTCGACACCGCCGCGCTGTGTATTGATCTCGGCGCCGACCCGGTCGATGACGGCTTCATAGCGCGCCGGCTCCTCGCCGACATTCCAGGTCACGCTCACCTTGCGACCGATCAGCGACTCGTTCTCACCGAGCAACTGGCCGTATTTGAAGTCGGACAGAGTGAAACGGACTTCAAGGTAATTGACGTCGTAGAGGCTGACGGCGACGTCGTTGACATTCAAAAGGCGGCCGAGGTCGGCGGATTCCGACATCACGACCCCGTCGAAGGGCGCTTTCAGCACCGTGTCACGCAAATTGCGCTCGGCCTGCTCGAGCCGCCATTCCAGGCGCGCGAGCGTAACCCTCTGGCGTTCCAGCGTGGCCTTTTCGGCGCGGACCTTGTTCTGCGAGCGCTCCAGGCTTTGCTCCCGCTGGCTGAGAACGAGACGGCGTTCGTCGACGCCGCGCGGGGTGACGTTGCCGCTCGCCAACAGTTTTTCGGCGCGGGCAAGATCCTTCTTCGCCAGTTCGAGCTGTTCGCGGGAGCGCACGATGTCGCCCTCCTCGACCTGGATCAACGCTTCGCGTTCGGCAAGCGACGCGCGGACTTCCGCGAGGTTGGCGCGCGCTTCGGTGACGGCGCCCTCATAGTTGAAGCGGTCGATGGTGAGCAGTTCATCGCCCTTGGACACGCGCGCGCCGACCTTCAGCGCCGGATTGGACGCAACGACCTCACCGGCGACGAGGGCGCGCAAATCGACGGTCTGGCCGGCGACAACGGAGCCGTAAACCTGAATGGCTGGACGGTGGTCGGCATACGCGGCCTTCACACTGTCGATGATGTAGACCTGTTCGCGCGGCGGACGCTGCGGCACGTCCTTCTTGGTCGCGACAAGGAACTTGGCGCCGAAAACGGCAAGCGCAATCACGGCGATCGGAACGATCGTCTGCGGAATAGCCCACCACAGGCTGCGTTTCTTGTGGATCTTTACGGTGCGAACGTCATCGATTTCGAGCGGTTTCACGTGCCAACCTTCTCGCAGCCAGTACCTCAGGAGTCATATAGGGCACTTCGGTGACTGCAAGTTAAATTCGCGTAATCTAATTTTGATCGCTCGGCACGGTGAACTGTGTCGGGTCAAAGTGATAGTGGCTGGAACAGAACTCGCAGGTCACCACGATCTCGCCGTCGACGATCATTTCCGCCCGTTCCTCGGGCTGGAAGCGGGCCAGCATCTCGGCCACGCGATCGCGCGAGCAGCCGCAGCGGTCGATCAACGGCTGCGGCGAAAAGACCCGCACGCCGCGCTCGTGATAGAGCCGGAACAGCAACGTTTCGAGCGCCAGGCCGGGATCCGTCAGTTCATGGTCCTCGACCGTCTCGACAAGGCTGCGGGCTTCCAGCCAGGCATCATCCTCGACCTCGCCGGTGGTGGCAGCGCCATCGGGTGCATCGCCGGGGTGCAGATCGCCACGGCGCAACCGCTCGGGGGAATCCGGCAGGAACTGGATCAGAATGCCGCCGGCCTGCCAGCCGGCCTTGGCGCCGTCGCCGTTACGGATCATGGTCTCGGCGACCGCGAGCCGAACCCGCGTCGGGATCTGCTCGGACTGGGCAAAATAGTCGTGCGCGACGTCTTCGAGCGACTGACCGGAGAGCGCGACAACGCCCTGATAGCGCTGCATGCCGGCGCCCGGATCGACCGTCATGGCGAGATGGCCGTGACCGAGCAGATCGGCAGGCGTCGCACGCCCGTCGCGTTCGGCCGCCGCGACCGCATCGGCATCGAAGCGGGCGTAGGGGCGGATTGCCTCGGGCACCCGGTAATCGACGACGATCATCGACACCGGGCCGTCGGTCGAGGTCTGCAGCTGGAAGCGCCCGTCGATCTTCATCGCCGTGCCGAGAAGAGCCGTCAGCGCCATCGCCTCGCCGAGCAGGCGCGACACCGCCGGCGGATAGGCATGGCGGAGGAGAATGCTGTCGAGCAGCGGACCAAGACGCACCGTGCGGCCGCGAATATCGAGGCCGGGCACGGCAAAGGGCAGCACGGAATCCGGATCGACCGGCTCCAGCTCCCCGTCCCCGATAATGGTATCGTTCATCAGGCAGGCACCTCGGTGCCGAAGCACCAGGCGAGCACACCCTTTTGCGCGTGCAGGCGGTTCTCGGCCTCGTCGAAGACGACCGACTGCGGACTGTCCATAACCTCCGAGGTGACCTCTTCGCCGCGATGCGCGGGCAGGCAATGCATGAAGATCGCGTCGCTGTCGGCAGCGCCCATCAGCTTGGAATTGACCTGATAAGGCATCAGGAGGTTATGCCGCCGCGCGGCTTCCTCGTCGCCCATCGAAACCCAGGTGTCGGTGACGACGCAATCGGCGCCATCGACGGCCTCGAAGGGATCGTTGGTGACGATGATGTCGCCGCCGGCGCTGCGGATCGCGGCAACCTGATCGGCATCCGGCGCAAGTTCCGGCGGGGTCGCCACGCGCAGCTCGAACGAGAAGCGCTCGGCCGCCTGCATCCATGAGGTCAGCACGTTGTTGGAGTCGCCGGTCCAGGCGATCTTGCGACCCTCGATCGGGCCACGATGCTCCTCGAAGGTCATCACGTCAGCCATGATCTGGCAGGGATGGGAGAATCTGGTCAGGCCGTTGATAACCGGCACGGTGGCGTTTTCCGCCAGCTCGATCAGATCCTCGTGGCTAAGAATGCGGATCATGATCGCGTCGACGAAGCGCGACAGAACGCGGGCCGTATCGGCGATGGTTTCGCCGCGGCCGAGCTGCATTTCCGCGCCGGTCAGCATCAGGGTCTCGCCGCCCAATTCGCGCATGCCGACGTCGAACGAGACGCGCGTGCGGGTCGAGGGCTGCTCGAAAACCATAGCCAGCACCTTGCCGGCAAGCGGGCCGTCGCCGCGGCGCGCGCCGTTGCGGTTGGCCTTGATGGTGCGGCTGTTGTCGATGATCTGGCGCAGCTCCGCGGCCGGGATATCGGTCAAATCGAGAAAATGCTTGGCTGAACCGTTGGTCATCATGCCTCGGTTCCTTTCGTGTTGTCTGCCATCCGCGCCTCGATCGCGCAGGCTGCGGCGTCAAGCCGGCGGACAGCCTCTTCAATTTCGGATTCAGTAACGGTCAACGGCGGCAGCACGCGGGCGACATTGTCACCGGCGCCGATCAACAGAAGCTTCTCCTCGCGCGCGGCGGCGATGACATCGGTATTGGCCGCCTTGCACTTGATGCCGAGCAGAAGGCCCTCGCCGCGCAGCCCCTCGAAAACGTCGGGGTGGGTGTCGACGACAGAGGCAAGCCGCTGTTTCAACTTGCCGGCAATGGCGCGGACATGATCGAGGAAGCCGTCTTCGAGAACCACATCGAGCACGGCGTTGCCAACGGCCATGGCGAGCGGGTTGCCGCCATAGGTCGAGCCATGGGTGGCGACCGTCATGCCCTTGGCCGCCTCTTCGGTGGCGAGACAGGCGCCGAACGGGAAGCCGCCGCCGATACCCTTGGCAACGGCCATGATATCGGGCGCAACACCCGCCAGTTCGTGCGCGAACAGCCGGCCGGTACGGCCGACGCCGGTCTGCACCTCGTCGAACACCAGCAACAGGCCGTTGTCGTCGCAAAGCTTGCGCAGCAGCTTCAGGAAGCCGTGCGGCACCGGGCGCACGCCGCCCTCGCCCTGCACCGGCTCGACGAGGATCGCCGCGGTTTCCGGGCCGATCGCCGCCTTCAGCGCGTCTTCATCGAGGAACGGGACCTGATCGAAGCCCTCGACCTTCGGGCCGAAGCCTTCGAGATATTTCGCCTGGCCGCCGGCGGCAATGGTCGCCAGCGTACGGCCGTGAAAGGCACCCTCGAAGGTGATGACGCGGAAGCGTTCGGGATGGCCTTCGACATAGTGGTAGCGGCGCGCGGTCTTGATCGCCGCCTCAAGCGCCTCGGCACCGGAGTTGGTGAAGAAGACCCGGTCGGCGAAGGTCGCTTCGCACAGGCGTCGGGCGAGCCGTTCCTGGTCGGGAATTCGGTAGATGTTGGAGACGTGCCAGAGCTTTTCCGCCTGCGCCTTCAAGGTGGCGACAAGGTGCGGGTGTGCGTGACCGAGCACAGTCACGGCAACGCCGGAGCCGAAATCGAGATAACGGCTGCCATCGGCGGTTTCGAGCCAGGCGCCCTCGCCTTTTTCAAAGGCCAGGTCCGCCCGCGCATAGGTTGCATAAAGCGCCGGCTTTTCCATCTGTGTCCCCAAAACAGGCCCCAAATGACACGTGCCGCCGATGGGCACGGCGGCACGAACAAGCGGTCGTTATACACCGTTAAGGGCCGTTTTTGTCAAGACTTCCCGGGGTTTTCCGCTTTCCGACAGCGGTGACTCGGAGCTGCCACAATTATTGGGGAAAAGTCCCCAAGGGCGGCGGCGACGCGCTTGCCAAGGGTTGCGCCGGAGTCACGCGATATTGTAGCTTCGCAAGCAATCGATACGACATCTCGTGCGGCGGGTCGTAGTTTTCAGTCAGTAACCGGACACTGTCTTGGGCGGGTGCGAACCCGAACGGGGGCGGATTCCGAGTCCGGTGCCCCTATCCGGGGCCGATCCCACCGCGCGACAACAATGGAGCGAAATGGATGTCCTGGTCAGATGAACGGGTCGAATTGCTCAAGAAGCTGTGGGCGGACGGGCTGAGCGCCAGCCAGATCGCCGGCGAACTGGGCGGCGTGACCCGCAATGCGGTCATCGGCAAGGTGCATCGTCTCGGCCTGTCGGGCCGCGGCAAGACGGCATCGCAATCCTCCAAGCCGCGCAAGCCGCGCAGCTCCTCCGGCGCGGCCGGATCGAGCCAGTCGCAAGCGCGCCCCTCGGCGCCGCGGACTGTTGGCGCGACGGCTCTGAAGGCGGACTACGTGCCGGCACCCAAGCCGGTGGTCGAGCGTCGGCCGGCGCCGGTCGCGGATCTGGTGATCCCGATCGAGGAGCGGGCGACGATCCTCACGCTGACGGAATCCAAGTGCAAATGGCCGATCGGCGATCCGACCAGCGAGGACTTCTACTTCTGCGGCCGCCGTTCGGATCCGGGCGTTCCCTATTGCGAGCACCACGCCCGCATCGCCTACCAGCCGGCCAGCGACCGGCGCCGCGACAAGCGCGCCGCGCGCGGCTGATTGGTTCCTCCCTCTGTTCGCGGCTCCTGTCGGTTCCCGAGCCGCTGCCACAGATGGCATCTTGAAACGGTCGCTTCGGCGGCCGTTTTTTTGATGGCCAATCTGCTCGGGTTGCGACCGCTGGCCCTGTCAGGCTACCAGTGCGGCGAACCCGCGGAGATCAAACGCCGATGTCGGACCACAATCCGGAAGTGACCGTCGCCAGCGAGGCGATCGCGGAGGCGGATCAGGCCTTCGCGATGTACCAATCCGTGCGGCACCGCCTTCCGCAAGCCGATTTCCCGGCCACGTCGCAGATGGCGGCGACGATGGCGGACCTTGCCGACGAACACGACGTCTTCCTGCTCGACGCATTCGGCGTGCTCAATATCGGCGAGGAGCCGATCCCCGGCGTTGCGCAACGGATCGCCCGGCTGCGCAGTGAGGGCAAACAGGTCTATGTGGTCACCAACGCCGCGGCCTATCCGGCTAGCCACCTGCTCGCGCGCTATGACCGCATGGGTTACGACTTCGAACCGCATCAGGTGGTTTCGAGCCGGGACACGCTGACACACGCGCTCAGCCAGCGCGACGCGCGCCGCTGGGGCATCATGGCGTCACGCAGCTTCGATGTCGGCGATCTCGGCGCGCACTGCATCTTCCTTGGTGACGACCCGGCAATCTACGACGCCGTCGACGGGTTCATCCTGATCGGCAGCGGGGAATGGAGCGAGCGGCGTCAGGATCTGCTCGCCACCGCGCTTCTCCGCTCTCCCCGGCCGGTTCTCGTCGGCAATCCCGACCTGGTGGCACCGCTTGCAAGCGGGCTCGCAGTGCAGCCTGGCTACTATGCGCACCGGCTGGCGGACGCGACCGGGGTCGAACCGGAATTCTTCGGCAAGCCGTTCGCCAATATCTACGAACTCGCCTTCGAGCGGTTTGGCGACAGGGTCCCGCGCGAGCGGGTGGTGATGGTCGGGGATACGCTGCACACGGATGTGCTGGGCGGAGCTGCTGCCGGGGTGCGCACCGCGCTCGTCGCCGGCTACGGCCTGCTCGCCGAGGGCGACCCGCATGGCGCGATCGCGGCCTCGGGCATCGTACCGGATTTCATTCTGGGACGGCCCTGACGGGGCAGGCAAAGCGACACGCCGCGCCGGCTCCTGTCAGCCGGCGGTGCCGAGTTCCTTCATCAGCCAGGCGGCATTTTCGAGCTGGGCTTCGGCGACTTCGATCTTGCGCTGCAAACGCTCGCGGCGGCCGTCGCTTTCGGCCTCGCCCAGTTCGCCCTGCAGCTTTTCCTTCTTCGCCTTGATCTTCTCGATCATCCGCTCGACGTGACTGAGCTTGATTTCGTCGGCTTTCCCGTCGCTCAAACGCTGACGGTACTTTTCGAGCTTTTCCGCACTCTTCGACAATTTCATCGGAAGGACCTGATTGTCTGCCACAGTCCGCTCGCACCGTCTTCACAAATTACTGACGGCACAGCATAGAACCGCGATGTAACGGGTTCATGACACATCGGCGTCTCCCTCCGCACTTTCAGAGATGGTCTCCGCATCGTCCTCTTCGACCGACAGAATGCGTTCCACCTCGGCCATGCCGCTTTCCTTCGACAGGTAATAGAGCTTGGCTGCCTCCATCAGATCGCGCATGGCATCGAAAGCATAGCCCGAGTCATTGAGGAATGAGGTTGCGGCATGAGGGCTCAGGGCGCGCTTTCTGATCAGATCCTCAACCTGCTTGCTGGTGTTGCGGTAGCTCGCCTCGATCTGGACGCGTTCGTCGTCGAGCCAAAGACTTGACCGCTCGTCCGCATCCTCATGTTCCAGCTTGTTGATCTCGGCCAGGATCTGGGCAATCTCGGTGCGGATCCCGTTGTAGAGATCGGTGACGGCACCAAGCTGCGCCGAGGTGTAGGCGCTGGTGTTGCGGCGCATGTGCTTGACCGCCTTGACCGCCTGCACGATGCGCCGCGCGACTTCGAGGAGATCGTAGACGCGGGCGACGACATCGGGCGGCATATCCTTGTCGCCGATGCGCGTCGCGAACTCGACGATTGCCGCATAGAGCGTCTTCACGCGATGCTCGTAGCGTGCACTCAAATCGACATCGATCGGCGTCCGGCTCTCGGCAACCGTTTTCGGGATGCTCGTGGAGGCATAGATTTCCGCCAGACGGATATTGAGCCCCTCGCCGATGACCTCGACCGCATTGTCGTAGAGATGGCCGACTTCCTTGCGCAGCGCGCTCTCGATGGTCGCGGGGTAATCGTCGACCGCCGCGTTCAGATAGCGCGGTTTGCTGACGTCTGGCTTTTGCTCGACGATGACGCGCTCGAGGAAACGGATCAGCAGGCGCAAGAGCGGCAGCATCAGGACGACGCCGAGCACGTTGAAGATCGTGTGGAAGACGGCGAGCTTGAGCGCGAAATCATTGTCGGCGATGCCGACAAAGGCGCTGACCTCGTCGACCGCGTTGCGCAGATGCTGGATCAGGGCAAGTGCGACGGCGGCCGTGACGACATTGAAGATGATATGGGCGAGCGCCAGGCGTTTGCCCTGGAAATTGGCGCTCAGCGCCCCGAGTACCGCCGTCACCGTGGTGCCGATATTGGCGCCGATGGCGAGCGCCAGCGCGTTCTCGTAGGAAATCTGCCCAGCGGCCAGCGCGGTGATGACCAGCACCATCGTCGCGTGGCTGGACTGCATGACGATGGTCGCTGCAGCACCGACCAGCGTGTAGACGGCGAGGCCGGCGAAACCCGTCATGGCGAAGCGGGTCAGGTCGATCTGTTCCTTGAAGGTCTCGAACCCGCTTTTCATGTAGTGGATACCGAGGAACAGGAAGCCGACGCCGGCAAGCACGTAACCGGCACCCTTGAGGTATTTCGAATTCTGGAAGACGAGGATCGCGCCGAGGGCCAGCATCGGCATGGCGTAGGACGCGATATCGACCTTGAGGCCAATACCGGCGACCAGCCAGGCGCCCGTCGTGGTGCCGATATTGGCGCCGAAAATGATGCCGACACCGGCAATCAGGCTGATCAACCCCGCGCTCAGGAAGGAGATCGTGATGACGGAGACGAGCGAACTCGACTGCATGATGGTCGTCGACACGATGCCGAAGGTGACGGAGCGCAGGACGGAGCGGGTCATCCGCTCCAGGGTGCGTTCCAGCACACCGCCGCTGAACAGCTTGAAGCCATCCTCGAGCATGAGCATGCCGAAAAGGAAGATCGCCACACCGGCGGCGATCTCCTGAAAATTCGGACTGAGCCAGAAGCTGAACAACAGGGCGCCAAGGACCGCTGCCAGCAGAAATCTTTTCATGTGCTATGCCGCTCCGATCACGGCAGCATCATGCCGCGGAAAACGAAATAAAACATTGCCGCGAGAACCGCCGAGACGGGAACGGTGATGATCCATGCCGACACGATCTTAAACAGCGAGGAGCGCTTGAACAATTGGCGCTTCAGGGCCTTGCGGAGCTGCTTGCGCTGCGCGGCGTCGATGACGGCTTCCGGCCCCATGGCCTTCAGTTCCTGCAGCATGCGCTCCTTTTCCACCGAGGGCGCGTTCTGGAAGCGGCGCAACACGGCTTCGGCCTGCGAGAAATCGGCCTGGCCCTCATGCTTGGACAGCACGTCCTCGACCACCGCGCCCATGCGCTGCTCGAGGAACTCGCGCAGGAAGCCGACGCCGAAGACGGCGCCGAGCGCGACATGGGTGGAGCTGATCGGCAGACCGAGCTGGCTGGCCACGATCACGGTGATGGCGGCGGCCAGCGCGATGCAGAAGGCGCGCGAGCGATCCAGTTCGGTGATCTCGGTGCCGACGGTGCGGATCAGCTTGGGCCCGAACAGCGCCAGACCGAGCGAAATGCCAAGCGCGCCGATCGCCATCACCCACATCGGGATCGCAACCTTGGCGCCGCCGCCGCCGGCAACCGTCAGTGCGTCGACGATACCGGCGAGGGGGCCGACCGCGTTGGCGACGTCGTTGGCGCCATGGGCGAAACTCAACAGCGCGGCAGCAAAGATGAGCGGCAGGCCGAACAGACGGTTGACGCCTTCGCGGTCCGGCGAGACCACCGTCAGCTTCTTGCGCACCTGCGGACGCACGATTATGAAGACCACCACGGCCATGACGAAACCGGCGACAAGCGCGACCGGGAACGACACCGCGACGATGTGCTTGATGCCCTTCAGCGCGATATAGGTGGTGAACGCCCAAGCCATGATGGCAATCATCGCGGGCACCACCTTGATCGCCTGCTCGACAGGATCGTCTCGGAAGAACACCAGCCGCTTCAGGGTGTAGAGGAAAGCGGCGGCGATGATCCCGCCGGTGATCGGCGAAACGATCCAGCTGAGCACGATCATGCTCATGGAATTCCAGTTGACGATGTCCCAGCCGGCGGCGGCGATACCGGCGCCCATGACACCGCCGACGATGGAGTGCGTGGTCGACACCGGCGCGCCGAGCCAGGTGGCGAGATTGAGCCAGATGGCTGCGCCGAGAAGCGCGCCCATCATCACCCACACGAACATGTCTGAATTGCCGATAGTGGCCGGGTCGATGATCCCCTTCTTCACCGTCTTGACCACATCGCCACCGGCGATGATGGCACCGCCCGCCTCGAAAACGGCGGCGATGAGGATCGCGCCCGTCAAGGTCAGGGCAAAGGAGCCGACGGCCGGCCCGACATTGTTGGCGACGTCGTTGGCGCCGATATTCATCGCCATGTAGGCGCCGATGACGGCGGCCGCGATCAGCAGGTAGACCTGCTCGACATGGCCGAACTTCGAACCGGTGTATATCATCACGATCATCATGAAGATGATCGCCGAACCGATGCGACCGATCTCGCCGCGGCTGATGCCCGCTGCCTGCTCGATCTTGAGGTATTCCTTGAGCTTCAAATTCGCCCCCATTTTCCCCGATGCGCGACGACACAAAAGCCCTCGCTCCTCTCGCAGCCGGCAAAACAGCCAAGGTCTACAAGAGGAATCGCCGTCACAATTCATTCATCGAATTGTAACATTCGTCTCCCGAAACGGCCTGATCTGCATCAAGCAAAACAGCGGATTTCAGCGGTTTCTCCCCGAAAAAATATGGGCAGGACACGACAAAGCCGCACGCGGGGGCACCACGTGCGGCTCAGTGCTCAATCCGGGGATAGATGTCGTCCGTGCCGCCTGTCAGTGCCTGGCGGCCTTGGCGACCTGCGACGCGTGCATCTGGCCGAGCCAGGTCTCGGTCAGCGGCTTGCCGTCCTTGGACAGGAAGGCACGGATATCGATGGTGCCCGCATCGGCGGGGACTTCGAGATCGCAGGTCAGCCGCCATGCGTTCTTGGTGCCGACGATCGGCAGGGTGTAGGCGCGCTTGACCGTGCCGCCACTCGCCGTCACCTTCGCCTTGACCGCATCCTTCTGGGTCAGACCGGCAAGCGGCGAGCCCTCAAAATCGATGACGATGCGGACCTGATCGTCGGGTCGTGGCTGGCCGGGCACGCCACCGCGACCGGTTCGGCTGGCGACGGTGCGGGCGAGCGCGCCCGGATAGGGCTCGTCGCGGTTCCAGTGCAGCTTGTAGGAAAAAGTCATCGGTTCACCGACCACCGGCGCCCGCTCCGGGTTCCAGTAGGCGACGATATTGTCGAAGATCTCGTCGTTGGTCGGGATCTCGACGAGCTGTACCGCTCCCTTGCCCCACTCGCCGACCGGCTCGATCCACACCGAGGGACGGCGATTGTAGAACACCCCGTCATCCTGATAGTTGGCGAAGGCGCGGTCACGCTGAATGAGGCCGAAACCTTTCACGTCCTCGTCGACGAAGCTCGAGGTGACGACGCGGTCGGGATTGTTGAGCGGACGCCAGATGCGCTCGCCGGTTCCGGTTTCAATGGCAAGACCGTCTGAGTCGTGCACCTCCGGGCGCCAGTCGTAGGCCGAGGCGCGGTTCATTTCCGAATACCAGAACATCGAGGTGAGCGGCGCGATGCCGACACGCTCGACGGCGTTACGAAAGAACAGCGTCGCGGTGACGTCGAGCACCTGGCCGTCGCCGTTCGCCGCGCGAATACGGTAGGCGCCGGTCACGCTCGGACCGTCGAGCAGCGCGTAGATCACCGCATTTTCACCGGCAACCTCGCCATCGGAGAAATAGAACTCGGTGAAGCGCGGAAACTCTTCCGGTTTGGCAAGGCCGGTATCGATGGCAACACCGCGCGCCGACAGGCCGTACTGGGTCTCCGCGCCGTCGGTGCGGAAATAGGCGCCGCCGAGGAACGATATCCAGTCGGTCTTGAGATCGTCGCGCATGATGCGGAAGCCGGCGAAACCGGCCTCGTTCTCGATCGCTTTGGCCGGGCTGTCGTCGGGCATGGAGAAATAGTCGGCGGAATAAAGGATCTCGCGCGCTTTGCCGTCGGCCACCAGGCTCATGCGAACCGGGGCGCGAAAGAAGCGGCCGAGATGGAAGAACTGGAGCGGCGCGGTCTTGCCGGCAAAGACGGTGGCGTCCTCGTTGAAGCGGATCTTCCAGTGGGCATCATAGTCGATGCGGTCGAGTAGCTCGGGATGCGCCGGCTCGTGGGGCTTGAAGGGTTCGGCGGCAAGCGCGCGGGCCTTTTCGCTCAGAATGTCGAAGGAAAAGTCCTCCGGCGGGCCAAGCTTCGGCTCGGCGGCGTGGCCGGCTGCTGAAAGTCCGGGGAGCGCGAGGAGAACGGCAACAGCGAGAGCGGAGAGCCGGCGTGCCGGCTGAAAGCGGGTGAAAGCGAAAAATGTCATGCGGGTCAGCGATCCGTAAACGCGCAGCCGGTCGGGCGTGCGCTGGTGACAATGTTACGGATTGCCTCAAACCAGTTAATCGTGGCGCTCTTCGGGCAGCGACGAGCAAAAACCCTCGGAACGAGGCCATCGCACCCACGCGATTTGCGGCTCTGCTGCAAGGTCCGCAAGATCGGTGGCGCGCGCCAGCCGGTCCGGATGCCAAATTGGCTCCGCCATGGAGACAGGAATGACGACCGCCGCAGCCGACCGCTATCTCGCCCGCATGAGACGGGTCCTTGCCCATATCGATGCACACCCCGAAAGCGACCTTGGGCTGGACGCACTGTGCGACGTCGCCGCATTCTCGAAGTTTCACTTCCATCGGCAATTCACCGCCACGTTCGGCGTGCCGGTCAGGCGCCACGTTCAACTCGTGCGGCTCGAACGCGCCGTCCATCGCCTCGCCTACCGGACAAACGAAACCGTCACCGATATCGCGTTCGGGGCCGGCTACGACGCGCCCGATGCGTTCGCCCGTGCGTTTCGCCGACATTTCGGACAGACGCCATCGGCGTTTCGTCGTTGCCCCGACCGGGCGGCGTGGCAGACGGCGCTCGAGCCGCTTGCAAACCTGAGGAAGAAGAGCATGACCGCCTATTCGCCGATGGACGTGGAAATCGTCTCGCATCCGACTGTTCGCGTCGCGGTGCTGGAACACCACGGCAACCCGGCCGATCTGCATGAGACTATCCGGCGCTTCATCGAATGGCGCAAGGCGACCGGGCTTGGCCCGCAAAAAAGCGCCACCTACAACGTCTTCCATTCGGATCCACAGTCGACGCCGGCCGACGCGTTCCGGCTCGATATCTGCGCCGCGAGCGATCGTCCGATCGCCGCCAACGGTAGCGGCGTCCGGGAAGGCGCTATTCCGGGCGGGCGGTGTGCCAGGCTTCGGGTGGTCGGATGCAGCGACCTTGAAGAGCCGGCGACCTGGCTTTACCGCGAATGGCTGCCGGCCTCGGGCGAGGAATTGCGGGACTTCCCGATCTTCTGCGAACGAAAGACCCTGTTCCCCGACGTGTCTGAAGGGGAAACGATCACGGACCTCTTCCTGCCCTTGCGCGAGAAATAGCGGGCTTTGCAGAGGACGCTCGACACGCGGACCGCTGCGAGAAATCAGAGCACGAACTGGTCGTCGAAGGCGTAACCGGCACCGCGCACGGTGCGGATCGGATCTTTCGAGCGGCCACGATTGATCGCCTTGCGCAGCCGGCCGACATGAACATCGACGGTGCGTTCGTCGACATAGACGTCGCGGCCCCAGACGCCATCCAGCAGCTGTTCGCGGTTGAACACCCTACCCGGCGACTGCATGAGGAACTCGAGCAGCCGGAACTCGGTCGGGCCGAGGTGGATCTCGCGGCCGGAGCGGTGAACCCGATGGGTTTCGCGGTCGAGCGACAGATCGCCCGCCGTCAGCAGCGAGGAAACCACCTCCGGCTTCGAGCGGCGCAGGATGGCGCGCACACGGGCCATCAGCTCGGGCACCGAGAACGGCTTGACCACATAGTCGTCGGCGCCGGTCGCGAGGCCACGGATACGCTCGGATTCCTCGCCGCGCGCCGTCAGCATGATGATCGGCAGCTTTTCGGTGCGCTCACGGGCCCGCAGACGGCGGCACAGCTCGATGCCCGACAGGCCCGGCAGCATCCAGTCCAGCAACAGCAGGTCGGGCAGGCTTTCGCTCAACAGGAGTTCCGCATCGTCGCCACGAGCGCAAACCTCGCACTCGTAGCCTTCGGATTCCAGATTGTAGCGGAGCAGAAGGCTAAGCGGCTCCTCATCTTCGACAATCAGGATCTTCGGCATTCATCTCTCCGGTACGGATGCCTCTCGACGCAAGCTCTCCGGCTGCGGGCACCCCTAAGCGTCGCGGCACCGGACTGGCGCCGCGCGCAGGCCTGGGTCAATCGTTGCTGTCCGACTTGAATTCGACGGCGGTCGTGCTCGACTCGTCGCCCTTCGGACGTTCGTCGGCCGGCTGCTCGCCGGTAACGAGGTAGTGGATCGTCTCGGCGATGTTGGTGGCATGGTCGCCGATGCGTTCGATGTTCTTGGCGCAGAACAGCAAATGCGTGCAGTGCGAGATGTTGCGCGGATCTTCCATCATGTAGGTCAGGAGTTCGCGGAACAGCGAGGTATAGAGCGCGTCGATCTCGTCATCGGCCTCGCGCACGGCGGCGGCAACCGAGAGGTCGCGGGTGCCGTAGCAATCGAGCACGGTCTTGAGCTGCTGCAGGGCAAGCTCGGCCAGATGCTCGACGCCAAGCGCCAGCTTGTTGGAATGGAACTGGGTGTCGATCGCCAGAACCCGCTTGGCGATGTTCTTGGCGAGATCACCGACCCGTTCCAGATCGCCGGAAATGCGCATCGTGGCGACCACTTCGCGCAGATCGTGCGCCATCGGCTGACGGCGGGCGATGAGGATGATGGCGCGGTCCTCGACGGCGCGCTGGAGATCGTCGAGACGGTGGTCGGCGACGATGATTTCCTGCGCCTGGGACGTGTCCTGTCGTGCCAGCGCGGTAACCGAGTCGGCAACCAGCGTCTCCGCGAGGCCACCAATTTCGGCGATACGCCGGGCCAGTTCCTTCAGCTCTTCGTCAAAGGATTTAACGATATGATCGCTCATTGCCTGCTCCTTCGCACGCGCTGCACAGAGAACATTTCCTGTTTTTCCTGAAACACTGGAAATGTTCTATCCGTTTGCTTTTGCGCGTATTCTTTTCCGAAAACCGGTTCCCACTTTTCGGGAATGCGCTCTAGCCGAACCGGCCGGTAATGTAGTCCTGGGTGCGCTTGTCGTGCGTATTGGTGAAGATGTGTTCGGTCGTTCCCTCTTCGACGAGAACTCCGAGATGGAAGAATGCCGTACGCTGTGACACACGCGCCGCCTGCTGCATCGAGTGCGTCACGATGACGATCGTGTAGTTTTCGCGCAGTTCGTCAATCAATTCCTCGACCTTGGCGGTCGCGATCGGATCGAGGGCCGAACACGGCTCGTCCATCAGGATCACTTCCGGGCTGACCGCGATCGCGCGTGCGATACACAGGCGCTGCTGCTGGCCGCCGGACAGGCCGGTGCCGGGCGCGTCGAGACGGTCCTTGACCTCGTTCCACAGACCGGCCTTCTGCAGGCCGGAGGCGACGATCTCGTCGAGCGCGGCCTTGTTGCGGGCAAGGCCGTGGATGCGCGGGCCGTAGGCAACGTTGTCGTAGATCGACTTCGGAAACGGGTTCGGCTTCTGAAACACCATGCCGACCTTGGCACGAAGCTGCACCGGGTCGACCTTGGGGTCGTAGATATCTTCGCCGTCGATGAGGATCTTGCCCTCGACGCGGCAGATATCGATGGTGTCGTTCATCCGGTTGATCGAACGCAGGAAGGTCGACTTGCCGCAGCCCGACGGGCCGATGAAGGCGGTGACGGAACGCGCGGGAATGTCTACGCTGACATCCTTGATGGCGTGGGTATCACCATAATAGACCTGCACTCCGCGGGCGACGATGGCGGGTTCGGCCGCACCGGCAGACGTGGATGTTTCGGCAGCCGCGTCGATTTTGGTGGCATCGTTCATTGGTCTGCACTCTCCTTACCAGCGGCGCTCGAACCTGCGGCGCAGGACAATTGCAACAATGTTCATGATCATCAGGAACAGAAGCAGGATGATGATCCCGCCCCAGGCTCGTTCGTAAAAGGCCGGATCGGCGCGCTTTGCCCATTCATAGATCTGGGCGGGCATGGCCGAGTTCGGCGACAGGAAACCGGCCGCCACCCCATCGGGGAAATTCGACGCGATGAAGCCGACCATGCCAATCAGGAGCAGCGGCGCGGTTTCGCCGAGCGCCTGCGCCAGGCCGATGATGGTGCCGGTGAGAATACCGGGCATGGCCAGTGGCAGGACGTGATGGAAGATCGACTGCATCTTCGAGGCACCGACGCCGAGGGCGGCATCGCGGATCGACGGCGGCACCGCCTTCAGCGAGGCGCGCGTCGAGATGATGATTGTCGGCAGCGTCATCAGGGTCAGCACCAGACCACCGACCAGCGGCGCCGACTGCGGCAGGTGCGAAAACTGGATGAAGACCGCAAGTCCGAGAATGCCGAAGACGATCGAGGGCACGGCGGCGAGGTTCGAGATGTTGACCTCGATCAGATCGGTGAAGCGGTTCTGCGGGGCGAACTCTTCCAGATAGATGGAGGCCGCGACACCGATCGGCAGCGACAGGAACAGCACCACCAGCATCATGAAGAACGACCCGATCATCGAGACGCCCATGCCGGCCTGTTCGGGACGGGAGTCGGACGCGTCGCTTCCGAGAATGAAGTCCCAGTTGAAACGCTTCTCGACAATGCCGGCGTCCATCATCTGATCGATGAGATCGAGGTGCGCGGCGTCGAGATTCTTGTCGTTGACCAGGTCTTCGCGCTTCACACGGCCCTTCAGGTAGCCGTCGACGCGCGACGAGGCGATGAACTCGAAATCGATGGTCTTGCCGTACTGATCCGGGTTGGCGAGCGCATAGTCACGCATGGTCGAGGCTGCGCCGGAAGACAGGATCTTGCGCAGATCCTTGGCCTTCATGTCGGTCTCGATCTTGGCGCCGGACAATTCGTTGGTGAGCGCCTTGGTGATGACAGTCCGGTATTTCGATGTCTTGACGACCGACTTCTCGGCTGAATCGATCTCGGCCTTGTTGAGCGTGATCGGTACCGTCACGAATGTCTGGCTGAACGCGCCGAGACCGTTCGACAGGATCGCCCACAACAGCGCGACAAGGAACAGTAGGCCGACCGAGATCGCGGCGATGCCGTAGATCTTGAACCGCTTCTCGGCGGCGTTGCGCTTTCGGGTCAGGGCGTCGACGGTCAGAAGCGACGTCTTTTTGCCGGCACCAGCCGCCGGCTTGGAGCTTGCGGTCGCGTCGGTCATTCGTACTGTTCCCGGTATTTGCGGACGATGTAGAGGGCCGCAATGTTGAGCCCAAGCGTGATGACGAAGAGCGTCATGCCGAGCGCGAAGGCAACCAGCGCCTCGGGCGAGGCAAAGTCGGCGTCGCCGGTCAACTGACTGACGATCTTGGCGGTTACGGTGGTCATGGCCTCGAGCGGGTTGAGGCTGAGACGGGCGGCGGCACCGGCACCGAGCACCACGATCATGGTCTCGCCGATGGCGCGCGAGGCGGCCAGCAGGATGGCGCCGACGATGCCCGGCAGCGCGGCCGGCAGGATGACCTGCTTGACGGTTTCGGAATGGGTCGCGCCGAGACCGAGCGACCCGTCGCGCATGGCCTGCGGCACGGCGTTGATGATGTCGTCGGAGAGCGAGCTGACGAACGGGATCAGCATGATGCCCATGACGAAGCCGGCGGTCAGCACCGAGGATGCGCCCTGCATCCACTCGACGCCGAGAGCGCCGTCCTTGCCGAAGACGCCGACAAGCAGCGGGCCGACGGTGAGCAGCGCAAAAAGGCCGTAGACGATGGTCGGGATACCGGCGAGCACTTCAAGCAACGGCTTGGCGACGGCGCGCACGGCGGGGCCGGCATATTCCGACAGGTAGATGGCGGCGAACAGGCCGATCGGCACGGCGACGGCCAGCGCGATGAAGGAGATATACAGCGTCGCCCAGATCAGCGGCACGATGCCGAGTTCCGATCCGCCGCCGAAGCTCGGCGACCAGGTCAGGCCGAAGAAGAAGTCGGCGGCCGGGAAAATGCGGAAGAATTCGACTGTGTTGAAAATCAGCGACAGCACGATGCCAAGCGTGGTGAGAATGGCGATCGAGGCGGCGCCGACGAGAATCCACAGAACGACGCGCTCAACGACATTGCGGGCGCGGAAGTCCTTGTGGGAACGCAGATAGGCCACGACGAACCCGGCAAGGCCAACGAAAATGACGATGATGGCCCGCCACAGCGAACCGATCGCGCTGAGTGTGCGGTAGCGCTGCGCGGCGCGCAGCGTTTCGGCGTTCACATCGCTGCCGAGCGCCACACCCACCTTGCCGAGGCGATCGCGTACATCGGTGAATTCGGTGCGGATCGAACCGGCCTGTTCGGGCGTCATCGCGCCGGCTTCGACGGCGACGTCGAGGCCGTTGGCGACGCGCTCCACGTCACTCATGACCAGATCGAGCGAACTCGCGGCGATCGACTTCTCGGAGATCAGCGAGGAGACCTGGGCGTTGATCACAACGGGCTGGACGGCGAGCCAGACCAGAAGAACGAGAAGAGACGGCAGCAGAACCATCAGCACCGCGTGCCAGCCATAGTAGCTTGGCAGCGAATGGAGGATGCGACTGTCGCCTCCGGCGGACCTCAATGCCCTGGCCCGGCCGAGAGCATACCCGACAACGGCCAAGGCCAGCAGTACCAGGAAGACCAACGAGAGTGACATGAGGAATACCCAACAGGCGGAAAAGAGAAGAAAGGGCGGCCGAAGCCGCCCTTTCGAACTTCGGGCTTATTACTGGCCCATCGTCTGTTCGGCTTCAACCGCGGCCTGAGTCGCGGCCAGTTCCGGATCGGAAACCAGGCCGTACTCGGCGAGCGGGCCGTCACCGCCGGCGATTTCGTCGGAGACGAAGAACTGGGCGTATTCCTTGAGGCCCGGGATCACGCCGATATGCGCCTTCTTGACGTAGAAGAACAGCGGGCGGGAGACCGGATACTCACCGGAAGCGATCGACGCGGTCGACGGGGTCACGCCGGACATGGTCGCAACCTGCAGCTTGTCGGTGTTGTTCTCGTAGAACGCCAGACCGAACACGCCGATGCCATCCTTGTTGGAGTCGATGCGGGCGAGGGTCTCGGTGTAGTCACCGTCGATGTCGACCGACAGACCGTCGGTGCGCAGCGCGATGCAAGCCTTCTCGGCGGCCTTCTTCTTGGCCTTGTCCGAGTCGCCTTCAGCGGCGGCGAGGAAGGCCTCGAAGTCGCCGGTGGCTTCGCAGCCGGCCAGGATGACCTTGTCTTCGAAGACTTCACGGGTGCCGTGCTTGGTGCCCGGGACGAAGGCCATGATCGGCTGAGCCGGGAGTTCCGCGTTCACGTCCTTCCAGGTCTTGTTCGGATTGTCGACGATCTTGCCGTCAACGACGACCTTGTCGGACAGGGCCTTGTACCAGTCAGCCGGGGTGAAGGCGAACGAGTTGCCGTTGATGTCGGAGGCAAACACGATGCCGTCGTAGCCGATGCGGACTTCGACGATGTCCTTCACGCCGTTCTCGGCGCAGGTCTTGATTTCCTTGTCCTTGATCTTGCGCGAGGCATTGGCGATGTCGATGGTGTTCTCACCAACGCCGGTGCAGAACTTCTTCAGGCCGGCCGACGAGCCGCCCGATTCAACGACCGGGGTCGGGAAATCGGTGTTCTCGCCGAACGCTTCAGCGACGATCGAGGCATACGGCAGGACGGTGGAGGAACCGGCAATCTGGATCTGATCGCGAGCCTGGGCAGCACCGGCAAACATGGTTCCGGCGACGGCAAGCGCGGCGGCGCTCGCAAAAGTGGCGAATTTCACGTGACCTCTCCCTTGAAATGTAGGTCTTGAAGCAGGAGCGCGACATGCCGCCGCGGTCGTTCCGCAGCCATGTCGCAAAGACGACACTAGTGCCGTCGCGCAATCCTTTTATGATCTTTGCTTGTAAGTTTTGTGACAGTATAATCTACTGTTTTTATTGGATTATTTTTATTCGTTTGAATCTTTTGCGACAGACTCGCCGGAATCCAGCCAAACTGTGAAGGTCGAGCCCTCGCCGGGCTCGCTTTCAACGGCAAGGCGACCGCGATGGCGGGCGAGGATGTGTTTGACGATGGCGAGGCCGAGGCCGGTGCCCTTCTGCTCACGGCTGGTAACGACGTCGACGCGGTAGAATCGCTCGGTCAGACGCGGCACGTGCTCCTCGGCGATGCCCTGCCCCCAGTCGCGCACGGAAACGGCAATCCGTTCCGGCCCGCCGTTTTCGCGCACCCGACGGGCGCCGATGCGCACCCGGCCTCCCGAACCGCCGTATTTGATCGCGTTTTCCGTGAGATTCTCGAAAACCTGCACGAGTTCATCGCGGTCACCACGAACGATCAGCGGGTCGGCCGGCAATTCCTTTTCGATCACCACGCCGTTTTCCTCGGCGAGCGGCGTCAGCGCGTCGGCCACATGGGTCAGGGCGGCGGTCATATCGACGGGATCGGTCGGCCGGACATGGGCGCGCATCTCGATGCGCGACAGCGACAGGAGGTCGTCGATCAGGCGCGCCATGCGGCCGGCCTGATCGCGCATGATGCCTAGAAAGCGTTCGCGGGCGTTCGGATCGTCCTTTGCCGGTCCCTGCAACGTGTCGATGAAACCGGTGAGCGAGGCAAGCGGGGTGCGCAGCTCATGGCTCGCATTGGCCACGAAATCCGCCCGCATGCGCTCGAGGCGATGCTGCTCGGTCAGGTCGTGGACAACGACAAGGACGAAATCGGGATGCGGCCCGGCGCGGCCACGGCGCGCCGACGGCACTTCGAGCGACGTGATGTAGGCCTCGAACAGGCGTTCGGTCGGCACCTTCTCGGACCAGCGGATGCGTTCGGCGGGCTTGCCGGCGGCAACCCGGTCGAGCGCCTCGAGGAAGGACGGCATGCGCAGCTTGAACGACAGCGGATCGCCGGGGCGGACCGCGCCCAACTCCTGATCGACGGCGGCGTTGGCGTAGCGGACGATGCCGCGGCCGTCGGTGATGAAGCAGGGCTGCGGCAACGCCTCGACGACCGATTTCATGGACGTGCTCGGCCAGACCGGGCTGCGCTTCTCTTCCTTCGGGGCAGCGGTCTCGACCGGACGCCTCGGCTGCAACATCGCAGCCGACAGCACGACCAGCGCCGCGCCGGTCGCGGCAAAGCCGAGCGGTAGGCCGGCCGTGAAGACGGCGGCGGCCAGCACGGCGATCGCCGTCAGCACCGGCCAGCGCGCGTCGAACAGGCGGCGGGCAAACTGCTTCACCTCGTTGTCCGGCCCGTTCCGGCCCATCTGGTCGTCAACTCCGCTCATGACTCTCCCAACCCGTGGCCCCGATACGAGGTGTTGCTGCGGGCTTCGCCCTTGCGGGCGGCATTCCCCATGTTCGACATCGCGGAGACCGTGCCGGATCTCCGCCTTATGCAATTGGCCGCAGGCATTCACCACGATATCATTGCGGCAGCGCCCGGCGCGGGGACCGACAATGCCGGTTCTCGACGACGAAATGATGAACCCTTTTTTGTAGCCGGCGCAACATTTTACGAGGATGGCGTGACAACAAAGACACCCGCGGCAAGCGATTTCGACCTTGAGAATCCCAAGTTGCCGGAGGAAATCGACGACAAGGCCTTCGGCTCGGGCGGCTACCCGCACAAGAAGCCGATGGACCGCAAGGACTACGAGAAGGCGCTCTACGACCTTCAGGTCGAACTGGTGAAGGCGCAGGCCTGGGCACGCGAGGAAGGCAAGCGCCTCGTCGTCGTGTTCGAGGGTCGCGATGCAGCCGGCAAGGGCGGCACGATCAAGCGGTTCACCGGCAATCTCAATCCGCGCTACGCCCGTGTCGTCGCACTCGCCAAGCCGACCGACCGCGAACAAGGCCAGTGGTATTTCCAGCGCTATATCGAGCAGCTGCCGACCAAGGGCGAGTTCGCCCTGTTCGACCGCTCCTGGTACAATCGCGGCGTGGTCGAGCGGGTCATGGGCTTTTGCACCGAAGACGAAAGCGAGGCGTTCCTGAAGGAAGTGCCGCGCTTCGAGGACATGCTGATCGACGACGGCGTCATCCTGATCAAGTTCTGGCTCAATATCGGCCGCGAGATGCAGCTCAAGCGCTTCCACGAACGGCGCCACGACCCGGTGAAGATCTGGAAGCTGTCGCCGATCGACGTCAAGTCGCTCGGCATGTGGGACGAGTACACCGCCGCGCGCAACCGCATGCTCGATATGACCCACACCGACCACGCGCCGTGGACGATCATCCGCGCCAACGACAAGAAGCGGGCGCGGCTGAACGCCATCCGCCATGTGCTGTTGCAGCTCAACTATCCGGACAAGGACCGCAAGGCGATCGGCGCCGTCGACGAAGAGATCGTCGGGACGGGTCCCGGCTTCCTGCTGCGCGGGCAGGAATAGGCATGGGCTGGCGACGACAGGCCAGTCCCGGTGTTCTGGCGCTGCTAATTGCGGCGGCGGGCACCCCTGCCACCGCCGGCACCTGTATCATCACGCTGAACCACTACGACCGGGTCGCCGCCGTCCACGGCAAGGCCGATCCGGCTGCGTTCTGCCAGTCGTTCTCGGCCGATTTCCGCGCCAATTCGTGCCGTGGGGTCCGCCCCGGCTGGAGCCGCTCGGCGTGCGATGCCTATCGCTTCCGGGAGTCCGCCTATCTCGCCAAGGTCATGCCCGGCTATCACGACTGGTCGGTGATCTTCCGCCGCGACTGAGGCGACGCCGCCGGTGGACAGGCCGGGGACGTCATGGCAAACGGGAACGGGGCGGCAGATGGCCGCCAACGCACGGAACGAGGCCCATGCTGCAGGTTGAACCGACGGCTATTCCCGGTGTCCTGATCGTCACGCCGAAACGGCACAGCGACGCGCGTGGCTTCTTTTCCGAGGTCTACAACACGGAGCGCTGGCGCGAGGCCGGCATCGACGCCGATTTCGTGCAGGACAATCAGTCTCTGTCGCGCGAAGCCGGCACGATCCGCGGTCTGCATTTCCAGATCCCGCCGCGCGAGCAAGGGAAATTGGTGCGTGTCACGCATGGTTCGATCCTTGACGTTGCGGTCGATATCCGGCGCGGCTCGCCGACCTTCGGCCAGGTGGTCGAGGTCGAGCTTTCGGCCGTCAACTGGCGCCAGCTCTGGCTGCCGGCGGGAATGGCACACGGATTCTGCACCCTCGAGCGCGATACCGAGGTGATCTACAAGGTGACTGCCGGCTACGCGCCGGAGGCCGAACGGGGCATCGCCTTCGACGATCCGGCACTCGGCATAGGCTGGCCGGTTTCGGGCAAACAGGCGATCCTGGCGGACCGCGACCGGACGTTCCCGCCGCTTTCCGAGCTGCCGGACTACTTCACCTTCGAGGGCGAACAGGACCAATGAGCGCCGAGGCGAGCGACATTGCGGGCATGCGCGTTCTGGTGACCGGCGGGGCCGGCTTCATCGGCTCGGCGGTGTGCCACTATCTGGTCGGGGAACTCGGAGCCTCCGTCGTCAATGTCGACAAGCTGACCTACGCGGCGAACCTTTCCTCGCTCGCGGCGATCGCGGATTGCCCGGCTTACGATTTCGTCGAAGCAGACATTTGCGACCGCGCGGCGATGGACGCGGTGTTCGCGCGCTTTTCGCCAGACGCGGTGCTGCATCTGGCGGCGGAAAGCCATGTCGACCGCTCGATCACCGGCGCGGCAGATTTCATTTCGACCAACATCGTCGGCACCTTCACGCTGCTCGAGGCCGCGCGTCTCTACCTCGACACACTCGCTGCCGACAAGCGTGAGCGCTTCCGCTTCGTCCATGTCTCAACCGATGAGGTCTACGGCTCGCTCGGCGCGGAGGGACTGTTCCGCGAGGACACGCCGTACGATCCGAGTTCGCCCTATTCGGCATCCAAGGCCGCGTCCGACCATCTGGCGATCGCCTGGGGCCGGACCTATCGCTTGCCGGTGATCGTCTCGAACTGCTCGAACAATTACGGCCCCTGCCAGTTGCCGGAAAAGCTCATCCCGCTGACCATCCTGAACGCGCTTTCCGGCGATCCCCTGCCGGTCTATGGCAGCGGCGCCAATGTGCGCGACTGGCTTCATGTCGATGACCACGCCCGCGCGCTCGTCACGGTGATGACGAAGGGCCGGATCGGCGAGAAATACAACATCGGCGGCCATGCCGAGCGCACCAATCTGCAGGTGGTCGAGGCGATCTGCGCCCTGCTCGACCGCCTCGCGCCGACCGACCATCCGCATCGCGACCTCATCACCTTCGTTGCCGACCGGCCGGGCCACGATCTGCGCTATGCGATCGATGCCGGCAAGATCACGGCGGAACTCGGCTGGGCGCCGCAAGAAAGTTTCGAGAGCGGGCTTGAGAAGACCGTGCGCTGGTATCTCGACAATCGCGCCTGGTGGGAACCGTTGCGGCATCATTCGACGGAGCGGCTCGGGTTGTTGCGGGAGACGCCGGCGTGAGCCCGCGTATCCTCGTTGCCGGCGCGGAGGGACAGGTCGCCCGCTCATTGGTCGAGGCGGCACATGAGTGCGACGTTCCGATGCTGGCGCTCGGTCGTTCGGCGCTCGATCTTACCGCTCTCGACGCGCTGCCGGCGGGTGCCCTCGCCTTTCGCCCCACCCTCATCGTCAACGCCGCCGCCTACACCGCCGTCGACAAGGCGGAAAGCGAGCGCGAGGCAGCTTTCGCGGTGAACGCGACCGGTGCGGGAAAGCTCGCGGCACTGGCAACCGAGGCCGGCCTGCCGATCATCCATCTGTCGACCGACTACGTGTTCGATGGTGAGAAATCCACGCCCTATTGCGAGGATGATGCGACCAACCCGCGAAGCGTTTACGGCGCGTCGAAGCTCGCCGGGGAAGCCGCCGTCGCGGCCGCCAATCCGCGTCACATCATTCTGCGCACGGCCTGGGTGCACAGCCCGTTCGGAAGCAATTTCGTCAAGACCATGCTGCGGCTCGGGCGCGAGCGCGATAGGTTGCGGGTCGTGGCAGACCAAATCGGCTCACCGACCTATGCGGGCGATCTTGCGAATGCGATTCTTCATATAGCCACCAAGACTCCCGCCTCTGGCTGGCATGAGTCGCTTGCAGGCATCTATCATGCCGCCGGTGCCAGCGAGACGAGCTGGCACGGCCTTGCGCAGACCGTCTTCGCGACCGCGCACGAGATCGACGGCAGGCCCATGCCATCGGTCGAGGCGATCGCCACCATCGACTACCCGACGGCAGCGGAAAGACCGGCAAACTCGCGCCTCGACTGCACGAAGCTTGCACGCACATTCGGCATCGCATTGCCAGACTGGCGCGACGGGGTCCGGCGCTGTGTCGAACGACTAGTCACGGACGGGGCGTAAGCGGCCTGCCGACGGGCGGCCTTTTCGGTTGCGTTCCTCCGGTAAAGCCCGTTCCATAGCAACAAATCGACTCCAGTCGTCAAATCAGAAGCGGGCATCCGTGTCCGCCGCCATTCGGGGAGCGTCCGTTCGATGGATTTCGCCTATTCGCCCAAGGTTCAGGAACTGCGCCGCCGTCTGCGGACCTTCATGGACGATCATGTGGTGCCGGCCCACAAGACCTATCTGGAAGAGACCGAGCGCGGCATTTTCCCGCCGCAGATCCTCGAGGATTTGAAAGCGCTGGCGAAGTCGGAAGGGCTGTGGAACCTGTTCCTGCCGGCGCTGAAGGACGACGAACCGGGTACAAGGCTGACCAACATCGAATACGCGCCGCTTGCGGAAATCATGGGCCGCATCTGGTGGGCGTCTGAGGTGTTCAACTGCAATGCGCCGGACACGGGCAACATGGAACTGCTGCACATGTTCGCCTCGCCGATGCAGCGCGAGCGCTGGCTCAATCCGTTGCTCAATGGCGAGATCCGCTCGTGCTTCTGCATGACCGAGCCGGATGTGGCCTCATCCGACGCGACCAATATCGAGACCACGATCCTGCGCGACGGCGACGACTACGTCATCAGCGGCCGCAAGTGGTTCATCACCGGCGCCGCCGATCCGCGCTGCAAGATCGCCATCGTGCTCGGCGTCTCCGACACCAGCCCGGATGCCGATCCGCACCGGCGGCATTCGATGGTGATGGTGCCGATGGACACGCCGGGCCTGAAGGTCGTGCGCAACATCCCGATCATGCACCACATCTCGCCGGAGGGGCATTGCGAGGTCGTGTTCGACCATGTGCGCGTGCCGAAGGAGAACCTGCTCGGCGAAGAAGGCAAGGGCTTCGCGCTGGCGCAGGCCCGCCTCGGGCCGGGCCGCATCCACCATTGCATGCGCTCGATCGGCCAGTGCGAACTGGCGCTCGAACTTGCCTGCGAGCGGGCGATGGAGCGCAAGGCCTTCGGCAAGCATCTCTACGATCACGGCCAGGTGGCGGAGTGGATCGCCCTGTCGCGCATGGAGATCGATCAGGCGCGGCTTTACGTGCTG
This sequence comes from Hyphomicrobiales bacterium, assembly GCA_002869065.1. Lineage (NCBI taxonomy): Bacteria > Pseudomonadati > Pseudomonadota > Alphaproteobacteria > Hyphomicrobiales > Hyphomicrobiales bacterium. Next base: position 144,552 of record PKTR01000002.1, read on the forward strand.
CGCGCGGCCTGGCTGATCGACCAGGAAGGCAACCGCGCGGCGCGCACCGAGGTTTCCGCGATCAAGGTGATCGTGCCGCGGCTGCAGACCACCGTTCTCGACCGGGCGATGCAGGTATTCGGCGCGATGGGCCTGACGCCCGACACGCCGCTCTCCTTCCTGTGGACCTGGGGACGGGCGCTGCGCTTCATCGACGGGCCGGACGAGGTGCACATCCGCGCCGTCGCGCGCCGCGAGATGAAGACCGCGCGCGAGGAAATCGGCCGGACATTGCCCTACTTCACCATCCCCGACGATCTGGGGCGGTAGGAGGACCAGGCACCTCTCGTCGTCATCCTCCAGCTTTTCTTTTCGTCATCCTACTGCCCCTTCCTTCGTCATCCTCCGGCTTGACCGGAGGATCGGCCGGCAACGGGCCAGATCCTGGCGGTTGCTTGCAAAGGATCGGAGCCTCGATCGCTCTCAATCAATGCACGCCCAGACGAGTCGAGAGCGATCCTCCGGTCAAGCCGGAGGATGACGTGAGTGAGTGGAGGGGTGCAGGCGGCAAACCGCTCCGGGCATACCGTGTCGAGAGGGGCAATGGGCCCCGGCTCAGGGGCCGGGGTGACGGGGAGTGCGAGGGGACGGTGTCGTGCTTACCCGTGAGTGCGAGGCAGCAAAGCCCCTTCACCCCACAATCCCGACCACGATGAGCCGGATTGCCGCGGCCGTCGCCAACGCCAGCGCGATCCAGCGGAAGCGGCGGTCGATCCAGTCGCGGCAATAGGGCGCGAGGCGGACGCCGGCATACATGGCCGGCGCCAGAAGTACGACGCCAACGAAGTCCTGCAGATCGACCCGGCCGGTGGCGGCCAGAACCAGAAACGAGGCCATCGCGCCGAACGAAAAGAAGGCGCTCAGCGTCGGGCGCGCATGGCCCGGCGCGGCGTTCTGGTAGACGATCGCCATTGGCGGCGCGCCAACCGAGGTGATGGTGCCGGTGAGGCCCGAGACCGTGCCCATGGTGACGAGCGAGATACGGTTCAGCGGCAGCACGACGCCGGCGACGCTGAGGATGACGGCGACGAGGATCGAGAGACCGAAGGCGAGCGAAAAGCCGTGCCGGTCCGGCAGCAAATAGAGCACGAGCGCGGCGAGAAACGCACCGGACACGCGGCCGAAAAGGCCGATGCCGACCTCGTCCCAGTGGATCGCCGGGCGCTCGCGCACCGCGGCCATCGTCGCCGTGACGAAGCCGAGCAATAGCACCGGGACCGGCACCAGCTCGACATCGATGACGGCGAGCAGGGGGGCTGCGACGAGGCCGAAACCCATACCGGTGTTCGACTGCACCATTGCCGCGACAAGCACGATGGCAATCGCCAGCGCGTAGGACGGCAACGGCAGCAGATGCAGGCCGAGCGCTTCGATTGCCGTCCCTCCCCTCAATCAGGCCGGGTTTACGTCCCCGGCCGCGCCCGCATGTTCTCGGGCAGATAGGTGGCGAGATCCGGGAAGAAGATCAGGATGAACACCATCACCACCATGATCAGGAACATCGGCAGCGCGGCGCGGGCGATGTAGCCCATCTCGTGGCGTGTCATGCCCTGCATCACGAACAGGTTGAAGCCGATCGGCGGGGTGATCTGCGCCATCTCGACGACGACGACGATGAAGATACCGAACCAGATGACGTCGATGCCGGCCTGGCGGATCATCGGCTCGACGACCGCCATGGTCAGCACCACCGAGGAGATGCCATCGAGGAAGCAGCCGATGATGATGTAGAACACCATCAGCGCGAGGATCAGCACGGTCGGCGACAGGTTCAGCGAGGCGATCCACTGGGCCAGTTCGCGCGGCAGGCCGGTGAAGCCCATCGACAGCGACAGGAAGGCGGCACCAGCGAGGATCAGCGCGATCATCGCCGAGGTGCGCGTCGCGCCCATCAGACTTGCGGTGAAGCTCTTCCAGGTCAGCGAGCGCTGGCCGGCGGCGAGCAGCAGAGAGCCGATGACGCCGAAGGCGGCCGCTTCGGTCGCGGTTGCGAACCCGAGATACATCGAGCCGATAACGAGCGTGATGAGCAGAATGACCGGGATCAGGAAACGGGAGTTCTTGACCCGGTCGAGCATGGTCATTTTGGGCTCAGGCTTCGGCGCCTCGCCGCGGTGGAACACCGACAAGAGCGCGACATAGAGCATGAACAGCGTAGCGAGCACGAGGCCCGGCAGGATGCCGGCCATGAACAGCTTCGAGATCGACTCGTTGATGGTGACGCCATAGACGATCAGCGTCAGCGACGGCGGGATCATCAGCCCGAGCGTTGCGGCGCCAGCCAGCGTGCCGATCACCATCTTCTCGGGATAGCCGCGCTTGCGGAGTTCGGGGATCGACATCTTGCCGACGGTGGTCAACGTCGCCGCCGACGAGCCGGACACCGCGGCAAAGACCGTGCAGCCGACGATGTTGGTGTGCAAAAGGCCGCCCGGTAGTGGCGCCATCCATGGCGACAACCCCTTGAACATGTCCTCCGACAACCGCGTTCGATAGAGGATCTCGCCCATCCAGATGAACAGCGGCAGCGCTGTCAGCGACCAGCTCGAGGACGAGGTCCAGATCGTCGTGATCATGGCGTCGCCGGCCGGGCGCGTGGTGAACAGTTCGACGCCGACGAAGGCAACGCCAAGCAGCGCCAGACCGACCCAGACGCCGGAGCCGAGCAGCAGGAAGAGAACGAAGAGAAAGATGCCGGTGAGTGCGAATCCGTCCATGGCCGCTACTCCCCGTGGCTCTGTTCAACGGTGTCCGCCTTGATGCCGTGCGAGCCGGCGAAGATCAGGCGGAAAAGATGGTCAGCGAAGGCGAGCGCCAGAAGGCAGGTGCCGATGGCCATCGCCATTTGCGGGATCCAGATCGGCGTCGCATCCTGACCCTGACTGATGTCGTTCAGCTTGCGCGACCAGTAGACGGCCTTGACCGCGTACCAGGCGAAATAGGTCGACAGCGCCGTGCCGATACCAAAGCACCAAAGCTCGCCCCAGAATCGGTATTTGCCGAGATTGTTGAGCAGGATGCTGACGCGGATATGGGCGCCATGGTTGAGCGCGTGCGCGAAAGCAAAGAACGATGCGGCGGCCATGAAATAGCCGGCATAATCGGTCGAACCGGGGATGACCTGACCGGTCCAGCGCGCGCTCATCTGCAGCACGATGATGATCAGAATCATGATCAGACAGAGAGCGGCGATGATGCCGCCGGCGGTGTAGAGCGCATCGAGAATGCGCCTGAGGGTGCGCCCCAAAGCCTGCATTTTCGTTCCCCCGACCGAATTTGCCCTGGCGGCGGGATGCCCGATCCCGGACCGTCACAAGCCTGTGCATGGAAGGAGCGGCGCAGCGGACCGGTCACGCAGACGGCCCGGCGGTCACTCCGGCAGAAAAGCCGGGAGGGTCGCCCCTCCCGGCCTGTCGTTCGGGCTTACTGCATCGCCGTGAAGGCGTCGACGATGGCCTTGCCTTCTTCGCCGGCGCTCTCGAGCCACTCGGCGGTCATGGTCTTGCCGATCTCTTTCAGCTCGGCGGTCAGGCCGTCATTTGCCTTGCCGACGGTCATGCCGTTGTCCTTCAGCCCGTTCAGGGTGAACTGGGTGTATTCGACGGCACGCCAGTTACCGGCGTATTCGGCGAGGTTGGCGCAGCCGAGGATGACGTTCTGCGTACCCTCGTCGAGACCGGTCCAGGCGTCCTTGTTGACGAAGACGTAGTTGCGCGGCAGCCAGGCATCGACCTCGTAGAAGTGGGTCAGGCTTTCCCAGACCTTGCGGTCGTAGCCGGTCGAACCCGACGAGATCATCGATTCGGCGACGCCGGTGGCAAACGCCTGCGAGATTTCAGCGGCTTCGATCTGCACCGGCAGCATGCCGGTCAGTTCGGCGAGACGCGCGGTCGCGGTCGAGTAGGAGCGGAACTTGACGCCCTTCATGTCGGCGACCGAGTTCACTTCCTTCTTGAAGTAGAGGCCCTGCGGCGGCCACGGCACGGCGTAGAGCAGCTTCAGGTTCTGACCGTCGAGGACCTTTTCGAGCGTCGGCTTGGCGGCCTTCCACAGCTTCGCGGAATCCTCGAACGAGGTGGCGAGGAACGGGATCGAGTCGAAGCCGAAGATGGCGCTCTCGTTCTGGTGGGCCGACAGCAGGCGTTCGCCGATCGGCGCCTGGCCGGTCTGCACCGCGCGCTTGATCTCGTTGCCCTTGAACAGCGAGCCGGACGGGTGGGTGACGATCTCAAGATTGCCGCCGGTACCGGTGGTGACGCAGGCGGCGAATTCGGCGCCGACCGCGGAGTGGAAGTTGGTCGCGGAATAGGCCATCGGCATATCCCACTTCTCGGCCTGCGCGGCGGTTGCCGCAAGGCCGGCCAGCAATACGCCGGCGCTGACCGCCGTGGTCATCTTGATGAATTTCCGGATCATCGTGGATCTCCCTTTTCACTTGCTCCAGACTGTTGACTTCCCCTCACCGGGCCAGTGTGGCCCGTAAGTTCTTGCTCGAAAACCCCTTCCCCTTTTTTACGCGGCGAACCGCGCCGGGTCGTAGAGCGTCAGGTCGGCGTTGGATCGCCGGCCCGAGATCATGTCGGCCAGCATGCGGCCGGTCTTCGGTCCGCCCGTCAGGCCGATATGGTGGTGGCCGAAGCCGAGATAGACGCCCGGCTTTCCGGGCACTTCGCCGATCAGCGGGATCGAGTCCGACGGCGCCGGGCGGTGACCCATCCAGCGCACGACCTCCTTGTATTCGATGCCCGGCAGCGCCTCATGGATACGATGCAGAAGCAGCTTGAAGGCGGCCTCGCTCGGCTCGGCGTCCAGCCCGCCGAATTCGACGATGCCGGCACAGCGCAGGCGCCCTTCCATCGGCGTCGCGACGAATTTGCCCGTCGTCACCATCATCGGCGAACGCGGCATGACCGACGGTTCGACCAGCTCGATGTGGTAGCCACGCTCGGTTTCGAGCGGCACGTCGAGACCGAGCTTCTTGCACAGCGGCTTCGACCACACGCCGGTCGCCATCACCACCTTGTCGGCGGCGATCAGGCCCTCGTTCGTGTCGACACCGACGACCTTGCCGCCCTCATAGGCGACGTCGCGGGCTTCGGCGATGACGAGCCTGCCGCCATTGGCGACGACGTGATCGGCGAGCGCCTTCACATGCATGCCGGGATCGGTGATGTGGCCGTGGTCAGGCATGCGCACGGCGAAGTCGTAGCCGTCGCCAAAGGCCGGATCGTAGACGCGGAAGGCGTCGCGATCGAGCAGTTCCCAGGTGAAGCCGAATTCCTTGCGCAGCTTCCAGACATAGGCGTCGGATTCGTAGGCCGCGCGGTCGGCGTAGACGAAAACGTAGTCGGACGGGACGACGTATTTTTCCGCCGGAGTGCCGGCGGCGAGCGCCAGATGCTGTTCGACGCTGTCGCCGAGAAGCTGGGTCAGCGCGGCGCCGACGCGGCGGTTCGCCTTCTCGGTCGCGTTCATCATGTAGCGCAACAGCCAGGGCGTCAGCTTCGGCATATAGCCCCATTTGAGGAACAGCGGGCTCAAGGGATCGAGCAGCATGCCCGGCGCCTTGAACATCAGGCCGGGCACGGTGACCGGGACGACCGCGCATGAGGCGAGCACGCCGCCATTGCCGTGCGAGGTGCCTTCGGCGGGGCCGAGCTTGTCGATCAGCACCACGTCAAAACCGTCGCGCTGCAGCCAGACCGCGGTGGAAACACCGACGATGCCGGCGCCGATGACGGCGACGGTTTCGCGCTTGGCGCCGGACTCTTTGGAATTCTGGGTCATTGTCTCGCTCACCCGTCAGCTCCTGGTCTCGATGGCGTAATGGCCGAGCTTGTCCTCGTCGATGGCGATGCCGAGCCCCGGCCCGTCGGGCACAATGACGGCACCGTTCTCGATCGGGAACTGCTCCTCCAGGAGATCTTCCTTCAAATAATATTGCGCCTGGTAGAACTCGCAGCCGAGCGCGATCGCCGGCGTTGCCGCGATCATGTGCGTGCCGGCGAGGTGGGCAAGCCCGGTCTCGAACATATCGCCGCCATAGGCGCCGAGACCGGCGGCGGCGGCGATTTCGGCAATCGTCCGGCCGGCTCTGAGACCGCCCGACTTCATGATCTTGATCGAGAAGCCGTCGGCGGCCTCCTCGGCAATTGCGCGCAACGCGTCGGTTGCCGTGAACACGCTTTCGTCGGCGAGGATCGGCACGTCGAGCGAGGCGGCGAGCGAGGCCATCAGCGAGACCTTGTCGGCGCGCACCGGCTGCTCGATGAAGGTCGGCGAAAAGACCTCGATGTCGCGCAGGCGGCGCAGCGCGTCGAAAGGCGCAAGGCCCTGATTGTAGTCGACGCGGATATCGAGTTCGGGAAAGTCGTTGCGCAGGGATTCAAGGCGCATGACGTCAAAGTCGTGGCCGGCAAAACCGGTCTTCAGCTTGACGATGCCGACGCCATCTTCAATAAGGCGTTCGACCAGCGCGAAATCGTTTTCCCAGGTCGGGTCGGCAAGCGAGACGCTCAGCGGAATGGTGTCACGGCAGCGGCCGCCGAGCAGCGCCCAGACCGGCAGGCCGTAGTAGCGGCCGAGGCAATCGAGCAGTGCGGTTTCAAGGGCTGCCTTGGCATCGCCATGGCCGGCAAGAGCGGCGTCGGCGGACGCCATGATGCCGGAGATGTCGCGCGGGTCGGCGCCGATGACGAAAGGATGGAGATAGGTCGCGAGCGCCACCATGGTCGCTTCGGCGGTGCCGGCAAAGACCGGCCAGGGAGCGGCTTCGCCCCAGCCGACGACGCCTTCACTGGTCTCGAGACGGAGGATGACGTGGGCTGTGGTACCGGCGACGTCGCCAATGCCGTGGCTGCGGCGCGACCGGACCGGCAGGCGAGCCAAGGTGACCGTCATGCGGTCGATCGTACCCGGACCGTCGCCGAATGCCTCCCTCACGGCATTTGCCTCCCTTGTTGCCCCATCGGATGTTCCCCAACGTCCGATGAGAGGACACGATAAGATTTTATCGATAATTTGTCGATATAACCTCGATAACTTTTTTCAGACCCGGTTCCGCAGCTCCTTTGCCGGCGTCGATCAGGCGATCCATTCGCTGACGGGCGCAGCTGCATCCTGCAACGGCTCGGCGATCACGTCTACAAGAGTCGGCTCACCGGCCTCGACGGCCTTGCGCAACACGCCTTCCAATTCGCTCGGATCCTCGACCCGCCAGCTCTTCACGCCATAGGCGGCGGCGACCGCGGCGTGGTCGGTGCGCGAGAAGTCGACATTGTAATATCGCTCGTTGTAGCCGCTCTTCTGGCCGGCCTTGATCCAGCCGAACACGCTGTTGGAAAACACGATTGCGGTGATCGGCAGGCGATGGCGGACGATGGTTTCGAACTCGCCGACCGTGAAGCCGAAGGACCCGTCGCCCATCGCGGCGACGACCTGCGCATCGGGACGACCGATCTGCGCGCCCATCGCCGCGCCAAGCGCGTAGCCGAGCGCGCCGTGCGCCCGGTTGGAGATGAAATGCCGGCCGGTCTGGCGTGTCGGATAGAAGGCCGAGAAGTACGGGCACGGCGTGCCCGGATCGGCGCAGATTACGGCATCGTCGGCAAGCACGCGCGACAGCGTCGCGATCACCCGCTCCGGCGTGATCGGCCGCGATGTCGAGGCGGCGAGACGTTCGAAAGCGGCGAATTTATCTGCCTTTGCTTTCGACACCCGCGCGGCGCCGTCATTGCCGGCATGTGCCGAGCCGACTTCGCCTTCAACGGCATCGGCCAACGCGGCAAGAGCGAGCTTGGCATCGCCGATGACGGCGGCCTCGGTCTCGTAATTGGCCGACACCGCCATCGGGTCGGAATCGATATGAACGATGCGGGTGCCCGGCGCCGGGAAACGCCAGCGCTCGGTCGTCACCGAGCCGGCGCGGCAGCCGATGAAGAGCACAAGATCGGCTTCGGCGACGACCGCGCGGGTCGCCGGCACGCCGCCGTTCGAGCCGACCACACCAAGCGCGAGCGGATGGCTGTCGGGGATACTCCCCTGCCCCGAGATCGTCGTTGCGACCGGCATCGAAAGCGCCTCGGCAAGGCGGATCAGATCCGCTTCGCCGCCCGACAAGACGACGCCGCCGCCGCAGACGATGATGCCGCGTTTAGCCGTCACGAGCGCCTTGGCAGCCGCTTCCACCGCGCACGGGTCGGGGCCGGTGCGCCAGGCCGGGAAGGTCGCGTGATCGCTCTGCGCCCAGATCTCGCTGTCGGCGACGGCTGCGCGCTGCACGTCGAGCGGCAGGCCGATATGGGCGGCGCCCGGCGTGCCGGTGGTCATGGCGCGGAAGGCCTCGCGCATGGCAGACGGTAGCCGCGAGGCGTCATCGATCACCGTGTTCCATTTGGTCAGCGGGCGGAACAGCGCCGCCTGATCGAGCTCGGTCAGCGGATAGCGGCCGCGCGCCGTGGTCGAGACGTCCGTGGTTATTGCAAGTATGGGCACAGAGGACTCGTTTGCCTCGACCACGCCCGGCAGAATGTAGGTCGCGCCGCCGCCGGACGGGCCTTCGCAGACGCCGACGCGGCCGGTGACGCGGGCATAGGCGTCGGCCATATAGGCGGCGTGGCGCTCGTCGCGAGTGAGGATGTGGGTGATGCCGTGATCGAGGCGTTCGAGCGCATCGTAGAAGGGCAGCGTGGTGTCGCCGCACAGGCCGAACATATGCTTCACGCCGTGCGCGGCGAGCATGCGGACCATGGCTTCGGCACCGGTCAGTTCGTTGCCCCGCGTCGTCATTTCCCGTTCCTTCATCTCTTGCCACAGGCGGTGCCCGAACCGCTTTCCGGCACGTTCAACGCTAGCCCGCAACAACTCTATACAAGCCTGTATACAGGTGAGTATAATCTCAGCCAGCTGTCAAGCGATTCCGATTTCGGGAGGATGGAAGACCGTGCCCGCAGCCAGTTCCGCCCAGCCGGCGGCATCACGTTCCGAGGCGACAACCACGCCCTCTTCAGCCACGACCAATGTGGGGCGCATCGAGGATGCCGTGCGGCGTATGGCGATCGCCTACGAGTTCCTGCCCGGCGAACGGATCAATGAGGGCGACCTCGCCAGGAAACTCGGCGCCAGCCGCACCCCCGTGCGCGAGGCGCTCAACCGGCTGCTCGCCGACGGGCTGATCCTGTTCCGGCCCGGTCAGGGGTTCTTCTGCCGCCAGCTCGATCCGAAGGAGATTTTCGATCTCTACGAGGTGCGCCGCATTCTCGAGGTCGAGGCCGTGCGGCTGGCCTGCGAGCGGGCGAGCGACGAGGCGCTCTCGGCCGTCGTCGCGGCCTATGCCAGCCACAGCGCGGCAACCGACGGCAAGACGGTCGAAGCACTGGTCGAGGATGACGAGCGTTTCCACCTCAGCGTCGCCGGGCTCGCCGGCAATGGCGAACTGGTCGCGCGGCTTGCCAAGATCAATGAGCGCATCCGCTTCGTGCGCTGGATCGACATGGACGATCGCCTGCCCTACACACGCGGAGAGCATGAGGCGCTGGTGGCAGCACTTGAAGCGCGCGATGCCGACGCCTGCGCCGGTGTTCTGACGACGCATATCGGCAAGCGGCTCGACCAGATCGTCGCCGTCGTACGGCGCGGCATTTCGCGATTGTACGTGCCCGATATGCCGGGCATGGTGGATCACACATCCACGCAATAGGGAAACGTCGTCATGATCGCACTCGGCGGCAAAACGGTCTTCGGCGCCACGGTCGGCATCCTGATGCTGGAAACGCGGTTTCCGCGCATTCCCGGCGACATGGGCAACGCGCTGACCTGGCCCTTCCCGGTGCATTACCGGGTGGTGCGCGGGGCGAGCCCCGACGTCGTCGTGCGACGCGATCCGAGCGCCCTGAAGGATGCCTTCATCGAAGCCGGGCGCGATCTCGTCGCCATGGGTGCCGACGGCATCACCACCAATTGCGGCTTCCTCATCCGCTTCCAGAACGACCTCGCCGACGCGCTCGGCGTGCCGGTCGCAACCTCGGCGCTGATGCAGGTGCCGCTGGTCGAGGCAACGCTGCCGGCCGACCGCCGTGTCGGGGTGCTGAGCATTTCGGCCAACACGCTGACGCCGGCATTGCGCGCCGCCGCCGGTATTTCCGAGGATACGCCGGTCGTCGGCACCGACGGGGGCCGCGAGTTCACCCGCGCCATCCTCGACGACGAGCCGGAAATGAATGTGGAGCTTGCCCGCCAGGACCTGCTCGACGCGGCAGCCGCGCTCATCGAGGACCGGGCCGACATCGGCGCCATCGTGCTCGAATGCACCAATATGGTGCCCTACGCGGCCGATATCCGCCGCCTCACCGGCCTGCCGGTCTATTCGATCTACTCGTTCGTGAGCTGGTTCCAGGCCGGCCTGCTGCCCCGCCGCTTTCCCGAACACCACGACGATCCGCGGTATTGAGGGGGGAGAATTGACGCGCTCACGGCTGAGCGCGGGCTCGCGCCCGCTAGCCTCCGCGGGGGCGCCCTGACCGGCTCAAGTCGGGTGTTCCCGACTTGTCAGTCGCAATTGAGCGGAACACGGGAACACCCGTGTTCCGGCGCGCAGTCGCGCTTGCGGACCCGATGGGTCCGATGAGTGCTTTGCGGCAGCGCTGGCCAATCATAGGCACACCACGAGTCCTCCCTCACTCTCCCCGTCACCCCGGCCTTGAGCCGGGGCCTAATGCCCTTCTCGGAACGGTATGCCGGTGCGAAAGCGGGCAAGCGCCTTGCTTCACTCTCCACCATCTCTACCCGGGGCGTCTGCCATTGGATGCCGGTATCCAAGTCCGGCATGACGAAGGAGAGGGAAGAGCGAGCAGTATCTCAGTGCCAATTCAGAGGTAGTGCGAAATTCACTGGCGCCCCTACCCCAACAAAAAACCCCGGGGCGGTGAAGCCCCGGGGCGCAGGATGCCCGCCCGCACGAGTGAGGGTCAGTGCGGGCGAGGAGTCCTTCTGGCTTGGATTCCGCCCGGACGATGTCTCATCCCAATTGGGTCCAGAGACATCGTCCAAGTGTCTGTCCATGCGAATTCTTGTCCAAAAAGTCTGCCAACTTTTTGGGAACGCGCATTGGATCAGCCGTAGCGGTACGGCCGGCCGGCCTTGGCCATGTCGGCGTTGTACTTCTTGAAGATGTCGACGACCTTCTTCTTGGTGTCGGACTCGGCCGCGATTTCGTCCCAGAACTTGTGGGCAGCGGCTTCGACCTGATCCCATTCGGCGTCCGGAATCGAGGTCAGCTTCATCTTGGTTCCGTCGACACGCAGCGCGGCTTCGCCGCCCCAGTACCACCACTGGCGGTAATAGTGCGAGGACTCCATGGCCAGCATCAGCAGTTCCTTGAGATCGTCCGGCACTTCGTTCCAACGGTCCATGTTGGCGAAGAAGTGGCCGATCCAGGCGCCCGAGATGTTGTTGGTCAGGAAGTAGTTGGTCACGTCGGCCCAACCTACCGTGTAGTCCTCGGTGATGCCCGACCAGGCGATGCCGTCGAGTTCGCCGGTCTGCACGGCGACTTCGATGTCTTCCCACGGCAGGGTGACCGGCACGACGCCGAACTGGGCCAGGAAGCGGCCCGCGGTCGGGAAGGTGAAGACGCGCTTGCCCTGCAGGTCGGCGAGCGAGTTGATCGGGTCCTTGGTGGCGAAGTGGCACGGATCCCACGAGCCGGCGGAGATGTGCTTGACGCCGACCTTGGCGTATTCCTCTTCCCAGATCTTCTTCAGGCCGTACTGGTTGAACAGCACCGGCACGTCGAGCGAATAGCGCGAGGCGAACGGGAAGTAGCCGCCGAACACGGTGACTTCGGTCGGCGAGGCCATGGAGTCGTCGTCCGACTGCACCATGTCGATGGTGCCGGCCTGCATGGCGCGGAACAGTTCACCGGTCGGAACCAGCGAGTCCGAGGTGTAGAGCTCGATCTCCATGCGGCCGGCGGCGATCTTGTTGAAGGAGTCGATGGCCGGCTTGACCACGTGCTCGGCGAGCGCCGGGCCGGCATAGGTCTGCAGGCGCCACTTGATCGGGGCCTGCGCCTTCACATAGGGCGCGGCCAGGGTGGAAGCACCGACGGCGGCTGCGGAGCCGAGGGCGGCGTTTTTCAGAAAATCGCGTCTATTGGTCATGGCGGTTGTCCTCTGTTTCAAGACGGTCGTTTGGCTCTTTGACGTTTTTCTTGTTTTTGGAGCCCGCCGGACGACCCGGCGGAGCATCGATGCAAAGTTGGCGCGAATGCGTCCGTCACCTCATCGGCTGTAGACGTATTCCGGCAGCCACAGGGCGATCTGCGGGAACGCCATCACTATGGCCAGCGCCAGGATCATCACGCCGACGAACGGCACGATGGAGCGGTAGATGTCGTGAATGGTGATTTCCGGAGGCGCCATCGCGCGCATCAGGAATAGATTGTAGCCGAAGGGCGGCGTCATGTAGGCGACCTGGGTGGTGATCGTGTAGAGCACGCCGTACCAGATCAGGTCGAAGCCGAGCACCTTCACCAGCGGCACGTAAAGCGGCGCGACGATGACCAGCATCGCCGTGTCGTCGAGGAACGTGCCCATGATCAGGAAGGTCAGCTGCATGATGATCAGGATGACCCAGGGATTGAGGTCGAGCTGGTCGATGAACAGGCTCTTGATCGCCTTGACCGCGCCGAGGCCGTCGAACACGGCGCCGAAACCGAGCGCGGCCATGATGATCCACATGAACATGCACGAGACGAACAGGGTCTGACGGACAGAAACCTCGAACACGGCGCGGTTCATGCGGCCCTTGACGACGGCCGCGAGGATCGCGGCGATGGCGCCGATGGCGGAGCTTTCGACGAGGCTCGTCCAGCCGCGCACGAAGGGGAACATCATGACGAAGAAGATAACGAGCGGCAGCAGGCCGGCGCGCAACAGGCGCATCTTCTCTTCCAGCGGCACGTTGCGTTCCTCGGCCGGCAAGGCGGGGCCGAGGTTGGGGTTCAGCTTGCAGCGGATGGCGATGTAGATCATGAACATCGCCGCCATCATCAGGCCCGGGAAGACGCCGGCGAGCCAGAGCTGGCCGACCGGCTGGCGGGCGATCATGGCGTAGAGCACCAGCACCACCGACGGCGGCACGAGGATGCCGAGCGAGGATCCGGCCTGGATGACGCCGGTGACCATGATCTTGTTGTAGCCGCGCTTCAAAAGCTCCGGCAGGGCGATGGTGGCGCCGATCGCCATGCCGGCGACCGACAGGCCGTTCATCGCCGAGATCAGCACCATCAGCGCGATCGTGCCGATGGCGAGGCCGCCGTTGAGCGGGCCCATCCAGACGTGGAACATCTTGTAGAGGTCGTCGGCGATCTTCGATTCCGACAGCACGAAGCCCATGAGGATGAACATCGGCAGGGTCAGCAGCGGATACCAGTTCATCAGGCTGATGGCGGCCGAGAACGGGATATTGGAGCCGCCCGTCCCCCACAAAAGGATCGCGGCGAGCGAACCGACGGCGCCGATCGCCCCGAAGACGCGCTGTCCGGTGAACAGCAGCAGCATCATCGAGGAGAACATGAACAGGGCGATCATCTAGTAGGACATCACAGCGCCTCCCCGCGGATGCGCGCGATATCACGGAAGAACTCCGCCAACGCCTGCAGGATCATCAGGAAGATGCCGATGCACATGGTCAGCTTGATCGGCCACATCCATGGCCGCCAGGCCGTGTTGGAGCGCTCCAGATAGCCAAGCGCCTTGCCGGCCGCCTCGCCGCCTTCGGTGAAGAAGGTGACAACCAGATCCTTGAAGAAGGTGAAGGGCTCGCCCTTGAAGTGGCCGAGCGAGTAGGCGGCGCTGTCGATGCCGCCATAGAGCAGCACGCCGAGATAGAAGATCAGGAAGAAGACGATGACGGCATCCACCGCCGCCTTGGTCTTGGGCGACCAGGAGCCGTAGAACAGGTCCATGCGGACATGCGCATCGTCCTTGCCCTGCATCGAATACGGCCCGCCGAGCAGGTAATAGGCGACCATCGCGAACTGAGCCATTTCAAGGGTCCACAGCGACGGCAGGAAGAAGGTCTTGGAGATCGACGACCACAGCAAAATCGCCATCATCGCGAAGATGAGATACATCGCGAAGCGGCCGAGGCGATAATTGATCGCGTCGACCATGCGGACGAAACCCTTCACGGCGCTAGGCATCAAACGAGCCCCTTCCCCTGCCGAACATGCTTCCCCTTTCCTCCCTAGGCCGTGCCGCCCGTGGCGGCGCTGCCGGAAATCGTTGTGTCAACCGTGGCGATCGCGGCGCGTAATACGCGCGTCAGATAGCCGGCCATAGTGTCGATACCTGCCGCTTCGGCGATCAGGTCGTTGCGGATCTCGATCATGACGTTGAGAAGGCCGCGTTTCACGCCCTGCTCGATCAGCGTGTGGGTGACGCCGTCCTCCGGGCCATACGGATCGTTGCGGCCGACGACGAACTCATCGCCGGCAGCGTCCAGAACCGCATCGGCGAGACGGCTGTCGCTGTCGTGCAGGATGCCGATCTCGACGGCGCGGCGGGCGCCCTTGTAGACCGGTGTGAAAGAATGGATCGTGACGATGACCGGCGGATGACCGGCCGCCTTACCGGCCTCGATGCGCGCGCCCAGCGCTGCACGGAACGGAAAGTAGAACCGTTCGGCGCGGTCCCGACGCTGCCCGTCCGTCAGGCCGGCATTGCCGGGAATGGTGAAGATCTCGCTCACGTCGGGCATCGCGCTCGGCGCTTCGGGCGGGCGGTTGCAGTCGTAGACGAGGCGCGACACGCGCTGAAAGACGAGCGGCGAATCGAAGGCGGCAGAGAGCTTTTGCGCCACCGCCAGCGCGCCCGGATCCCAGGCGATATGGCTGACCCGCGCGGCTTCCTCGAGGCCGAGATTGTCGAATTCGGGAGGAATGAAACTGGAGGCGTGTTCGCACACGAAGAGGACGCCGCCACGACCGGACGGGTTGGCTACCCCCACCACCTCATCGGTCGCGGGAATGTCCGAGGTGGCGTGGATTTCCATCGCCGAATGCGCTCCCCTGTGCCTTTATTGAATATATCTTTTCAGACGCAGTTTTCCTGTCAAGTTATTTTCCTTACACTGTGGACACCGGACGGGACGAAGGCGAACGAGAAAAATTAAGCCGTTTAAGGACCTTTGGACGAATCGTTACGCCGGGCCAAAACGCGGGGAACGGGCCATGGAGACGGTACAGGGACTGACGGTTGCGGAGCGCATCCAGGCAAAGTTCGACGTTCTGACCCGCGCCGAGCGGCAGCTCGCGAACGCCATGATGCAGAACTATCCGATCTCCGGGTTGGGCAGCATAACGGCGGTGGCCGAGACCTCCGGCGTGTCGACGCCGACGGTCGCGCGGATGGCCAAGAAACTCGGCTTCAACGGTTTTCCGGAACTGCAGGCGGCGCTACGATCCGAGCTTGAGGCGACGATTTCCAACCCGATCGCCAAGCATGACCGCTGGGCGGAGAACGCGCCCGACACGCATATCCTCAACCGCTTCGCCGATGCGGTCAGCGACAACATGCGGCGCACGCTGAAGCAGCTCAATCCGGAGGCGTTCAACGAGGTCACGGCGCTGCTCGCCGACAAGGACCGCGCCATCGGCATCGTCGGCGGGCGAATCACGCGAGCGATCGCCGACTATTTCTTCACCCACATGCAGGTGATCCGTACCGGCGTCACGCTGATCGCGCCGAACGCCAACACCTGGCCGCACTATCTCTTGAACATGAAGCCGGGCGACGTGCTGGTCGCCTTCGACATCCGCCGCTACGAGAACGACGTGCTGCGGCTTGCCGAAATGGCGCGCGAGCGCGGCATCGTGCTGGTGCTGTTCACCGACCAGTGGGGCTCGCCGGCGGCGAAATACGCCGCGCACAGCTTCCATTGCCGCATCGAGGTGCCGTCGGCGTGGGATTCCTCGGTGGTCACGCTGTTCATCGTCGAGGCGCTGATCGCCGCCGTCCAGACCACGATGTGGGACGAGACCAAGGACCGTATGGCGACGCTCGAAGGCCTGTTCGACCAGATGAAGATGTTCCGCAAGTTCATCTAAATTCCGGAACTACGGCAGCGTTTTCAGTGCATCGTCCGCAGCAGCGGCGCGAGCGCGAGCGCGGCAAGCGCCACCAACACCACCGACAGGATGTTCATCACGAAACCGGCGCGCATCATCGCCGCCACGGTTACGTGGCCGGTGCCGAAGACGAGCGCATTCGGTGGTGTCGCGACCGGCAGCATGAAGGCGCAGCTTGCCGCCATCGCGACAACCGCCGAGATGGTGATCAGGTCGATGCCTGTACCGGCGGCGATGGTGGCGACGATCGGCAGCAGGGCCGCGACGGTCGCGGTGTTGGAGGCAAGCTCGGTCAATAGCACGACGGTTGCCGTCAGCACCAGCAGGAAGCCGAGCATCGGCAGATCGCCAAGGCCGGCAAGCCCCGAGCCGATCCATTTCGCCAGCCCGCTCGCATCCATCGCGGCCGCCAGCGACAGGCCGCCGCCGAACAGGATCAGAACGTGCCAGGGGATCTCGGCGGCATCGTCCCAGCTCATAAGGAAGCGACGCTGCGGCGTGATTCCGGCGGGGATGAGGAACAGGATCGCGCCGCAGAAAATGGCGATGGCGGGATCGCTGAGGGCTTCCAGACCGGGAACCTGGTTCAAAAGCGGACGGGTGATCCACAGCGAGGCGGCGGCAACGAAGACCAGCGCGACGCGGCGCTCCGCGGCGGTCATCGGCCCGGGCACCGCTAGCCGCTCGATCAGCCCACCGGTGCGCATGGCGGCTGCGAAATCGCCGGCGACGGGATAGATGACGCGGGTCAGGACGAGCCAGGCGATCGGCATGAAGACGATGACGAGCGGAATGGCGACCGCCGACCAGGCCGCAAAGGACAGGTCGATACCGTGCTGTTCGAACAGATAGCCAGCGAGCAGCGCGTTCGGGGGCGTGCCGATCAGCGTGCCGACGCCACCGATCGAGGCGCCGTAAGCGAGGCCGAGCAGCAGCGAAAGCGCGAAGCGGCGGACATTCTCGCCCTTACCTTCGTTCTCTTCCATCACCGTGATGATCGACACCGCAACCGGCAGCATCAGGACGACGGCGGCGGTGTTGGAAATCCACATCGACAACAGCCCGCTCGCGACCATGAAACCGAGCACGAGGCGGCGCGGCTCAAGGCCTATGGTGCGCACCACCGAATGCGCGAGCCGGCGATGCAGCCCCCAGCGCTTGACGCCGGAGGCAAGCAGGAAGCCGCCCATGAACAGAAACACGAGCGGATTGGCATAGGGTGCCGCCGCCTTGGCGATCGGCATGATGCCGGCAAGCGGCACGACGATCAGCGGCAGCAACGCGGTGATGCCGATCGGGATCGGCTCGGTACTCCACCAGATCGCCATCATCGCGGCGAGCCCAAGCGTGCGCCAGCCCGCGACCGGCAGATCTCCGGGCGGCGGGGCGATCAGGGTGAGGAGAAAAACGGCAAACCCGGCGACCAGACCGATGGCGGCCGGGACCGACAAAAGGGCGGGCTGCGGTGCTTGTTCCGGCATCGAATCGGCCCCCGTTGAATCTCCTCCGGTTGTATACCCGGCGACCCCGCACCGCCAAGTGCGGCGTGCTGGCGGCAGCAACCGAGCGGCCTCACGGTCGTGGCTTTTGCATTCGTGCCGAAACGCTTAGGCTCCGGATCAAGCCCCGGGCTCGGGCATTATGTGACTCGAGCATCCTGCCGTAGACCACCAGCAGCGGAGAAATCTCATGGCATCGCACGGATATGAAGGCGGGCGTCTCAATCTCCCCTTTGTCGGCATCTGCACCTTCGGCAAGAATCCTTACGTCGAGGACTGGGACGCGATCGACGCCGATGTCGCGGTGCTTGGCGCGCCGTTCGATTTCGGCACCCAGTGGCGGGCCGGCGCGCGGTTCGGGCCGCGCGGTATCCGCGAGGCCTCGACCCTGTTCTCGTTCGGCCATGCGGGCGCCTACGACCACGAGGACGACGTTGTCTACCTTCCGGCGGAAACCACCCGCATCGTCGATATCGGCGCCGCCGACATCATCCACACCGATACGATCAAGAGCCACGCCAACATCGAATACGGCGTGCGCAAGATCCTGGCGGCCGGTGCGCTGCCGGTGGTGCTCGGCGGCGATCACTCGGTCAACATTCCCTGCATCAACGCGTTCGACGATCAGGAACCGATCCATGTGGTGCAGATCGACGCTCATCTCGACTTCGTCGACGAGCGGCACGGGGTGCGCTACGGCCACGGCAATCCGATGCGGCGCGCAGCGGAGAAGGACTATGTGACCGGGCTGACCCAGCTCGGCATCCGCAACGTTTCGTCGACCGCGCGCGATGGCTATGACGACGCCAGGCGGATGGGCTCCGACATCCTGTCGGTGCGGCAGTTCCGCAAGCTCGGCGTCGAGGACGTGCTGGCGCGCATTCCGGCCGGCAAACGCTACTATCTCACCATCGACATCGACGGCTTCGACCCGTCGATCGCGCCGGGCACCGGCACGCCGAGCCATGGCGGCTTCCTCTATTACGAGATGCTGGAGCTGATGGACGGGCTCGCTAAACAGGGAACCATCGTCGGCATCGATCTCGTTGAAGTCGCGCCGGACTACGACCAGACCGGCACCACCACGATCCTCGCCGCACAACTTCTGATGAACATCCTTGGGCGCGTGCTGCATTATCGCAGCCGATAGTACTATCCGAACCTTCCAAGCAGCGGTTCAATTTCACTTTTGCCGGCAAACAATCAAGACGTGTATTAGGAGTTGGCGAAAAAAATCCCCTTCGAGATTGAAGTGCGCTAAGCTTACGTTGGGGAGCTTATGGGGGAGAAGTCGTGCAAAACGGGGACATACGCGATGCGTTGCAGCGGGTCCTCGCCGCCGACGGGTTGGTCAATTCGCCCAATCTGAGTGCCTTCCTGAGCTATGTCGTCGAGGAAAAGCTCGCCGGGCGGGCGGATCGGCTGAAGGCTTATTCCATCGCCACCGAGGCGCTTGGCCGCTCGTCGGATTTCGACCCGAACGACAACCCTCTGGTGCGCGTTCACGCCCGCCGCCTGCGCGATGCACTGGCGCGATATTATACCGGTCCGGGACGCGACGATCCGCTTCGAATTGAGTTGCCGGTCGGCACCTATGCGCCGAATTTCATCGCCGACGGCACCGGAGAGCCCAGCGCGGAAGGCCTAGCGCCCGAAACCGGCGCCGAGGCGCCCGCGCATGTCCCCCATCCTTCGGAAACCGGGAGTGAGCCGGCGGCAGCTGAGACGGTAAAGCCCGCCCGCCGCGGCGGCATCGCCTGGGTACCGATCGCCATCATTCTCGGCGTCTCCGCCCTCATCGGCCTCGGCGCGTTCTTTGCCTGGCAATATTGGAGCACGCACACCGAACGGGCCCACCGGTCCCGGCTCGCCACGATCGAAGCCGACTACCCGGCGGGGAAAGGGCTCGATGCGACGCGCATCCTGCCGCAGGTCTTTGTAGAGGTGCAGGAGGATGACGACCTGCCGAAATGGTTCATCCGGGATCTCTATCGCAACCGCATCGAAACCTTCATCCAGCGGTTCGACAACACGGTCGTCGTGCGTCGTGACACCGGCGAAGAACGCTCCGGTCCCGACCAGCCGAGCTACCGGCTGAGCATCACCTTCACCCGCGACGGCGACAACGTGCTCGGGCTGATGCAGGTCCTGCATATCGATGACGGACGGCTGATCGCTTCGGAGCAGTTCCCGCTGCGATCCGACATGATGCGGATCTACCTGCCCGGCAGCCTGCATCGCACGCCGCAAGACCTCGCTCAGGTCCGGCAACTCGTGCAGGTTTACGGCGCGATCTTCAACGACATCATCAATCTGGAGCGGGTCAGCGAGCCGCTCGCCTGCCTGCACAAGGGCTACGGCTACTATCTCGACTCCAACGCGCGGAACCACTCCGCCGCGCGTGCCTGCCTGGAAAAGACGATCGTCGACAATCCGCGACTGGCGCCGGCCTTCTCGCTGCTTGGCGCGATGTATCTGACCGAGTATCGCCGCGAGATCAACCGGCTCCCCGGTGATCCGCTGGAGCGGGCGGAGGCGGCGATGCGGCGCGCCATTCAACTCGCGCCGACCTCGTCGATCGCCTATCAGAACCTGCAAAGCCTGATGCTGGTCAAGGGCGACATCAATGCCGCCGTTGAAGCCGGTGCCCGCGCCGTTGCGCTCAATCCGGAAGACATGGAAGCGATCGGCAATTACGGCACGGTGCTTGCCCGGGTCGGCCGGCATCTCGAAGCCGCGTCGCTGCTGTTGCGGGCCGAGGCAAACAGCCGCGCGGTTCCGCAATGGATGCATTTCTACGCCTTCGTCGCGCTCAACAATCTCGGTCGCGCGGAAGACGCCGACCGGCAGACGACGACGCTGGTCGGTACCCGCAGCTCGCTCTACCTGGCGGCAGTCGCGATTGCCGCCCACCGACGCGGCGACGAAACGGCCGCGCATGCCGCACTTGAGGGCATTCAGGAGATGGAACCGGACTTCGGGGAGAACCCGTACGGGCTGTTCCGGCGTCGGGGTTTTGCGGACTCCGTTACACAGATACTTCTGGGCGAACTTTCGGCCGCCGGACTCGAATTACCGGGCAAGCATCTAACTTATTGATTCATAACGCAACGAATTGCCGTTTAACTGTTACATTCCGCCAAGTAAACCGTATCGATCTGGAAGTTTTCGGCCAAAAACACCACATATGAGGTCAGACGACGCCGGCAAATGGAGACCGGCCATGTCGCGGAATTTCCCAATTCGTAAGACTACAGCCCGCTGCCGGCGGCAGGGGCATGGTCGTGCTTTGTCGAGGCCCCTCTATGAACATGCAATTTAAGGACATTCTGGTTCTGGAAGACAGAACCTACCTGATCGGTGAACTTGCCAGACACTTCGATGTCAGCCTGCGCACCATTCGTTTCTATGAAGAAAAGGGTTTGCTGTCGCCCGCTCGCAAGGGCACACACAAACGCCTCTTCTCGACTGAAGACGTGCGGCGGCTCGACTTCATCATCAACTGTCGCAATATCGGTCTGACGGTCGAGGCGATCGCCGAACTTCTGCAGGCGCGCGATACGATGCCGAACGATCAGTTCCAGGCGGAGCTCGCACGTCAGCTCAGGCAGCGCCTGACCGATCTCGATCTCGAGATCAACACGCTCGAAGAGCAGCGCAAGGAGATCGAAGACCGGATCACCGACAGCGACCAGAGAGCCAAGAAATTCTGACCGACCCCGAGGGTGTCTCATAAGGGCGGTTGCGCGACAGTTCCCCTCGCGCGGCCGCCCTTTTCAATCGGGATACGGATCAGAGCAGATCGGCGATGTTGAAGACGGTACCGCCGAAGTCGATCTTCTCGACCCCATACAGGATGTCCGCCGCGTTGCCGTCCCCGGTATCGACGACCCGCACACCGCCGTCTGAACGCTCGGAGAGCTGATAGCGGCTGCGCGCACCGTCATAGTTGGCCTGGTCCGTTCCAGTGCCCCCGTAGATCAGGTCATTGCCGCCGCCGCCCTCGAGCGTATCGTTGCCGGCGTCGCCACGCAGCGTGTCACCGCCAAAGCCACCAAAGAGCTGGTCGTCTCCGCTGGCACCATCAAGCAGATCGTTGCCCAGCGCTCCGGTGAGGACATCGTCATCCGCACCGCCGAATAGCCTGTCGTTTCCCTTCATGCCCTGAAGGACGTCGTCGCCGGCCATCCCTTCCAGCTTGTTGCCCTTCGTGCTGCCGGTCAGGCTGTCGTCGCCGGACGCACCGCGCGCATTTTCAAAGCCGGAAATCCTGTCGATGCCTTGCCCGGTCTGCTGAGCAGCGGTCTTGCCGAGATCGAGCGTGAACGAATAATACGAGCCCTCATCGACGAAGAGGTAGGTGTCGGACCCGCGCCCGCCAGCCAGCGTATCATTGTCATAACCACCGGCGATCTTGTCGTTGCCGGGGCCGCCGGAGAGGAAATTGCCGTCCCAGTAGGTGCCCTTGAGGGTATCGCCGAACTTACTGCCGATGAACTTCTCGATATCGCTCAGCGTTTCGACCTTCTGGCCGGCGATCACGACCTTGCGGTCGCTGTAGGAAGAAGAGGCGGGTCGAAGGAAGATCGCCTTGCCTTCATTGCTGTAGTCGGCGGTGTCGGTGCCCGCGCCACCGTCGATACGATCGCGGCCGCCATC
Source organism: Hyphomicrobiales bacterium (assembly GCA_002869065.1). Taxonomy (NCBI): domain Bacteria; kingdom Pseudomonadati; phylum Pseudomonadota; class Alphaproteobacteria; order Hyphomicrobiales; species Hyphomicrobiales bacterium. Next base: position 166,878 of record PKTR01000002.1, read on the forward strand.
CCCTTTCAGCGTGTCGTTGCCGTCGCCGCCGATCAGCAGATCGTTGCCGGCACCGCCCTTGAGCGTGTCCCGGCCCTGAACGCCGCTCAGCGTATCATTGCCACCCTTGCCGCTCAGCCTGTCTGCTTCCGTCGTGCCGCGAATGCCGTTGTTCGCGGTGGAGCCACTCGCCGTCAGTAACTTGCTCGCCTTGTTCCAGGACCAGGAAATCCCCTGGGCGTCGAGGGGTCCGCCATACAGGGCGCGGGCGGCATTGTCGTCGAACGAGCCGAGCCGGTCGAGACGGCCGGTGTAGCTCATCACCGAGTGTTGGGCGTTGTCGAGACTGGTTGGCAGCGTGGGATCACCGTCGAAAGGGTGTTTCAGGCCGAGGGCATGACCGATCTCGTGAATGAGGATGTGCAGGTCATCGCCGACTTCGCCGGAAACATAGTCGCTTCGATCGATGAAAACGCCGCCCTGCGACATCGCATCGAAATAGTTCCCGCCACCCGGCGTCGTGGTGCTCGACCAGGTGCCGGATGGATAATAGGCGAAACCGGCGGCCGAGGCCTTTCCGGGAATCTGGTTGAAGTTCAGGAACATGAAGGGGATTTCCCCCTTGCCGGGAGCCACTTCGATGAACTTGATGCCGGAAACCTCTTCCCACATCGCCATCGCCTGGCGAACAGCCTGCTTCTCGGCGGCGGTGAACGCCCGAAAACTGCCGGCGGCATCGGGATAACGGTTGGCGGCAGATGCGGGAATCTTGTTCGGGAACGAATAGGTGATGAAGGCGGCCTTGCCGACTCCCGTCTGGTAGCCCCAGGCCGAATAGTCGGACAGAAGCGCGGTGAAATTTCTCACAACCGTCATCGGAACATGCCCTTCCCGCTGGCGTCGTCTCGCTCAAGGAAACATCGAAATATGGCCATGGCAGGCCCCGGCGGTCAGGCCAGGGCACAGCACATCCATCCCCGTTTCAACGCTGACGATAGAAAAGACCGGAAACAGCCGCAAGTGAGCGCAGCCTGGGGGCACCTCCACGGCAGCGACAAATTTTTGTCCACGGCGTCCCGGCAGCGATCTCCTTGCGCCGCAAGAGAGATTTCCCGGAACGCCGGCAGAGGCCCCGGCCGGAGCCAAACCGGGAGTCCCGTCAAGGGATTGACTTCCGTTCCCGCCTCGCTTTTGATGAGAACAAATAAGGAACATACAGGAAGCCATGAGCGACGTTCTTGCCCGTCTGAAACAGCTTAACAGCGGTTTTTCACCGTTAAACGGGCTGGATTCCGCTGCCCGGCGGCATATCGCTTTCGGCGTCGAGACGATCGACCGGCGGCTCGATGGCGGCCTGCTGGCGGGCCGGCTGCACGAGGTTCTTCCGGCACGCAGCGCCGATGCGGCCAGAGCGAGCGCCTTTGCAGGCGCGCTTGCCCATCGCGCCGGCCGGCAGGAGCGGCAGGTGGTTTGGATCCGCCAGACGGTTTCGGAGCTCGAGGCCGGCGGGCTCTATGCACCGGGACTTGCCGAACTCGGCTTCGACCCGGCAGGCCTGACCGTCATTCGCGCCCGCAACCACCGCACGCTGTTGTTGGCCGCGCTGGAGGCGATCCGCTGCACCCCGCTCGGCGCGGTCGTCATCGAGGCCTGGGGCAATTCCCGCCCGCTCGATCTCACCGCCACGCGGCGGCTGACCTTCGCGGCGGAGAAGTCCGGTGTCACGCCGATCCTTCTATGGATTGCGGCAAAGCCGACGGCGAGCGCGGCGATAACCCGCTGGCAGGTCCGTTCCGCACCGTCGCGCCCGCTTGCCGCCAACGCGCCGGGCCTGCCCGTCTTCGACCTCACCTTGTTGCGTAATCGCGCCGGCGCCTCCGGTCAGCGCTGGCGAGTGGAGTGGGATCATGAACATTTCCGGTTCCGACCGGCCGCGCCGCTATCTGGCGGTGTGGCTGCCCTTCCTGCCGGCCGACCGGCTGAGACATCGCGACAGCCCGTCGCCCGTACGGGGTGATGCCCCCTTATGCTTCGTCGAGCAGGTGCGCGGTGCGCTGAGGATTGCCGCCGTCGACATGCGCGCGCGCCAACTCGGGCTCGCACCGGGGCTGATGCTGGCCGATGCGCGCGCGCTGGTGCCCGATCTTGCCGCCGTCGACATCGACCGCGAGGCCGATCGGACGTGGCTCACGCGGATCGCGGATTTCTGCGACCGCTATACGCCGCTCGTCAGCCTCGACGAGGAAGGCGGCGTCACCCTCGACATCACCGGCTGCGCCCATCTGTTCGGCGGCGAAGAGGGATTGCGCGCCGACCTCACCCGGCGGCTGTCACGCATCACGAGCCTGGTGCGCAGCGCGATCGCCGGCACGCCGCACGCCGCGCGCGCCCTCGCCCGCTATGGGGAAAGCACCATCGTCGAGCCGGGCATGGAGCGGGATGCGGTGCGGGCGCTGCCGGTCGCTGCTCTCGACATCGATGCGGCGACGATTGCCGCGCTCGAGCAGGTCGGGCTGCGCAGCATCGGCGCGCTTGTCGAGCGGCCCCGCATACCGCTTGCCGAACGCTTCGGACGCGACTTCCCGCGCCGGCTCGCCCGACTGCTGGGCGAGGAGGATATCGGCATCACCCCGCGCCGGCCGCTGCCGCTGTGCAGTGCCGAGCGCCAGTTCGCCGAGCCGATCGCCCGCATCGAGGACATTCTCGACGTGCTCGCCAGCCTGTTCAAACAGAATGCACGCACACTTGAGGAACGCGGTGAAGGCGGGCGCCGCTTCGAGGCCGGGTTCTTCCGCGCCGATGGCGGCGTCACGCACCTGATCATCGAGACCGGCCGTCCGACCCGCGATCCCGACATCCTCATCCGGCTGTTCCGCGAGCGGCTCGACGCGCTGAACGATCCGCTCGATCCGGGCTTCGGCTACGATCTGGTGCGGCTCTCGGTGCTCCTCACCCAGCCGCTCGTTGCCGTGCAGAACAGCCTCGACGGCCACACAATGGAAGACGGCGAGGTCGCCGCGCTGGTCGACCGGCTGACCACGCGGCTCGGGGCGGACGCCGTGCTGCGTTTCCTGCCGCAGGAAACCTACATCCCGGAGCGGGCGATGCGGCTGGTGACGGCGGCGGCGGCCGAAGCGGTGCTGGCGGACGGGGCCACCGACCTCTGGCCGGAGCGGGCGATGAACGACGCGCCACTGCGGCCGCTGTATCTGTTCGCCCATCCAGAACTGATCGAGACGCTTGCCGAGGTGCCGGACGGGCCGCCGCTCAAATTCCGCTGGCGGCGGGTGCTGCACGACATCACGCGGGCCGAGGGGCCGGAGCGCATCGCGCCGGAATGGTGGCGCGATGGCGCAGGGGCTGCGACGCGCGACTATTTCCGGGTCGAGGATGCCGACGGCCATCGCTTCTGGCTCTATCGCGAAGGGCTTTATGAAAGCGAGACGGGAACGCCGCGCTGGTTCATGCACGGGCTGTTCGCATGAGCCCTCCCCGCACCGACCACCGCACCGGCTCCGGCTATGTGGAACTCGGCGTCGTCTCGAACTTCTCGTTCCTGCGCGGCGCCTCGCATCCCGACGAGCTGGTGAGCCATGCGGCAAAGCTCGGCCTCGCCGGCCTCGGGCTTGCCGACCGCAACACGCTGGCCGGCGTGGTGCGCGGCCATGTCGCCCTGCGCGACGTGGCGCCGGATCACCCCGCCTTCCGTTATCTGGTCGGCGTGCGGCTGCTGTTTGCCGATGCAACGCCGGACCTTCTCGTCTATCCGCAGGACCGCGCCGCCTATGGCCGGCTCTGTGCCCTGCTGACGCGCGGCAACCGGCGGACGGACAAGGGCAACTGCACCCTTTATTTCGACGACCTCGCTGACCACGCCGAGGGCCAGCTCTTCATCCTGATGCCGGAGGAAGCCGACCTTGCCGGCAATCTTGCCGCGCTCGAAGCCCTTGCCCGCCTCGCGCCGGGGCGGGTGTGGCTTGGGGCCGCCTGCCGCTATCTCGGCCGCGACCGGGCGCGACTCGATGCACTCGCCGACCTTGCCGGCAAGGCGCGTGTGCCGCTGATCGCCACCAATGACGTGCTCTATCACGCGCCCGAACGGCGGCCGCTGCAGGACACGCTGACCTCAATCCGCGAACATGTGACCATCTTCGAAGCGGGCAAGCGGCTCGAACAGAATGCCGAGCGGCATCTGAAGCCGCCCGAGGAGATGGTCCGCCTGTTCCGCGCCCATCCGCAGGCGATTGCCGAGACAATCCGCTTTGCCGAGCGCATCCGCTTCAGCCTCGAGGATCTGCGCTACAACTATCCGCAGGAGACCGTCGGCAATGGCGAGACGGCGCAGCAGACCCTTGAACGGCTGACCTGGGAGGGCGCGCGCAAACGCTATCCCGGCGGCATTCCCTTCAAGGTTCGGCGCGGCGTGCTGACCGAGTTCAGGCTGATCGCGGAAAAGCGCTACGCGCCCTATTTCCTCACCGTCGCCGACCTGATGCGCTTTGCCCGCGAGGAGCGCGGCATTCTCTGTCAGGGGCGCGGCTCGGCGGCCAATTCCACGGTCTGCTTCTGTCTCGGTATCACCGAGGTCGATCCGATGGTCGGCAATCTGGTGTTCGGCCGCTTCATCTCGACCGAGCGCGACGAGCCGCCCGACATCGACGTCGATTTCGAGCACGAGCGGCGCGAGGAAGTGATCCAGTATCTTTACGCCAAATACGGCCGCCACCGGGCGGCGCTGACGGCGTCGGTCACCACCTATCGCAGCCGCAGCGCGGTGCGCGAGATCGGCAAGGTGTTCGGACTATCGAGCGACGCGATCGCGGCGTTGAACGGCATGAGCTGGGGCTCGTCATCGACCGGGCTGAAGGAAAACCGGGTCGCCCAGGCGGGCTTCGACCTCAGCGATCCGACCCTGCGGCGGGTGTTCGCGCTGGTGCGTGCGCTGGTCGGCTTTCCCCGCCATCTCTCGCAGCATGTCGGCGGTTTCGTGCTGACCGGCGACCGGCTCGACCATTCGGTGCCGATCGCCAATGCGGCGATGGCCGAACGCACCACCATCGAATGGGACAAGAACGACCTCGACGCGCTCGGCATCCTCAAGGTCGATATCCTGGCGCTCGGCATGCTGAGCTGCATCCGCCGCGCCTTCGAGCTGATGCGGGTGCATTACGGCCGGATGCTGACGCTTGCCGAAATCATGCGCGATCAGGACGAGCAGGTCTACGCGATGACGCGGCGGGCCGACACGATCGGCGTTTTCCAGATCGAAAGCCGGGCGCAGATGTCGATGCTGCCGCGGCTGAAGCCGCGCAGCTTCTACGACCTCGTCATCGAGGTGGCGATCGTGCGGCCGGGGCCGATCCAGGGCGGCATGGTGCACCCTTATCTGAAGCGCCGGCAGAACGGCGTACCGGCGAAGGAAAAGCTGCACCCGCAGCTCTACGCGGTGCTGGAGCGCACCCTCGGCATTCCGTTGTTTCAGGAGCAGGCGATGCAGATCGCCATCGTCGCCGGCGGATTTACGCCCGGCGAGGCCGACCAGCTGCGCCGCGCCATGGCCACCTTCCGCCGCGCGGGCACCATCGGCACCTTCCGCGACCGTCTGATCGGCGGCATGCTTCAGCGCGGCTATGAGCGCGATTTCGCCGAGCGCTGCTTCAAGCAGATCGAGGGCTTCGCCGACTACGGCTTTCCCGAAAGCCACGCGGCCTCCTTCGCCCTTCTCGTCTATGTCTCGTGCTGGCTCAAATGCCACTATCCAGACGTGTTCGCCTGCGCGCTGATGAACGCCCAGCCGATGGGCTTTTACGCGCCGGCGCAGATCGTGCGCGACGCCCGCGAGCACGGCGTCGAGATCCGCTCCGTCGACATCAACCATTCGCAGATCGAGCACGCGCTCGAACCGGGCCAACGCGCCGCCGATCATTTGTGGGAGAGGCATCGCGAGATGGCCGGCGACATCCACTCCACCCACGCGTTGCGGCTCGGCCTCGACCAGATCAAGGGCATGCGGCGGGACGATGCGGGGGTGATCGTGGCGCGGCGCGGCGCGGGCTACGATTCCGTGCGCGATCTGTGGCTGAGGACCGGGCTTGAGACAGCGACGCTGGAGCGACTGGCCGAGGCCGACGCGTTCCGCTCGCTCGGCCTCGACCGGCGCGCGGCGCTGTGGGCGGTGAAGGGGCTGAAAGGGTCGGCCGGTGCCGACACCCTGCCGCTGTTTGCCGCCGCAGAACCCGCCCGGCGCGAGGAGCCCGACGCCAATTTGCCGCCGCTGCCGCCCGGCGAGGACGTCATCCACGACTATCGCAGCCTGTCGCTGTCGCTGAAGGCGCATCCGGTCAGCTTCCTGCGGGCGCGCTTGCGCGAGCGCGGCATCCTGACCGCCGCCGAGGTCAACACCACAACGGATGGGCATATGGTGCATGCCGCCGGCCTCGTTCTGGTGCGCCAGCGGCCGGGCACGGCGAGCGGCGTCATCTTCGAGACGGTCGAGGACGAGACCGGCGTCGTCAACGTGATCGTGTGGCCGAAAGTGTTCGAGCACTACCGGCGCATCGTGCTTGGCGCGCGTTTCTTATGCGTGCGCGGTCCGGTGCAGAAGGAAGGCCTCGTGGTGCATGTGATCGCCCGCGAGCTCTACGACTACACGCCGGCGCTGCTGGCGCTTGCCAATGGCGAGGACATCGGCTCGTCGGCGCTGGCGCGGGCCTCGCGGCGGCATGCGCCTAACGCGGCCGAGCCGCCATCGCTGCTGCCGGGCAACGGGCCGCATCCGACCCAGCCGCTGCTTTCGGCGCTGCCGTCGGGGCGCAATTTCCACTGACCGACCGGATGCGAGCGCCATCGCGCCTACCGCGTCTGGAGTACGCCGCCCCAACATGTGTCTGATATCACGTTTTGGTTGATTGCCTTCTTCCCCGGGCGCCCGACGGGGCGTTTGTGCTTGTGAAGGGGAACGCAATCCGGCAATGCGTATCGAGGGGGCGCAACGCCGGTGGCCGGCGGGTAACGACATCGCTAAAAGGCCGGCGAACGGAGAGACAACCGCATCTTTTTGATGGCGGTGCCTGTTCCTGTCGCCAATCCGGGACGCGTCCACACCGCAGCGACACGCCTTGTCGCCGGACGTTTCCCGACCTATGCGATGCCCGTTCCTGGAGCTGCTGTGCGGCGCAAGCAGGAGGCTGAACAATGCCCGACACTTATGTCGAGGTTACCCATACCTCGTGGTTCACCCGTATCCGCAAGAGTTTCGGCGGCATCGTCGCCGGGTTCCTGCTGATCCTCGCGGCGATCGCCGCGCTGTTCTGGAACGAAGGCCGCGCCGTCACCATGCAGCGCGCACTGGAAGAAGGCGCCGGCCTGGTGCAGACCATCGATGCCGGCCGGGTCGATCCGCAATTCGACGGCAAGCTGGTGCATTTCACGGCCGACCTGCAGCCGCAGGGCACGCCCGGCGACCCGCTGTTCAAGACGATTGTCGCGCCGGCCGGATCGCTGCGCCTGACCCGCAAGGTCGAGATGTATCAGTGGGTCGAAAACAAGAAGACCAAGACGCAAAAGAAACTCGGCGGCGGCGAAGAAACCGTCACCACCTACAGCTATGAAAAGATCTGGTCGGAGCGGGCGGTCGACAGTTCGTCGTTCAAGCACCCGAGCGGCCACATGAACCCGCCAAAGTCCCTCGCAAGCGAAACCGCTCATGCCGACAGCACCAAGGCCGGCGCCATCACCATCACCAGCCCGTCGGTTTTCGCGCTCGGCAAGGATGAGCCGCTCGCACTGAGCGAGGCCGATGGGCGGACCGTCAAGCTTGCGGTCGGCACCGGGCGGCCGGTGCATGTTCAGGGCGGCACGGTGCTGCTCGGCTTTGAGCCGACCGCGCCGCTGGTCGGCGATCTGCGCATTACGTTCTCGTCGGCAAGCGTCGAGCGGGTCAGCGCCGTCGGCAAGATGGTCGGCGACGAACTCGGCTCCTTCACGACCTCGAACGGCACCAACCTGTTCATGGTGCGCGAGGGCGAGGCGACCGCCGCGCAGATGTTCAAGGCGGCCGAGGATGCCAACACGACGATGACCTGGATCATCCGCATCGGCGGGCTGCTCGCCATGCTGGCCGGCTTCCGGCTCGTCTTCGGCGTCATCGGCGTTCTCGGCGACGTGGTGCCTTTCATCGGCGATGTGATGCGCTTCGCGACCGGCCTCGTCTCGTTCGCGCTGACCGCCGTGATCGGGCCGACCGTCATCGGTATCGCCTGGCTCTACTACCGGCCGGTCGTCGGGCTTTCGATCATCGGCGTCGGGCTGATCCTCGCGGTCGGCTTCCTGATGCTCGGCAAGATGCGCGCTCGCGATCGTGCCGCGGCGGCGGGCACCGCCTGACATCGCACACGCCAATTGCGGGCCGGCACGCCGGCCCGCATCCTTCCCCTTGTGCCGGGCCCCGATGATCCGAAAGCGGGCATGGCTTCGTTACTGCAGATACTCGTTCACGGGAGACTACAGGAATGAACACGACACTTCGCGGGCTCGCCGCAGCCGCCTTTTTCGCCGGAAGCCTCGCTCTGATGCCGCTTCCCGCCCTCGCCTTCGACGGCGCTGGCGTTGCCGCGCGCTTCAACGAACTCGAGATCAAGGTTTCGAACAAGCCGGCGACGCCGGAATCGCTCGCCAAGCTCAGCTACCTGTCGCCGCCGCACAAGGCCAAGCAGCAGCTGACCGACGCCGACCTCGCGCTGATCGCGACGCTGCCGAAGCTGACCACGCTCGATATCGGCGGAGCGGAGCAGATCACGGTCGCCGGCATCGAGGCGGTTGCCACCTCGACCAGCATCACGCGGCTGACGATCGGGCGCACGGCGCTTGGCGATGCGGGTATTGCGGCGGCCGTCGGCATGACGCAGCTCGAAGAACTCAATCTTGGCGGCATGAAGAACGTGACGTCGGCTGCCGCGCCAATGATCGCCTCGCTGCCGAAACTGCGCAAGCTGGACATCTCGCGGCTCGGCTTCACCAATGACGACCTCGCGGCGTTCGCCAACCACCCGACGCTGGCCGAAGTCAACGTCTCCAGCGTCGCCTCGGTGAGCGATGCCGGTGTCGCCCATCTGGCGACCATGCCCAATCTGCGCAGCCTGCAGCTCACCTTCACGGCAATCGACGGGAGCTGCTTCACCGCGCTCGCCAATGCGCCGAAGCTTTCCTACCTGTCGGCGATGAGCACCAAGCTGAGCGATGCGGCGACCACCGATATCGGCAAGCTGGCCGCCATGGAGCAACTGTTCATCTGGAACAACGACATCGGCGACGAGACGGTGGGGCGGCTGAAAAGCCTCTCGAAGCTGAAGATCCTCTACCTCAACAGCACCAAGGTGACCGACGCGGGGCTCGCGGAAATCGCCGACCTGCCGTCGCTGGAAACGCTGTGGCTCGGCGACACGGCCGTCACCGATACCGGCCTTGTCGGCCTCAAGACGCCGAAGCTCTCCTGGCTCTATGTGGAAAAGACCGCCGCCACCAACGCCATTCTCGACGACATGGCGATGCGGCCTTCGCTGCGCATGCTGTCGACCAAGGGGTCGCAGATCACTCAGGAAGCAGGCGACGCCGCGCTCGCCAAGCGTCCGGCGGACATCAAGAAGCTCAAGATCTATTATTGAGCTCTGGCGTGGCCGCCACAGGCCGCCCCACAATGCGATCTGAAAACAGGACGGGCGCCAGAAACGGCGCCCGTTTGCTTGAGCCATCAACCGAGGCGCAAGCTACTTGCTGAGGCGGACCTGGGAGACATATTCGGAGAACAGCGCCGCAAGTCCGCTCTCGATCTCGGTGGCGGAGTTCGCCTGCAGGAACAGGCTGCTGTCGCTGGCACAGGCCTCCAGCGCGACCGGGATATATTGCTGACGCGTCTTCGGGCCGTAGCTCGGCGCGACCGTGCCGTCCCAGACCGTGCGGAACTTGCTGCTGTTCATGGTCTTGCCGAGCGTGGCGGCATAGCCCCAGTCGGTCGGCATCGGCAGATATTCGGTGTAGAGAACGCCGAGCTCGGCGCCGAGACCTTTCACATCGCCGCACCAGTCCGGATTGAGCGGGGTCAGCACCGTCTGCAACAGACTGGCGTCAACGGGGAAACGGAAGCCGGAGCTCGTCTGCAGCACCCAGTTTCGTTCCGAATGGACGCCGTCGGTCAGCAGAAGAACCAGTTTCTTCGGCGCGCTGGCCGAGCTGCCGTCGCCGGCGGTGCCGATCATGCTTTTCAGTTCGTCGAAGGATTCATCGAAGAAGGAGGCCTGTTCGGAGGAGGCGCTGGTCAGGCCGCTGGAATCGTCCTTCAGCGCGGCGCGTGCAGCCGAGGTCGAGGTGGTCGGCGCGAGGACCTCGGTGGCTCCCTGCCCGATCGTGTAGAGCCCGACCCGGATGCGCGCATGGCCGCTGTCGGCCGCGTCGATCATGTCGAGGACTTCCTCGACGGCGTCGAGCGCAACGTCGGTGCGCAGCTTCACACCCATGGCGACAGCAAGCTCGTAGACGGTGTCGTAGGACTTGCCGCCGTAATGGAACGGCCCGCCCTCGACCATGTGGCAGGCAAAGGCGCAACCGGCCTCGGAGTTCATCAGCGACTGCTGACCGGTCGCCGTTGCCGCCAGAAGCATCGAGGCCGATTTGTCGAGCACGATATAGACATTGAGATGGGACTGGGCGCCACTGGCCGCCGAACTCGTCACGCTGACATCGACAGTCTCGATATTGGCGAGCGCCAGCAGCGTCGTGGTGACGGTGGCCGATGCGGTGGCGGAAATCTCGCCGTCGTTCATCCCGACCGACACTTCGTGGAGCTCGTAATCGCCAGCGGCAACGCCTGGCTGCAGCTCCACCCATTGCTGGATCTTCGTCTGCAGGCCGGACTCGTCGAGCGACGACGCGCTCTTGGCGGCTGCCAGAACCGCCGCATCGAGGTCCGATTGCAGCGTCGAGCGCACGCTGTAGGCGCGCGCGAAATCGAGCCCCATGCCGACCGCAATCAGCAATGGCAGAAGAAGCAGGGCAAATATCATGATGACATTGCCGTCGTCGCGGGAGAGGAATTCGCGCATGCGCTTCAACACGTCGTCACCATTTGCGTTTGCCAAACCGGACTACGCGCAGTGCTCAAGAAGCGCGGGCGGTCTTGATGTATCGTTCTACCCGACAAGGATGAGAACTCGCTTAAATTGATCGATAAAAACCTAGAGAATATCTTTTAAATATCCGTTATTCGGCGCTTTTCCGAATGTTTCCGCAATTTGCGTCGGATCATCCCGTCAACACTGCGCGCAACCCTTGATAGGCGGCACCGTTGATCCTTTCTTGCGCCATTGGTTGCGCGGCGCTGCTCCCAAGACATCGCATCGCACCCCTCTGTCAATTTTGCGATATCTCCCGTATTTTCCTCTTTTTCTTCGTATTTCAAATAATTCTTTTCGTATTTCTAGATTCTTTTCCCGAAAATATCTCGCTCGAATAAATGATAATTTTTCCCGCAAATAGAAACAGAGATATTTATTGCATTACTAGCGACAGATTTTTGTTTTGCACATGATTATGAATACAGTGAACAAACTGAGAAAAATTTGCAAAATCCGTTTTATTTCTCTTGGAGCCGGTTCCAATTTCACTGGCAAGGCTCTAAGCTTGTTGCACTGCAACAGCCGGGACGAGGTTTATGACGGTTCTGACGAAGGCCGAAGAGATTTCCGATATCGCGTTTGGTTTCATGGGCTCAAAGGCGCTTTTCGCCGCCCTCCACCACGGAATTTTCACGCACCTGTCCGACGGACCGATGACCGCCGAGGAAGCCGGAGCGGCGTCCGGGCTGCATCCGGAACGAGCGCGCACATTGCTGACGGCGCTCGCCGCGCTCGGGCTCGTCACCGTCGACGACGACCGCTTCGCCAATTCGCCGGCGGCGAATGCCTTTCTGGTGAAAGGCGCGAAATACGATTTCGGTGACTATCTGCGCCTGCAGGTGGACCGGCAGATGTACGGCCTGCTCGACCAGATCGAGCTGGCGCTCGCCAACAAGCTGCCCGAGGACGCCACGGCCTCCTATGCCGAATGGTTTTCCGATCCCGACGAAGCCCAACTCTACTCGAAGAGCCAGCATGCCGGTTCGCTCGGGCCGGCGCGTGGACTGGCGCGCGCACTCGACATTGCCCATGCCCGGCGCCTGCTCGATGTCGGCGGCGGCACCGGCGCCTTTGCGATCACGCTTTGCAGGGAGTTTCCCGAACTCGAGGCGACCATCGTCGACTTTCCGAATGTCGCCGAACTCGGCCGCGCCTATGTCGAAAAGGCCGGTCTTTCGGACCGCATCCGCTACGTGCCGGGTAACGCGCTGTCGACCGAGTGGCCGATGGAGCAGGACGTCATCCTGATGTCCTATCTGATGTCCGGCGTTCCGGGCGACACCCATGAAGGCCTGATGAAGCGGGCCTTCGATCATCTGGTGCCGGGCGGCGAGTTCCTGATCCACGATTTCGTCGTTTCCTCGTGCCGGACCGAGCCGAAGCTTGCCGCGCTCTGGCAGCTCCAGCACACCGCGTTCACGCCGGGCGCGCGCTCGCTTGACGACGCCTGGCTTGCCGAACAGATGGCGGCGGCCGGCTTCACCGACGTCACCGTCGAGCCGATGATCCCGGAAATGACCATGCTGGCGCACGGCAAGAAGCCGGCCTGATCCCGTCTCTTCTAGAGCGTATCGCGTGATCATTGAATCACTCGATACGCTCTAATATTTTGTTTTGACGCGTATTCTTATCCGAAAACCGGTTCCCACTTTTCGCTGACGCGAACCATCGGTTCGGGAATACGCTCTAGGCTAGGCGTCGTTTCGCCCCGCAATCCGGTCAAAGAAACGCTCGCGTCGGCCGCGATCCGAACCGTATAAGCAGGGTTCGTGTCGCGGCGGCGAGGAAGGATTCGCACGCCGCACGACCCAAGCCGCCTGACGGCCAACAAACGCGCGCCCGGCGGGGCCGCCAAGGGAGGGTGCGATGCCGCTGACCATGAACCGGGAGGTCTTCATCACCTGTGCGGTGACCGGCTCGGGCGGGACACAGGACAAGTCCCCGCATGTGCCGCGCAGCCCCGAGCAGATCGCGGCAAGCGCCATCGACGCCGCAAAGGCCGGCGCAGCCGTCGTGCACTGCCATGTGCGCGACCCGGAAACCGGCGCACCGTCGCGCCGCCCGGAGCTTTACCGTGAACTGACCGAGCGTATCCGCGACGCCGATGTCGACGTGGTCCTCAATCTCACCGCCGGCATGGGCGGCGATATCGTGTTCGGCTCGACCGAGGCACCCTTCCCGCTCAACGAGGCGGCGACCGACATGATCGGCGCCAGCGCGCGCATGGAACATGTGCGCCAATGCCTGCCGGAGATCTGCACGCTCGATTGCGGCACGATGAACTTCGCCGAAGCCGACTACGTGATGACCAACACGCCGGGCATGCTGCGCGCCATGGGTGGCATGATGACCGAGCTCGGCGTCAAGCCGGAGATCGAGGCCTTTGACACCGGCCATCTGTGGTTCGCCAAGCAACTGGTCGAGGAAGGCACGCTGTCCTCGCCCGCCCTCGTGCAGCTGTGCATGGGCGTTCCCTGGGGCGCGCCGAACGACCTCAACACCCTGATGGCGATGGTCAACGCAATCCCGCACGAGTGGACCTGGTCGGCGTTCAGCCTGGGACGGGACCAGATGCCCTATGTGGCGGCCGCCGTTCTCGCCGGCGGCAATGTGCGCGTCGGGCTCGAGGACAATCTGTTTCTGGAAAAGGGCGTGCTGGCGACCAACGCCCAGCTGGTCGAAAAGGCAGTCGGGATCATCGAGGGGCTCGGAGCGCGGGTGCTCGGGCCTCAGGCAGTGCGCGAGAAACTCGGTCTGACCAAGAGGGCGCCGCGATGAAGGCGGCAATCGTCGGCGGCGGCGTCATCGGCGGCGGCTGGGCGGCGCGCTTCCTTCTGAACGGCTGGGACGTCGCGATCTTCGATACGGACCCAGAGGCCGAGCGCAAGATCGGCGAGGTGATCGCCAATGCGCGGCGCAGCCTGCCGAGCCTCTACGACCACGCGCTGCCGGCGGAAGGCGCCCTCACCTACCATACCGACCTGGCCGAGGCCGTTGCCGATGCGGACTGGGTGCAGGAGAGCGTGCAGGAACGGCTCGACCTGAAGCACGCCGTGCTCGGCAGCCTGTCGGAGCTTGCGCCGGCGCACGCCGTCATCGGCTCTTCGACGTCGGGCTTCAAGCCGTCGGAGCTGAACGCCAGGGGCGCGCGCGCCGTCGTCGCACACCCGTTCAACCCGGTCTATCTGCTGCCGCTGGTCGAGCTGGTCGGGCCTCAGGCGGAGACCGAAAAGGCGGCGGTGATCCTGCACGATATCGGCATGTTCCCGCTCATCCTGCGCAAGGAAATCGATGCCCATATCGCCGACCGGCTGCTCGAGGCCGTGTGGCGGGAGAGCCTGTGGCTGGTCAAGGACGGCATCGCGACGACGGCGGAGATCGACGAGGCGATCCGCATGGCGTTCGGCATCCGCTGGGCGCAGATGGGGCTGTTCGAAACCTACCGGATCGCCGGCGGCGAAGCGGGCATGAAGCACTTCATGGCGCAGTTCGGTCCGGCGCTCGAATGGCCGTGGACCAAGCTGACCGACGTGCCGGAGTTTTCCGAGGAGCTGGTTGATCTGATTGCCGGACAGTCGGACAGCCAATCCGGCCACCTCACGATCCGGGAGCTGGAGCGGCTACGAGACGACAATCTGGTCGGCATGATGCGGGCGCTGAAGAAATCTGCGACCGGCGCCGGCGCGGTTCTGGTGCGCCACGAGGCGGCGCTCGGCAATGCCCGGTCGACCCCCGAGCCGGTTGCAGGCGAACTCGCGCTGACCGGCGAACGGCACATTCCGCAAAGCTGGACCGACTATAACGGTCACATGAACGAGGCCCACTATCTCGAAGCCGGATCGCGGGCGACCGACCGCTTCATGGCGATGATCGGCGCCGACGACGCCTATATCGCGAGCGGGAAGTCCTACTTCACCGTCACCAACCACATCCGTCACCTGGGCGAGCTCAATGCCGGTGAGCGTATGACGATCAGGACCCAGGTGCTAAACGGCGATGGCAAGAAGCTGCACCTCTACCATTTCCTCTATGGCGGCGAAGGCCAGCTTGCGGCCTCGGTCGAGAGCCTGCTGTTGCATGTCGATCTGTCCACTCGCGCGACCTCGCTGCCGAATCCGGCCGTGGCGGAAAGGCTCGCCGCGTGGATGGAGGCGCACAAGAACCTGCCGCTGCCGGAAGGCGCCGGCAAGGCCGCGCGCTAGAGCGCTTGCGGACATAACAAAACGGGGAGGAGAACACCGATGAAGGTTGCGATCATAGGCGGCCACGGGTTCCTGGGGCAGCGGCTGGCAAAGCGCCTGTTGCAGAAGGGCGAAGCCGTCGGGCCCGACGGCGCGCTGCAGCCGATCGACGAATTGATCCTGATCGATCAGGTCGCGCCGGAAGCTCCGCTTGAAGGCGTGACAACGATCATCGGCGACGTTGCCGAGCCGGGCTTTTTCGACCGCGCGCTCGGCGACGACGTCACCAGCGTCTTCCATCTCGCCGCAATCGTCAGCTCCGCCGCCGAAGCCGATTTCGATCTCGGCATGCGGGTCAATCTCGACGCGACCCGGGCGCTGCTGGAGCTCTGCCGGGCGATGCCGATTGCGCCGCGCCTCGTCTTCACCAGCTCGGTCGCGGTGTTCGGCAATGCGCCGCCGATGATCGAGGACGACACGCCCGCCCTGCCGCTGTCGTCCTACGGGACGCAGAAGGTGATCGGCGAATATCTGGTCAATGATTACAGCCGCAAGGGCTATCTCGACGGGCGCTGCCTGCGGCTGCCGACCGTCGTCATCCGGCCCGGAAAGCCAAACCGCGCCGCATCGTCCTTTGCCAGTTCGATCCTGCGCGAACCGCTGCAGGGCGAGATGGCGATCTGTCCCGTCGACACCGGTCTCAGCCTGTGGATCCAGTCGCCGCGCGTGGTCGTCGAGAACCTCATCCACGCACACGACCTCGCCACGGACGCGTGGTCGGACGGTGCGCGCATTCTCAACCTGCCGGGACTCACCGTGACGGTCGCGGAGATGATCGAGGCGCTTGCCCGCGCCAGCGGCGACACCTCGCTGATCCGCCACGAGCCGGACGCGGAAATCGCCCGTATCGTCGGCAGCTGGCCGGGCGCCATGAACACACCGCGCGCCACCCGTCTCGGCTTCTCAAAGGACGAGACCATCGACGCCATCGTCGCCGCCTTCAGGCAAGAAGAACTGGGCGGCGCGCGCTGAAAGAGCGTATTATCGGCGCACCGGGCGCGAAGCGTCCCAGCCTTTTTGGGAAGAGGTCAACAATGCGGGTTTTGACTTGGAAAAATGCGGCGCGTCGTCTGGCGATCGCGGGGCTCGCCGCCGGTTTCGCACTGCTTGCCGGCGCGACGGCCAACGCGCAGCAGCTCGATGAGGGCTGGTGGATCGTGCTCGGCTCGTTCCCGACCGAGCCGTGGGAGCGGCAGGCGAGCGACCTCGAGACCATGCACCTAAAGGCCCGTCCCTGCCGGCTTGAGCCGTTCAACGACTTTTCGGCCAAATTCGAAGGCTTCCGGCCCGGCTACAACGTCTTCGTCGTCGGCGCCTATGCGAGCAAGGGCGAAGCGCAGAACAAGTTGCTGATGGTGAGGAGCTGCTTCGCCGACGCCTATGTCAAATACGGGCGCTATCTCGGCGAGTGACGCGGTATAACGACACCCGCCACCGGGATCGCTCCCGGCGGCGGAGGTGTTGTTTTCTCAGATATCGATCTCGCCGGCCGTTCCGGCGGCAATCGCGCCCTCGACGGCAGCAGCGGCCACCGCGAGATCTTGCAGACCGACGCCGGTTCCGTCGAACAGCGTGATCTCGTCCTCGCTGGTCCGTCCCGCGTGACGGCCGAGGATGACATCTCCGATCGGGGTGATCGCATCGGCCGAGACCAGACCCGCCTCCACCGCGTGCTGACACTCGCCGATGGTGGTTGCCTGCTGCAGTTCATCGGTGAACAGCGTCGCGGTGGCGACCAGCTCGGCGGCGACCTCCTGCTTGCCCTTCGTGTCGGTGCCCATGCAGGCGATGTGCGTGCCGGGGCGGACCTGCTCGCGCATCAGGATCGGGCCGAAGCTTGAGGTGATGGTGATGATCACATCGGCTTCCGCGCCGAGCCGGTCGAGATCGACCGCCTCGAAGGGCAGGCCGAGGTCGGCGGCGGCTTCGGCGAGTTTCGTCAGCCGCTCGGGATTGCGGTTCCAGGCAACGACCTTTTCGAAGCTGCGCACCTTGGCCGCTGCCCGCATCTGAAAGGCCGACTGGTGGCCGGCGCCGACCATGCCGAGCACGCGGGCATCCCCCCGTGCCAGCCGGTCGATCGAGACGGCGGAAGCCGCCGCCGTGCGCAACGCGGTCAGCAGATTGCCGCCGACCATTGCCGTCGGACGGCCGCTGTCGGGATCGAACAGATAGACCGTCGACTGGTGGTTCGGGATGCCGCGCTCGGCATTACCGGGGAAATAGCCGCCCGCCTTGACGCCGAGCAGGTGGCCGACCCGGTCGAGGCCGGACTTGAAGCCGTATTGGCGGCCCTCGCCCAGCGCCTCGCGGACGACCGGGAAATTGTAGGCGCCGCCCTCGGCCATCGCGGCGAACACCGCCTCAACCGCCGTGAACGCCTTTTCAGGCGTCATAAGGCCGGCGATATCGCGTTCGGGCACAACATGCATGGTCACGGTCCTCAGTAAGCCTTGCCGCGAGCCGAAACCGGCCACACCTTCTCGACCTTGCCGCCACGGACGCCGACATACCAGTCGTGGACGTTGGCGGTCGGATCGCAGTGACCCGGCACGAGGCGCAGCTTCTCACCGACCTTGAGCACGCCGTTCACGTCCTCGATGACGCCGTGCTCGTCGGAGCACTTGATGTATTTGACGTCGTCACGGCCATAGATGACCGGCAGGCCGCTGTCGATCGACTGGGCCTTGAGGCCGGCGTCGCAGATCGCCTTGTCGGTCTTGGCGTGGCTCATCACCTGGGTGAGGATGAAGAACGCGTTCTCCCATTCGCCCTGGTCGATGCGCTTGCCGTCCTTGTCGTGGATGCGTCCGTAGTCGGCGTCCATGAAGGCGTAGGAACCGCACTGCAGCTCGTTGTAGACGCCGGAATTCGACTCGAAATAGTAGGAGCCGGTGCCGCCGCCCGAAACCAGTTCCGGCTCGAGGCCGGCCGACTTCAGGCCCTTCACCGCGTTCTCGACCATCTCGATGGCGATATCGAGCTTCGCCTTGCGGTCCTCGTAGGAATCGAGGTGCTGCATGGCGCCCTGATAGGCCTGGATGCCGGAGAATTTCAGTCCCTCGGCGGTGTCGATCGCCTGGGCGAGCGAGACCACGTCCTGCGTCGTCGTCACGCCGCAGCGCCCGGCGCCGCAATCGATCTCGACGAAGCATTCAAGCGTCGTGCCATGCTTCTGTGCCGCCGCCGACAGTTCGGCGACGTTTTCCTTGTCGTCGACGCAGACGATGATGCGCGAGCCGAGCTTCGGCAGGCGGGCAAGGCGGTCGATCTTCATCGGGTCGCGGACCTGGTTCGACACCAGCACGTCCTTGATTCCACCGCGCACGAAGACTTCCGCCTCGCTGACCTTCTGGCAGCACACGCCGATGGCGCCGCCGAGTTCTTCCTGCAGCTTCGCGACATCGACGGATTTGTGCATCTTGCCGTGGGCGCGGTGGCGCATGCCATGCGCCTTGGCGTAGTCGCCCATCTTCTTGACGTTGCGCTCAAGCGCATCGAGGTCTAGGACGAGGCACGGGGTCTGGATGTCCTTCTCGTCCATGCCCGGCACTGCGGGCACGTCGAAACCGACTTCCAGTTCGTCGAAATTGACAGGCGCGTTCATGGTCATTCTCCCTTGTCAGGAATTCCAGGGCAGCGCGTCGAGATCGACATTGCCGCCGGTGATGATGACGCCGACACGCTTGCCGGCGAAGAGGTGCTTGTTCTTCAGGATCGTCGCGAGCGGCACGGCGCTCGACGGCTCCATGACGATCTTCATGCGCTTCCAGATCAGCTTCATCGCGTCGACGATTTCCTCTTCCGAAGCGGTGAGGATGTCGGTGACGTGGTTCGACACGAAGTGCCAGGTCAGTTCCTTCAGCGGCACCTTGAGGCCGTCGGCGACGGTGACCGGCGCGTCGTCGGCGATGATGTGGCCGGCCTTGAAACTGCGATAGGCGTCGTCGGCCTGCTCGGGCTCGGCGGCATAGATCTGCACGTCCGGCGCGATGTTCGACAGGGTCAGGCAGGTGCCGGACACCATGCCGCCGCCGCCAATCGGCGCAATGACGGCATCGAGACCCTCGACCTGGTCGTTCAGTTCGAGCGCGCAGGTGCCCTGACCGGCGATGACGCGCGGGTCGTTGTAGGGGTGGACGAATTCGGCGCCCGTTTCGGCAACCACTTCGGCAAACACCGCCTCGCGGCTCGAGGTCGAGGGTTCGCACTCGACGATGGTGCCGCCATAGCCGCGGACGGCATCCTTCTTTGCCTGCGGTGCGGTGCGCGGCATCACCACCGTGCACGGGATTCCGCGCCGGCCGGCGGCATAGGACAGGCAGGTGCCGTGGTTGCCCGACGAGTGCGTGGCGACGCCCTTTGCGGCCTGTTCGTCGCTCAGCCCGAACACCGAGTTCGAGGCGCCGCGCGCCTTGAAGGCGCCGGCCTTCTGGAAGTTCTCGCATTTGAAGAACAGTTCGGCGCCGGCGAGCCCGTTGATGAAGCTCGACGTCAGGACGGGCGTTCGGTGGATGTGCGGGCGAATGCGCTCAAACGCGCTTTCAACGTCGTCGAATGTCGGAATGTACATGTCGCTGTTTCCAATCGGCAAACGGGTACGCGGTCAGGCGGCCTTGGAGCGGTTCGCCGCCCCGTTGATGCTGGTGCGATAGTATTCCTGCGCGGCGGCGACGCCCGACCCGAGCGTGATCGGCAGGTCGAGATCGGCCATGACCATTTCGGCCGTGGCGATGCCCGACAACGCCATCACGTCGGTCATCGAGCCGAGATGGCCGATGCGGAACACCTTGCCGGCGACATCGCCGAGCCCGGCACCGAAGGCGACACCATAGGCGGACGCCGCATGGGCAACGATGCGGTTGGCGTTGAAGCCCTCCGGCGCAACGATCGCGCTGACCGTGTCGGACTGCAGCTTCTTTTCCTCGGCGCACAGCTTCATGCCCCAGGCGTCGACCGCCCGGCGAACGCCCTCGGCGATGCGGTAGTGACGGGCGAAGACATTCTCCAGACCCTCGGCTTCCAGCATGCGGATCGAGTGGTCGAGGCCGCGGATCAGATTGACCGGCGGCGTATAGGGAAAGCCACCATCCGCATTGGTCTTCAGCATGTCGCGGAAGTCGAAGAAGCAGCGCGGGCAGCGGGCGCTTTCCATCGCCGCGAGCGCCTTCTGGCTGACCGCCAGGATCGACAGGCCGGACGGCAGCATGAAGCCCTTCTGCGAGCCGGTAATGGCGATATCGACGCCCCAATCGTCCATGCGGAAATCCATCGAGGCGATCGAGCTGACGCCATCGACGAACAGCAGCGCGGGGTGATGCGCATTGTCGAGCGCGCGGCGCACGGCGGCGACATCGGAGCGGACCCCGGTCGCGGTCTCGTTATGGGTGACGAGGACAGCGCGGATCTTGTGGCTGGAATCAGCGATCAGCGCCTGTTCGAAGGCATTGATCGGCGCGCCCCTGCCCCACTTCTCCTCGATCACCTGAACGTCCATTCCCTGGCGCTGGCACAGATCGATCCAGCGGTGCGAGAACATGCCGTGGCGCGCGGCGAGGACCGTGTCGCCGGGCGACAGCGTGTTGGTGACGGCCGCTTCCCATGCGCCGGTACCGGTCGCCGGGAACAGGATCGTCTCGGCGCTCGTCGTCTTGACGATGCGCTTCACGCCCTCGAGCACGGGCTTGAACATGTCAACGAAGGTCGGCGAGCGGTGGTCGATCGACGGGAAGTCGACCGCACGGCGCAGCTCTTCCGGGATGTTGGTCGGACCGGGAATGAAAACGGGGTTCTGCGTCGACATGTTCCTACCCAAAGCTGGTGTTCTCGTTTGTGGGTCGGACCGTAGCGGCTCGCAGGCAGCCGGGCAATTTTTTTGAAATCTTTTTTCATATTCCGTGAAAAATATACAACATACTGATTATGCATAATTTTATATTTTTTCACTTTGCAAAATTGATTTTCATTCAGTAATTTTGAAATGCACTCGAAGTGCCGATAAACAGGAAAACGGGCATGAAAAGCAGCAGGCCGAGGGGCTGTCCGAAGGCGTTTCACGACAAGAGCGAAAGCGCGACGATCCAGTCGCTCGACCGGGCGATGACGGTGCTGAAGGTCGTCGCCGAGGGGTCGGGCATGTCGCTGAGCGAGATCGCGGCGGTCGGCGACGACTCGCCGGCGACCGTCTACCGCATTCTCACCACGCTGAAGAAACACGCGATCGTCGAGTTCGACGAGACCAGCCAGCTTTGGCATGTCGGCGCCGGCGCGTTTCGCATCGGCTCGAGCTTCCTGCGCCGCACCCGCCTCATCGAGCAGAGCCGGCGGGTGATGGAACGCATCATGGGCGAGAGCGGCGAGACCGCCAACCTCGCCATCATCGACCGCGGCGAGGTGATCTTCATCAGCCAGGTCGAGACGCACGAGCCGATCCGCGCCTTCTTCCGGCCTGGAACGCGCGGGCCTGTGCATGCCTCAGGCATCGGCAAGGCGATCATGGCGTATCGCTCGGCAGAGCACATCCATGCGACGCTGAGCGGGCACAAGCTCGAGCGCTTCACCAGCCACACGCTTGCCGACGAGGCCGCGCTTGTCACCGAGCTCGACGAGACTCGCGCGCGCGGCTGGTCGGTCGACGACGAAGAGCGGACAAACGGCATGCGCTGCATCGCGGCGCCGATCTTCAACCA
This sequence comes from Hyphomicrobiales bacterium, assembly GCA_002869065.1. Taxonomy (NCBI): domain Bacteria; kingdom Pseudomonadati; phylum Pseudomonadota; class Alphaproteobacteria; order Hyphomicrobiales; species Hyphomicrobiales bacterium. The sequence goes on from PKTR01000002.1 coordinate 188,955, forward strand.
GTTCGGCGAGGCGATTGCCGGCATCTCGATCTCCGGCCCGACGGTGCGCATGACGAAGGAAAAGGACGCCGGCTTCGGACATCTGGTCCGCGCCGCCGCCGACGAGATCACCAAGGCGATCGGCGGGGTGATGCCGGGGGACGGGTAGAGTTCGAGATCGCTCAGGATCGCGAGCGACGTCTGGGCGTTGAGGACAAGGTCATCTGCGCCGAACGCCGGCCGAATATTCCCGCAACCGTTGAATGTACAACCCTCTACATCTATTGATACCGCATGCCTATCGAGGGAGGTATTTCATGCGGTCGGCTGGCAAGCGCTCGCTCTTATTTTTCTGTTTCATTCTGCTTGTTCTGGCTTTTTCCAGGCTGTTTTCAGAGGATACGGCCTCAGTTCAGACAGAGCCGCCCAACGCCAAATACTCCACAAGCGAGCTGGTTTCGCACTTCAAGGTGCGGATGTGGCGATGCCTGCAAAAAGACATGGCGAAATGTGGAGACGCAAACAATATCGCAAAATTCACGAAACGCCCGCTGACTGTCGGGTTGCTGTTCTCGGGCGCCGAAGGATATTGCAGGCGAAATCCGCGGCCTTTCCGTCAGTCAGTTACGCAACAACGACAACCCGAAAATTCGCGATTTCGGAGTAGTTGGTGAGTCGTTGAACTTCCTTCTCGAAGACTTTCCGTTCATACGCGTTGCCGATGGGGCAAGCGACACCGACATCGTTATTGTCGAAGGCAGCATAGATGTTCTTGAATACTTCGTTGACAACAAACTCCTGACCGACGAACAAGCGAGCAGAGACAATTTGAACGCAGCGAAAGCTGAATTTTCAAACAAGAAATGCACCAACGTCTATGACTACAGTCTGGATCTCGACATTTTTCGTTCCCTGATCTTCATCAACCGGGATCATCCCGGTGACGAGATCGCCGGGTGCATGTTTGCAGCGCTTGCGTTCTACCAACCCGTTTACCGCAAGTTCTTCACCGAAAAGCTGACATCAAATCGTTTCATCAACCGGGTTTTGGGAAAAGACTGGTGCATCCTGCGCGTGCTCTACAACGAAGAAGTCACGCAGAAACTCGATCTTGATACGATTGACGACAAGCTCAGGAGCATTGTCTGGGAAGAATGCTTCGACATCATCAAATAAGCTCACGAAAACAAAGCGATAGTGCGCCACTGGACCGACGGTGCGCATGACAAAGGAAAAGGACGCCGGCTTCGGACACCCGCCCCGCCGGCGCCCGTGACGCTGGCCGATCTTTGCCGCGCGGCGGCCTCCTGATTGTGGGACGTCCGTGAAGCGGGTTGCCCTGGCGAATGGGTTCACCGAACTCGGCCGCTTCAGCGGATTGTACCGCCAGATTTATGACGAGCTGCCGTCGGCGACCCTTGCGCGTGCGCTTGCCTGACGCGCCGGGATTAACGCGAATGAAAAGCCCTGTCGGCGGGCGTAGCAACGGGTTTCCGGAGACGGGAGAGCGTACGCGTCTCAAGCTCCTCGAAGGTGTCTAAGGCCCAGGTTTTCGCTGAACGTCACAATTCACCGATATCAACGCAGTGCATTTCGGATTGGAGTGGGCGTCTCCGGATTGGACGCCTGATCGTCCCGTCGTTTCGAAATAGAAACTTACATTTCGGCTGTAACGGAAGTAACTGACAGCCTTGCGGAGCATCGTTGCCCAACCACCGGCCTTTGCCAGTGTCGAGAAGAGCTCGCGCCCCAGCTCAGGAGAAGTATCATGACCATGTCAGGTGTTCGGTCTGTCGACCGCGATATCTGGGTTCTCGACAAATATTTTGTCATTTCGGGCTGCCGGGCTTCGGTTCGGATGACCATCCTGCGGCTCGGAGATGGCCTTCTCCTCTATTCTCCAGTCGAGATGACCGAGGGGGACCGCGCAGGCATCGACGCGCTTGGTCCTGTCCGGGCCATTGTGGCGCCGAACCTGTACCACCATTTATTTCTGCGCGCGGCGCTTGAGACGTGGCCTGATGCGCGTGTCTTTGTGCCCGACGGGCTCGACGCCAAGATCGGGCCTATTCCCGGTGCCGAGATCATGGGTCCGCAGACCGATTTTGGCGGCGGAGACGCGCTGGAGTTCTTTGTTTTCGCAGGCCACGACCTTCACGAGACACTGTTCTGGCACGTACCGACCAAGACGCTGGTCAGTTCCGACCTGATCTACAATTACAGCGAAGATCAATATCCCGCGGAAAAGATGTTCTTCCGTTGTTTGGGATGCTACGGATCGCCCAACGTGCCCTTCTATCACAGGTTCGCAATACGCGACCGCGCCTCTCTCCAGAAGCTGATGGAATGGATTCGGGAACACGAGATCAGCCGCTTGATCATGAGTCATGGCCGGATCTACGAAGGTGAAGACGCTGGCGCAGTTTTCGCGAAGGTCTGGAACCGGTTTCGATAGAACGAGCGCGACAGCGGCTCGCGTAGCGACACGTGACCACCTGCAATATAAAGGAAAGTTTGGTAGCGGAGGAGGGACTCGAACCCCCGACACGCGGATTATGATAAAGCGTTATTTATCAATTACTTAGCCACAAAGCGACCCAAAGCGTGTCACGGACCAATTGAAAGCATTCAGAAACGGATCGCCAAACTTTCTCAATGGATTTCAAAGCGTTGCATTCAAACCCAATGGTAAATGCACCCCAATTGCAACCCAGCTGGAGTTATCGACCAGAATTGCGTAGTTTCGATCCACTGCGAATTGATGTTTGCGACGGTCGTAACCTACTCGCATAGATGATGGCTTAAGATTGGTGGAATATGCCAGCGCCCGAACTTCGATATAAGAACCGAGCCGTGTACTTTCGTAAGGGAATTACAGGCCCGCATTTTGCAAGTGAGAGCGTCCTAACCCGCGACACCTTTGAATTCGTTGACTTGTGGCTGACTCGGAACTGCAAAAAGGCGCTTCCTTTTTGGAAACAGGCGGAAGCATACCACAAGGCCTCGCGTGACCTTCCTCCTGTGTCTGCTCCACTCACGTCTTACTATTGCTTTCTAAACTGCGTAAAAACACTGCTCATCGTCAAGGAAAGATCCTTCACAGACAGACACGGTGTTGCAGGCGAATGGGATCCGTCATCGAAAAGAGCGCTTTCAAACGAGATAATAACCATTCAGGGCGCGGGCATTCTGACCAGCCTCAGTGACTACCTAGGAGAGGCCAATCTCGCCAAAGAGTTCAGCCTGTTGGATGCACTCGGCAACATCCCATACATCCACAGAGCTTTCCGACACACCTTTCGTTCCAAACCTGAGATATTCATACCTCTAACCAATTTGGTGTACCGAAAACACCCTACCGACGCGTACATTTGGTTTTCTGCAGAGGTCAAAGGAAGATTTTCTGATCCACGGTCGCTGCGAACGCTTCCAAGCACTTTCGAAGTGGATGGGGGCTACGTGGACCGCTGCGTTGTGCGATCGAAAAAGCGATACAAATGGTTCAAGCATGGAGACAGTCAGGAGCAGAAGGATAAGGCGATACGAAACCTCTGTGCGCTCCATCGACGGATGAGACGAGAGATTTCATTTATATCTGCACCGGTGGACCTTTGGTATCTTAAGAGGCCCGTGGCAGGTGCAAACATTATCCCTCGATCCAATCTCGTGCTCACCTTGGCTGTAATGCATCGACTGAGCGAATTGTCACGTTATGACCCAGCGGGTCTCTCCCAATATCTGGATGGAAAGGTGAACTGGCTAATCTCCGAGTTTATCAGGCTATCGCCGTATCAATTTGTGGACGAGATAGCTTGCGAACTAACTGGTTTGGAAATGCGTATGCCCGGCGTTAGGCCCAACTAGGCTGCGAAGTCCTCAGTGCAGGTTGTGCCGAGATCGCCTCTTATGATCGCACCAGAAAGTCGGGCACGGTGTGCGGCGCTATATCAAAGACGTACTGAACGATCTTTTCCTCAAGAGCCTTCGTCACTGCGCCTCTGAAATCAGCGATCGTGCTGAGCTTTTCTTTTCGAGCCTCACGGCGCCATGACACTTTAGTTCCTGTTGGCAAACGCCAATCAGGCAATCGGACGAGTGCAGTGTGCGCAAATTGAATGCCATCGCCACCAGCGACGTGGCTGACCCAGATGTGATCGTCGGCATGCGCCTCCCGCCTTTCTAGGTCCCACGTTGTAAAAAGCGACTGCACGTCAGACGAAAGGTCTGAGACTTGCTCGCCGCCTCGCCCAGTGAACGCCACCTCAGTGATACGCATTCGCCAATTTTCCGTTTTAGTGTCATCGGTCTCCGTCACCGACAAAAGTTCTTCTTTCTGAAAGCGCAAGTGTATACCGGCGCCCGGGCCGATTTTGTAGGCAACGTCACCTGCCAAAATTCCCAACAGGTTTTCCTTCATGGCGTCGCCAAAGTTGATGTTGAAATTGCGAACCGCCTTTGTGAGATGCCGAACCTCAAATAGCATCCACAGGGAATGGAACTTCCATGCAACAAGCAATGGCAGTCCGACCAAATCAGCATAATTATTGAGCCTTGCGAGGTAGTCAGGTTTGAAAGAGAGAGTGTTTGCTGCCTTGGACTTTACCTCAATCAAGACCGGGCGCCGCTCCACTTGGGTTGAGAAGTAAGCAAGCACATCAGGAACTTGGTAGTCCTTGCCCGACGTCGCTGGCAGTTGGTGTTGGTCAAGCTTGTGAAGAAGCTCACATTTTCCAAGCCAAGAGCATAGGACCGCAAATTCGTCTTCTGCCGGGAGTCCAATGTCTAGTCTCTTTACGCGCTCCGCAATCTCGCTAGCATCGGCATTCCAGCCCAGCTCTTGAAGAGTGTCGTGTATTAGACGATGCAAATCATCTGGATGATCATTCATTATTTTCGCCTGAAGAGTCTTGAAGCTAACCCGAAAGCACTTTGTAACTCGCCCCAAACCATACCCTGACACGCGGATTTTTCGATCTTAATTTCAGCGTCATGAAACGACGTCTGACGCCCAAGACCATCGACGCGCTGCCACCTGCCGTCAACAAGCGGTACGAGGTACACGACAAGCTGCTGCCCGGCCTGCACCTGCGTGTGTCGGCCACAGGTGGGAAGGTGTTCTACGTCTCCAAGCGCATCAACGGCCACATGAAGCGGATCAAGATCGGTTCATGGCCAATCCTGACGCTGCACGAGGCCCGCGACAAGGCACACAGCCTCCTGCGATCAATTGAGCTTGGCCGCTATGTCGAGAAGGCGCCGCACGAGGAAGAACAGCGCATGATGACGCTGGGCGAGGTCGTGCCGCAGTTCATCGAGCTTTACGCCAAGCAACGCACCAAGGACTGGAAAGGCAGCGAACGCGTCCTGCTGAAATTCTCCTCGCTGTTCTCGCGCCCTATCGACCAGATTAAGCGTGCTGACGTGGTGCGCGTGCTCGACACGATCATTGCCGGTGGCGCACCGACGCGGGCAAACCGGGCGCTGGCTGCGATCAAAAAACTCATGAACTGGTGTATTGACCGCGGCATGATCGAAACATCGCCTGTGGCTCATCTGAAGCCGCCGACGAAGGAAACGGCGCGCGAACGCGTGTTGAGCGATGCCGAGCTGAATACTTGCTGGCGCATGGCCGAGCTTGAAGGTTTCCCCTTCGCCCAATGCGTCCAGCTCATGATCCTGACCGGCCAGCGCCGTGGCGAAGTCTCCGGCATGCGCTGGTCGGAACTCGATCTGGAACAGGGGCTATGGAGTCTGCCGTCAACGCGCGTGAAAAACTCGACGGCCCACATTGTGCCGCTCGCACCCTCAGCGGTCGAGATTATCCGATCGGTGCCGCGTTTCCAGAACACGGATTTCGTGTTCACGACCACCGGCACAACGCCGATCTCGGGCTTTGGCCGTCTCAAGGAACGGCTGGACGCTGCTTTCGCAGATGCCGAGGACTGGCGCTTCCATGACCTGCGCAGAACGATGGCGACGAACATGGCCATGCTGCGCGTCGCCCCACACATCATCGAAGCCGTCCTCAATCACAAGACGGGTATAGTTTCCGGTGTCGCTGCAATCTATAATAGGCACGCATATCTAGATGAAAAGCGTGAGGCGCTGGAGCTATGGGCTAATCGTGTCGAAGAAATCACAGGACAGCGAAGTGCCTTGGTACCAAAGCTACGGGAAGCCAGCGTGGTACAGAATAGCGCCTAAATTCCCCGAGGGGCGCAATCCACAAATGGATCTATTTTCGGATCAGGTCATCAAACGAGTCACTGGTATTGCAGGTCGTCTCGACGAGGACAAAAGCTGCTCATTGCAGGCCGCCCTCCGCGATGTCGCGTTCCACTTCATGACGGCGCTCTATTCGACGCCCTTGCGCCTTTCTGGAGGCCCGGACGATGTGAAGCTCTTTGCACGCGTACAGCATCTTGAGCGTCAAATCCTCAAACCGGCGGATCGACTGATCGAGGCTCTGTCGGACAATAAACTGCCGCTCCTTTCCGAATGGCCGGAAGAAATACAATCAACAGCACCGAACCGAGAGGCGTTGATCGCGGAACTCACAAAGCTGCGTGATCGGGCCGAGGAACTGCGCGATCAGCTTGCCGATCGATTGCCGGAAGAGAACATGACGACGGAGTTCTTGATCGATCTCGGCAATGCATTGACCAAGGTTCTGAAGGACCACTTTCCGCAGCTAGCGATTAGTCGGGGCACCTATGACAAAGGAAGCTCTTCTGAAGTGGGCAAGATGCGTGGCCGCTTTCTGGATGTGATGGACATCTGCATAGCGGAAATCCTTCCCAACGATGGTCCACTCTCAAGCAATCTCGTCGGACAGCTTCGAAAATTGCGCGGTCCGTGACACATCCAGAACGATGTGTTCTGGACGTATCATTCTGTATTCTTGATGTTTTTCCCGACCTGATGCATCTCTTCTCAGGACGGAGCGCGCTCCTTCATCGCAATTCCAGAAGTTCCAAGATGAAGGAAATCCGAGATGATCAAGAAGACGAAACGGCGGCTGATCGAACAGCAGATCGTCCTCAACCGCCAAGATCTCACTAAGCTGGGAATCCGAGTCAACAATAGCTCACTTCTCCGCTGGGAAGCTGCAGGACGATTCCCGCGCCGTATCCGAATGGCCGGAACAAGCGTCGCGTGGATAAAGGCCGAGGTCGATGCCTGGCTTGAGGCTCGCGCCGAAGAACGCAGCCGGCACGTCTACGCCGACTTTTGATCGAGGGGCGCCTTAGCCCCTCCCTTTCCCTAAAATTACGATTGGAACACAGCATGCGAAATACATTTCGCGTGACCGACGCCATGCGCTCGCGTGAGACGTTGGTCGCTGCCCGCGCCTATCTCAAGGCCGGTCTCAAACTCATCCTGACCCACGGCATCGATGCCAATGGCCGATGCACTTGTGGCAAAGGGGACTGCGCGCACTCGGGCAAACACCCGATTGCCGAATTCTTTCCCAACGGGGCCAACAGCGCGACCACCGAAATTGCCCTGATCCGCAAAGCCCTGCGCAAGTACCCGAAGGCCAACATCGCTGCAACGCTCGAAGGCCGAACCGTGGTCGATATTGACGGGCCAAAGGGCAAGGCGCATGTCGACGCGCTTAAGCTCGCGAAGACGGTCAAAGTGAAGACCAAACGCGGATATCATCTGCACTACCTTGGCGCACCCGATGGCGGCGCATTCAAAGCCGAACAGGTGGACGTGCTCACCGGCTCAAACCGTTATGTCATGCTACCGCCTAGCATCCATGAGAGCGGCTTCCGATACATCTGGGTGCGATCGCGCGTGCAAAGGGCCGCGAAAGTGCCGGACAAATTACCAGGCCTCCGTCCTTCAGACACAGCAACACAAACTGAGAGGAGACGCGGAAGGCCACGTCATGCGATCAAGCTTGGCCAGCGAAACGACGTTTTGTTCCGCACGGCCTGCGCAATCCGTCGCCGCATCGATGACGAACAGGTCGTCCAAGAGATGATGAAGGTCGCCAACGTAAATGCGTGCGAAAAGCCGCTCTCAGAACAGGAACTGCGCAGCCTGATCGGCAGTAGCAGCCGATATGGCGAAACCCGCGAAGAACTTTTTGGCCCGCCCGTTCAACGCGAACCGCTTCCGATGGAATGGCTCTGGTATCCCTATATCCCGCGCTACGGCATGACCTTGATCGCTGGCGACCCGGGCGGCGGCAAATCGCTTCTGACAGCTCTGCTTCTCGCAACGGTAACGAGCGGCAATCCGTGGCCGCTTTCCGATGAAAGGCCGTCGGGCAATCGCGTCTTGGTGCTCGCCGCCGAGGACAACTGGCAGCGCGTCGTGCTCAACCGTCTGGTCAAGGCCGGGGTCGACCTCGACAACCTTCACCAAATGTACAAGTTCCGGGCACTCACAGACGACCGGCTGGAACTACTCTCCGAACACATGGAAGAGTGGCGGCCCGACCTTGTTGTAGTCGATACTTTGTCGGCCTATATGGGCGGCGGGCGTGACATGCACCGGCAGAACGATGTCGGGGAATTCATGGCCCTGTTGACCGAAATGGCGGAGACAACCGGGTCGGCGATCGTCGGACTGGCGCATCTCAACAAGACCAGTACCGAGAACCCGCTCTACCGGATTGTCGGGTCCATTGGTTTTGCAGCAAGCATCCGGTCCGCCCTGTTCTTCGGGCCAGACCCCGAAGACCCTTCACGCGTCGCTCTTGCCCACGGCAAGGCCAACCAGAGCGAGCTCGGCCCGACGATTGCATTTGAAAAGGTCGGCGTTGGACGCGAGGACGTCCCGGTGCTCAAACCTGTCGGGTTCAGCGAGGCCGACCACTTCGACGTCTGCCGGGTTCAGAAGAATGCGGTGGGCCGGCCCAGCAGCGAACGGCAGGCAGCCGAGGAGTTCGTGCTCGAATATCTCTCCGACGAGCCGACTGCATGGAAGAGCGTGCAACTCGCCGCCGAAGCGCGCTCGATCGCGTCTGAGGCGACGCTCAATGTCGTGCGGGCGGACCTCGCTAAGACTGGACAGATCGTGCAGGTCGGCAAGGGCAAGAATGCCCAATGGGTACTTGGGGAGGCCAACGACGAGGACTGATCGATATAACAATGTGCGTATGTGAATTGTTATATCGAATGCGCTCAAAACCGGATCGACCCACAGCGGCTACGGGACCAAAACCTCGGCAGTCGACGTCAGGGCCGATCCGGCCAAAGACGAGGTCACCCAAAAAAACGCCATCCCCCATCCCCCTTGTGGTTGACTGTTCAGCATAACGCATTGCGTTATATAACGTGATGCGTTATGTTTTCTTATGATCCAAAGCTTCGCCGATCCCGAAACGAAATTGATCTGGTCAGGACGGCAAAGCCGGAAGCTGCCGCCGGATATTCAGGCCGTCGCACTCCGCAAGCTGCGTCTCGTCAATCAGGCGCGTGTGCTTCAGGATTTGCGTGTACCGCCCGGCAACAGGCTCGAAGCCTTAAAGGGTGATCGCGCCGGTCAGCATAGCATTCGGATCAACAGCCAGTGGCGCATATGCTTCGTCTGGCAAGAAGGAGGCCCGAGCGATGTCGGAATTGTCGACTACCATGACTGATCTTTTGCCGAACCCTCATCCCGGCGAAATCCTGCTGGAAGATTTTTTGAAGCCGATGGGCGTCAGTCAGAATGCCCTTGCCCGCGCGGTGCATGTGCCGCCGCGCCGCATCAACGAGATCGTCTTGGGCAAGCGGGCGATGACCGCCGACACCGACCTACGTCTCGCACGGTATTTCGGCATGTCTGAGGGGTTCTTTCTAGGGTTGCAGTCCGACTATGACCTGATGCAGCGCCGCCGGGAAATCGGAGGCGATCTGAGTACGATCGAGCCGAGGGCCGCTTGAAGACCGCCGACATAGTCACCGGACCGACACGCTGTCTATTCATCAGACCATCAGGCGTCTGGACCGCGCCAATTTTCCAATTCAATCAATTACTCTCAATTCCCCCCCACCTGCGGCTATCTTGTTTGGGTGACAGGCGGGTGGCAAAGCGCGGGTTTGGGGTCGCATTCGGCGCCGATTTAGACGGACTAGCACCACGATTGCGCGCCCGTCATCGATCGCGTCGTACCGAGGCTTATATTTGACCCAGGACGCGCGTTTAGACGGTCGCCGGTAAGTTCCATCTCGGGAAACCGATGAAATCGCGCTGGTGGCCCGCATATTCGCCGAGGAGGCCTATACGAAACCCAACGCAACGCCGCCGCGTGCGCGTATGTCCGTCTGCCGGATGGGTTGGTTACAGGTTCGACTCGCCGGCTCTGTATCGATGGTGAAGCTCGCGACGGACCCGGCGCCATTTCCCTTGCTCGAAGGTGTTGGAGTAACGCCATGCGCGATCTTCCTTGATATAGGCCTTTTCCTCGGCATCAGGCCCATGCTTGGCGATGAGTTCGTTCACCAATGCGTTGATCTCGGCCTTGGGGATGAACAGGGGCCGAAGGCGAAAGGCCCACTCGTGCCAAATGGCGACCGCTGCGATCATGCCGATGAATATCGCGAGAGGAAGAAAATTGGAAAGAAACTGGCCCATCGCGTTCGCCTGAAATGTCGACGTGAACACAATAACCCAAAGTGGGATAATTCTAAAACAGGATTAGCTCTTCGCGCACACAATTGGGGTGATGCGTGCCGAGGTCGATCCACTCAGACGAATACCGGAAGTTGACCGCGATCCTCTTGGACGCGCGAAACGCTGCTGGCCTGACGCAGCAGGAAGTCGCCGACCGGCTGGGGAAACCGCAATCCTATGTCGCCAAGGTCGAGGGAAACGAGCGCCGTATCGACGTTGTGGAATTCATTGCGCTGGCAAAGGCCCTGGGCGTCGATTCTAGTGGCCTATTCAACGCCGTGCTCAACGCAGTTGCCACAACTCAGAAATTCCCAGATTGATCCAGGATTTGTTTTTCAGGATTCTCTGCGGAACAGCAGCACTTCGCATCCCCTAAGAAGCAACAATAATTCCTCGGGCAAACTCCAAAAGCCGAACCATCGCGAGTGTGTCCAACTCGCAATACTCTAGCAAGGACTTGCGTAGCGCCGCACGCTTGTCTGCATCGGGTTCAGCCAGCATCTTGGCCCAACCGTCCATAGCCGCAGTGCCATCCGCGATTTCCATGCCTTCGTATGTCAGATCTGGCAGGACGACAGGCAACACTCTCTTAATCGACGTGGAGCCATCAAAGGCAATGTCGACATAGCCGGTCTTGAAAACATCCATCAGATCGACGGTGCGTTCCACTATGCCCAACAGAAAATCGGCTTTGTCTGGAAACCGCGCGGCCATGTTCTTGTTCTGGGTGTTTTCAAAGGTTTTGTTCCAGACCACGATCGACCCCGTCGGGCCGATCGCTTGCTCAAGCGCCTCTATCAGGCTCCATGGCTGTTCCGCTTCATCCGCTAGATATTCGTGATGAGTGAGCCCGCCGTTCTGGTCAAGCACATGCAGGGAGAACTGGAAAGGGAGCGGTTCTTGAGGGCTGAGCCCATCAACAATCGGGATCGCCGAAGCGTAAGTCTCATAATCTAGAAAATAGAGTGGATAGTGCAAGACGTTGAAGAAATTTTCGATGTCGGCGGCGTCAACAAAAGGCTGTCCGTCTTTGTATGATCGAAGGACCGGCTGCTGCAATTTCGTGACCTCGTCCAGGCCTATTTCACCCAAGTCAAAGCGGTCTTCGCTGACGAACTTCTGCAGCTTGGCTCCCCCAATTCGCGGGAGAGAGTAGATGGAAGGTTTCGGAACGGTTGGATTGAAATAGTCGAAACTGTCACAATGCTGCGCTCGGCCTAGCATGAGACAAGTGCACGAGCCCTCGTCGATTTCGTTCTTTTGGAGAAGTGCTAGCGCATCTTCAATTTCCGCTTCGGTTTCGGCAAGCAATGCATTCACCCGAGCGGTTTCGTCGGCGAACGTGAGCAGTTCCTCAGGATTAACGTTTCCCGCTCGGACGTAGGCCTTATTCAGATGAACAATGAAAATGCTCCCGACTCGCTCCCCGGCGCGCTTGGCCGCGATGGCTTGGAATGCTGCGTCTTTGAGTTGGTTGTGCGGATTGCTGTCTTTGACGCTTGTCGAAGACTTAACTTCATAGAGATCCATCAAGCCATCGCTCCGTGTGCGCACCATGTCTACCTTGGCATAAAGGCCATCGTCGGTTTCAAACACTCTTTGGAACGAAAACTCGCTGGCATTGTCCCAAGCTTCGGCCAATTGGCGAACGTAGCCCTCGACAAGATATCCCTCCCTCGCCAGCTTTTTGGCGTATTCTGAGAACCCGCCGAATGGATAAACGTTCGGCTTCTTCTGCATTAGCCAAAGGGACTTGGGGCAGTTCAGATATTGGATGAAATCCGTTTTTGAAAGCGGCATTGCGCATACCTCGCTTCCGATATCAGGTCGTTGAAAATGTAATCGCTCGCGTGTTCTAGGGTTTTCCCTGACACGTCCGCGTCAACCATCTTAATAGAAGGATCGTCTTGAACCAAAAGGAGACGATCAATGTCCGACATCATCACCCTCAAGCAGCTCTGCGCCGAATTGAAACTCGATCCGCGCGAAGCTCGCGAACGCCTTCGCTCAGCGGCCCGTGATCCGAAAAAGCACCCAGAAATTGCCAAGATGCACAAACCCCGTGCCCCGTGGAGCTGGGTCAAGGGATCAGCTGGGGAAAAGGAGGCTCGGGGCCTTTTCGTCGAAAAGTGAACTGACACGGGGCGTGTTTGGGACATTCACGCCCCACGATACAAGGCGGTGTCGGTTGTATGTTTTCCCTCAGCGTTCCACTATAGCCGATCATTTGCGGAACCGACTCGCCCATGAACAAACCTACAGCCCCACAGGGCAATGAGAACCGCGAAGCAGTCGCCTCCCTTGGAGGGTACGTTTATCAGGTTTACCAAGCCGCACTTGCATGGCTTGAGCTCGACGAAAGTGAATTTCTATTTTTGGAGGTAGCTGAAGACTTTGTGAAAGCCGCGCAGAATGCGCTGAATGCGGTTCAGGTCAAGGGCACGTCCAACGTCGTAACCATAAATTCAGACGATATAATTGCTTCGATCGACGGCTTTGTTGAACTTCGAAAAAAAAATCCACAACTAGGGATTAGACTGCGACATCTGACCACGTCGCAAATCGGGAAAGAAAAATCTGCAAAGCATAGAATTGGCGACACTCCAACACTAGAGGCTTGGCGCAGCATCGCGAGAACCGGTGATGTGTCTCCGCTGAGAGATATACTTTTAGCATCAAAGCTATCGAAAAAAACAAAGAGTTTTATTGGCTCTTTGAGCGATATGGAATTCAGAGAAGAATTCTTAAAGCGAATTCACTTTGATTGTGGAGCGCTTGAGTTCAAATTTCTCAAGCAGCAGTTGCAGGCGAAAATAATAAGTTTGCTACAAGCTCGTGGCGGAACCGCATCACAAGCGAATGACTGCCTAAACAGTATCCTAGTATCTCTATTGGAGAAATCGACCCAAGAGACAGATCGCTTTGTTGACCGCGCGCACCTAGAGGCCCTGCTCGAAGCAGCAACACATATTCCTGTAAACCGAGCTCAGCTTGATACTCAGAACGAACTGATCGCAAAAGCGATAGCCGCCGCCATTCCGAAGTCGGCTGATCTGACTTCGTCTAGGCTTGCACGGACTCGCCCGGTGGACGAGGTACCTCTTCCTGCTGCAATTGCACAAAGAACAACCCTTATATCCAGCATAGTTTCCTCCCTCGAGGAATTCGGCATAAGTTGGATATTGGGAGCGGCTGGCGTTGGCAAAACAATCGCCGCACGTTTGGCTGCTCTACACGAAGGCGGAAATTGGGCAAGCGTCAACCTGAGAGGTCTGTCACCTGAACAGGTCAGCGACCTTCTTTCGGCCACGAGTAGTATTATCGCCGAAGAACACGATGTTCATGGCCTTCTAATTGACGATCTTGAATGCACCTTTGAGCCTCATGTTGTCGACAAATTCCTAAACTTGTCGTCGGTCTGCAAACGTCGCGATCTGCTTTTGCTGGTCACAGCACCGAGAAACGCACCTTCGGACTTACTCTTTATTGCCGGCCTGCCAGCCACCATCGAGACGATGTTGGACGATTTCACTGAGGAGGATGTGCAGGAAATTCTAACTTCATTGGGGATCGAAGAACCACATTGGGCAAAGTACATTCATTTGATTTCCGGTGGGGGGCACCCACAGCTCGCAATAGCAACCATACAGAGTATGCAGCGAGCAGGTTGGGACACAAACGAGTTCCGAACGCTCAACTCAATGCTTGTGGGCAATCCGGAAGTCGATCAGGTCCGCAGTCGCACAAGGGAACGTCTTCTTCAAGAATTGCCCGAGGGAAGCCGACGGCTTTTGGAACGCCTATCGCTTGCGTCGCGTGGTTTCAGGCGCGAGCTGGTGCTCGACCTCGCTCAAGTCAGTCCACCCATTTCTGACGCAGGAATGCTGTTCGATCAGCTCGTTGGGACATGGATAGATCAGCAGGAAAAAGATCGTTTTTCATTGTCGCCGCTACTGTCGAATTTCGCGCACACCACGCTCACAATTGAACAAAAGCAGGAACTCAATTTTGAAATTGCAAACTCAATTGTAAAGTCACGAAAGATAGATCCGATCGAAGCGAATTCGGCTTTACTCGCCGCTTGGGTCGGCAAGAACGAAGCCGTAATGCTCAGGCTTTGCCTATCGATTATCGGATCTGACAATTCCGACATGCGGATGATCGCTCCGCACTTGCTAATGCTCACGTATATGAGAACGGATGAACTCGCCTATAAAGACAATCCTATAATTAGCCAGATACTCCGCGGAGTTCAGCTTCTGCTCCTCTGCTATGAAGACAAAACCCTCGACCGCTTTTTGAAGGCACTACGGTGCTTTGAACGGGAAACAGCCCGCATTCCGCACGCAGACGCCAGAGCGGGAATGGCTCTAATCGTCTATTTGAAATTGCTCCTATCGGAGCCTCTCTTCGGCCCACTGCCACAATTTTGGGAGGTAGTACAGAAACTCGAAGTTTTGTTGGAAAATCAGGACGGCAGTCTCCTAAAAGACATCATTGGCGAAATGAGCCAAAAGTCCACCCCAGAGCAAACGGTGGGCTTCCTGTTTCTTTTTCAAGCCCGTCAGCTTCGAAAGATCGAAGAGTTGGTTTCGGCTTTTGATTTCCTCAAGTCATGCGATGAAGAATTTCGAGCCAAAGTTTTCGAACCCTATGACACACCTGAGTTGCTTGTAGACATTGACATGCTCATATCTGCCGCGTGGCTGAAAGAGCATGACGCAACTACGATTGATCCAAGCGCACATTCATCCGCCTACGCCCATATGGAAAAGCTCGCGAGCGCATGGGGACGGCAGGATCTTGCAGTCGCATGCAGAAAGTACCAGGCAATAATCCTTGATGAGTACGGCAATGACAAAGACGCTGCATTGTCTGTTCTCAATGAAGGACTAAGTACCTATGGCCTTACTAATTCAGAGCTCATTCGTGCCAAGGCAAAGGTTCTTTATCGGGCGAACGAACATCAGGCCAGCTTGGAATTGTCCAGCACACTGATCGAGGGCGACGCGCCGCTCAGTGAAACCGAAAAGGCCTTTCTGGGCAGGGAAGCTGCTATTAGTGCAGAGAGACAAGGCGCCTTCGAAACAGCAAGACGCTACTTTTTGTATGGAGCAGATGCTGCAGAAGCGTGTGGTGTGGCGGACATGGTGCCCATGTACATTGGCCTCGTTGCAGATGCAGCTTTGGCCAGCTGGCACGCAGGCGACCGAGAAACATGTTTGCGTGACATGGTGTCCGTACTGGAAAAGCTCTCGGCGCTAGACTCCAAAAGCTCCCTACGGGCTGCACATTGTCATGCGGTATCTAGGCACGTACTCCTTTGGCTCGACCAAGAAGCCACGGGCGAAATACGCTACATAGAAAACGGCGAAATTCCACGAATTTATCCAGGGCTAGTCAGCAATCCAGAGCCGCATTCGGACATCGGAAAGCGTTTTTTGCCCGCTCTGGAGCTATCTTGGTACATGCTCGCTCAAATTGAAAATCATTGTCTGCTGGATGTCGGCATCACAAAAGGATTGGATGCCCACCTTCCCAATGGGCCGGTGCGAGAGGGACTAATTCTCTTAACTCAAGGAAAGATGTTTCGTGCTTTTCACCGTAAAGACGTCGATTTGTTTGTCACAACGCTTGCAGACACGGTTGCTGAATTTGCGCTTGTGAGCAAACTTGGTGGAAAGGAAAAAAGCTTCAACGTCGAAAACGTTACCTTTGGCGGCTTTCCATCCCCAACTGTCGAAGAAATGAACGCCCTAATCACGTTGACGGAGCAACAAATACTTTCCTTTGCAGCTACATGCTTTCTGGGCAATGACGCCGCGAGCTATGACAGATTGATGACCGCGCTGGATGCTCCAGAAGGGTTCAGAACACGAGACGAACTAGTCGAATGTTTATTGGGCAGAGCGAATGGAACTGACTACTACACACGCTATGCAAGCCTTCTGTCTGGTTGTCGCAAGACACTCGATGGAGCCTCGCTGCTCACTCCGCGTGAAGTATTTGAATTGACGATGAAGCTAGTCGAGACGGGCAAGATGGCGGGCCGAAATCGCCTTTTATCAAAACAAGCGCTGATTTGGCTGAGAGCGAGATGGAGCTTCATTTTGGAGAAGCAAAGATTTCTTCTCCAGCAGCCGTCGCTCTATGAAAAAAGTATATCAGATGTGTGGGAGCAGGATGAGCCGAATGAAACGGCGAAGATACTAGCTATCCTTCTTGCGACCTTGCCAACGCTCGGCATATCAAATCAGAGAGAGATCGCAGTTGCACTCGATGACATGCTGAAAGTAGCGCGCCAATCAGAAGCCAACGCGACCACTTGACACCCAGGATGACACCCCGGGCGCCCTACGCGCGGACGTACTCATGGCGTGCGAGATCTAACTATCAGTAATTTAATGGGAATTTTGGTAGCGGAGGAGGGACTCGAACCCCCGACACGCGGATTATGATTCCGCTGCTCTAACCAGCTGAGCTACTCCGCCCCAAGAAGGCCGTCTGCTGCGCCCTTTAACCGGGGTGCCGGTGCGGTACAGAAGACGTTGCCGGCAGCGCGTGTGCGCCGCCCGCCGTCAGGCAGGGCGGATTTAATGGCTCCGATACCGGCCTGTCAACCGAATTGAGTGGCGTTTTTGCGACAACCGCGCGCGTTGCGTCATTACGCCCGCCGCCGGGCGGGGTGTCGCCGCCTCGGAGCGGCCCGAGATCGGACAGACAACACCCTTTTTCTAGTCCCGAGCACAGAATCCGCCCCTCGCAGGCTCGCAAACGCAGCATTCCCGCGTCTTTTTTCTTTTGCACCGCAACAACTCGGGACCTGCGAACAGATCGCATTACCGGTTATTCAGGCATTCGGCGGCTGCGAACGGCAGTTTTATGCATTTTCCACGCGGATCACGAAGGCTTGCGCTTGACACAAGCGTATTCAGATTTGCTAATAGACGTTCGACTTCGCTCAAATACCAGATGCTGCCCCCGTCCGCGAAGCGCCAGGCGGGACGGCGCAAAGACCCCGGGGAGGAATACATGGCGGATTCGGATAACGCGAAAAGCATGTCCATCATCGTGACCAAGGGGACGCTCGACTGGGCCTATCCGCCGTTTATTCTCGGCACGACGGCTGCAGCAATGGGCGTCGAGGTCTCGATGTTCTTCACCTTCTATGGCCTTGCACTGCTGAAGAAGGATCTCAATCTGAAAGTTTCGCCGCTCGGCAATCCGGCGATGGAAATGCCGATGATGGGCACCCACATCTCGATGCCGAACATCGTCGCCACCCTGCCGGGTGTGACGTCGATGGCTTCGTCGATGATGAAGAACCTGACCAAGAAGAAGGGCGTGGCCTCGATCGAGGAGCTGCGCGAGCTGGCTGTCGAAGCCGAAGTCAAGATGGTTGCCTGCCAGATGACGCTCGACCTGTTCGAATATTCGAAGGACGATCTGATCGGCGGCATCGAGCTCGGCGGCGCCGCCACCTACATGGATATGGCGTTGCGTTCCGATCTGAATTTGTTCATCTAACACCCAACACGAGTTTTCGTTCGGCGGGGCGGGGATTTCCCCTGTCCCGCCGGACGACGCTTGCAGTTCATCTCAAAGGAGGAAATCACCATGGCCGATGCAACTCTCGACGCAAAGGGTCTCAACTGCCCGCTGCCGATCCTGAAGGCGAAGAAGGCGATCAAGGACGTGCCGGCCGGCGGCACGCTTGAAGTTCTTTCGACCGATCCGGGCTCGGTTGCCGACTTCGACGCGTTCTGCCGCACCACCGGCAACGAGCTGATGGAATCGACCCAGGACGGCGACACCTACCGCTTCCTGATCAAGCACACCGCCTAAGCGGATTTTTTTCCGCAATACATGCTCATTTGTGAATGAGTGTTGCGGAATTGTGTCAGTCGACGGCAACGGTCAATGCTAACGTCTGCCGTCGACGCGACTCTTGATTTGACGAACGCTCGACCCGATCGCGGCAAAGCTCCTGTCCAGGGAGAGGGGTTGCCCGTCGGGAAGGTCCGGAACAAGAAAACAACCGGGCAGAGATTTCGTCACCACGACCTGGGGGAACCGCTAAATTATGACGACCACTCGTAAACTGATCCCGGCCTTTGCGGCCGCTTTGCTTGGCCTGTCCGCGGTTTCCGCACACGCGACCGAAGGCTATTTCCAGAATGGCTACGGCGCCCGCGCCAAGGCGCTTGCCGGTGCCGGCGTTGCCGATTCGCGCGATGCGACGGCCCCGGCGATCAACCCGGCGGGTCTCGCCGGCGTCAGCACGCAGATCAACGCGGCCTTCACGCTGTTCAGCCCGCGCCGCGAATTCACCGGCTCGTCCGCTCTGCCGGCTCCGTTCTCGTACGGCTTCACGCCGCTCGGCACGACCAAGTCGGGCCGCGAATGGCACCTCATTCCGAATTTCGCCTTTGCCTACCAGCTCGACGAAGACTCCTCCGTCGGCCTCATGGTCATCGGCAATGGCGGCATGAACACCTCGTGGGCCGCAACGCCGCGCACGCTGGTCAACGGCCCCTGCCCGCTCGGCACCTTCGGCTCCGGCACCTACTGCATGGGCGAATCGGGCGTTGACCTGATGCAGATGATGGTCGGCGCGACCTATGCCCGCCGCATGGGCGCCCTGTCCTTCGGTATCACGCCGATGTTCGCGATGCAGCGCTTCCGCGCACAGGGCCTGCAGGCCTTTGCCGCCGCTTCGCTGGATCCGGGCGACCTGCTCAACGATCCGTACGACTACTCGTATGGTGGCGGTCTCCGCGCCGGTATCGAGATCGACGTGACCGACCGTCTGCGTCTCGGCTTCGCCGGTCAGACGCAGATGTGGATGACCAAGTTCGACAAGTATTCGGGCCTGTTCGCCAATGGCGGCAAATTCGATATCCCGGCCAACATCACGGTCGGTGCCGCGTTCGACGTGAGCAAAGAATTCCGCGTCATGGTCGACTACAAGCACATCTTCTACGGCTCGGTGGACGCGATTTCCAATCCGTCGACCAACATCCTGACCTGCGGCATCGTCGGCACCTCGACCTGCCTCGGCGGTAGCAACGGCGCCGGCTTCGGCTGGGATGACGTCGACATCTTCAAGATCGGTGTCGAATGGGACGCCACGCCGGACCTGACGCTGCGTGCCGGTTATTCCTACAACACCAACCCGATCGATCCGCGCGACGTGATGTTCAACATCCTCGCCCCGGGCGTCGTCCAGCACCACATCACCGGTGGTCTGGAATACGACCTCAACGAGAATCACTCGATCGAGCTGGCCGGTTCCTATGTTCCGGAGACCAAGGTGAGCGGCGCCGAGCTTCCGGGCTTCGGCAATCCGGCGCACAACGTCGACATCGCCATGCATCAGTTCGAACTGACGGTGGGTTACAAGTACACCTTCAACCCGCCGAAGCCGATCATGGACGATCCGGTCTACAAGCACTAAGCGCCGACGCATCCAAGCGTTACGCAGACGAATACAAAGCCGCCGCCCGAGAGATCGAGCGGCGGTTTTCTTTTGCGCCCCAAAAGGCGCCCCGCGGTTCCCATCCCTTTCCGACCTTCCGGCCTTTCGCCTTCTCTATAGTTCCACCGCCATGTCCGGCATTGGCCAAAGTCAGACAGTTCCCGGACCAGAGCACACAAAGCGGACTGCGCGCCAAGCCCGGAACGCAACGGAACGGAACGCGGCTTGCATCTCGGCAAAGCTTGACCGCGAGGTCGACGTGCTACAATGCCCGTGACGGTATCCCGCGCTGGGCGGCACCCCGTGCGGGCGGCTGTGTGGAAACGTGGCGAAAGACTATTTGCTGAAAAGCAACGCCATGACAGGCGGAAGCAGCAACAGGACCGCCGCCGCACTTCCATAGGCCAGCACCGAAACCCCGCGCTTTTTCAGCAACAGAACGGACGCGCGCGCGACGATGGCCGCGGCCGACCCGGCAAGGCCGGTGATCAATTGCAACGCGCGGAACAGCGCTTGAGAGAAGGTCAGGTCGGCGGCGGGCTGCCAGAATTCGACAACCCAGATGCTTGCCCCGAGCCACACAACAGCGGCGACGGCAAGCGCCCGCCATCCTGGCAGGAACAGCAGCGGTGCGGCGCTCACCACGTAGATCAGGGCAAGGATGACACCATCGCTCATTGCGATCGTCCTTGTGTCGGTCAGGCGAGGTCCGCCGACTCGAGCGGATCAAGCGGCATGGAACGCAGACAGTCGCCTTCATCGGAGGCGGCCGAGTCGGTCTGATACCAGTTCAGCTTCTCACGCAGGGTGACGACTGTGCCGAGCACGACGAGCGCCGGGCTCTGGACGCCCGCCGCCTCGACCTTGTCGGCGATATCGGCGATCGTGCCGGATACGACGCGCTGGCTGCGGCGGGTACCCTTTTCGATGACGGCAACGGGGAGCGAGGCATCCGCGCCGCGGTCGATGAATTCGCGGGTCAGCTCGGGCAGCATCGACAGGCCCATATAGACAACCACGGTCTGGTTCGGCTGCAGCAGCGTCTTCCAGTCGAGATCGAGGCGGCCATCCTTGCCGTGACCGGTGACGAAGATGCAGGCCTGCGCATGGTCACGGTGGGTCAGCGGGATGCCGGCGTAGGAGGAACAGCCCGATGCGGCGGTGATGCCCGGCACGACCTGGAACGGCACGCCTTTTTCGGCCAGCACCTCGATTTCCTCGCCGCCACGGCCGAAGATGAACGGGTCACCGCCCTTCAGCCGGAGCACGCGTTTGCCTTCCATCGCGAGGCGCGCCATCAGGTGGGAGATGTCCTCCTGCGGCATGGTGTGGTTCTTGTTCATCTTGCCGACGTAAACCCGCTCGGCGTCGCGGCGCACGAGATTGAGCAGACAGTCATCGATCAGGCGGTCGTAGAGCACCACGTCGGCACGCTGGATCAGACGAAGCGCGCGGAAGGTCAGCAGGTCCGGGTCGCCCGGACCGGCGCCGACGAGATAGACCTCGCCTATCGCGTCGTGGCGGCGTTCGCCGGCGGCCTCTGCGAGCGCCGCCTCGAAATCGTTGCGGGCGGCCTCTTCGGCTCCCGACAAGGCGAGATCGGCGATCGGGCCGTCAATCACCCGCTCCCAGAAGCGGCGACGGGCACGGCCGTCGGTCAGCACTTCGGCCACCTTGCCGCGCAGATCGCCGACGAAGCGGGCGAGGCGGCCATAGGCGGACGGGATCATGCTTTCCAGGCGGGCCTTGATGATGCGCGCGAGTATCGGCGATGCGCCGCTCGAGGAAATCGCGATCAGCAGCGGATCGCGGTCGACGATCGCCGGGGTGACGAAGTCGCACATATCGGGTGTGTCGACGATGTTGACCAGAACCCCGGCCGTTTTCGCCATCTCATAGGTGCGCGTGTCGGCGTCGCGATCTTCCTCGGCACCGTAGACGATCACCGCGCCGGCGATATCGCTGGCGCCGACGGGACGGGCTTCATGGCTGAAGTTCTCTTGCGTCTCGATTTCCCGGTAGTCGCCGCTCAGCTCTTCCGCGAAGGCGATTACCTTGGCGCCGGCGCGCAGTGCGGTTTCGGCCTTGCGCGCACCCGCCGTTCCGCCACCCACGACAACGACCCGCTTGCCGCGGATATCGAGAAAGATCGGCAACTGGTCCATTTACCCATTCCTCGTGGTGCCACCGCTCCCTCAGCTGCCCGAACGGGCCCGGCGCGATGGCGTCTGGTTTTTCTTTCTGCCGTTAATAGAGTGCGGACCGGCGCTTGTCCAAGGAGAAGCCGGCCTAGTCGGCAGCTCCGCCGGTCGCATCGTTGGATGCAGCAGCCCAGTCGGCCATGACCGATGCCCAATGCGCCGCCGTGTCCTTGTCGATGTCGAGCTGCGTGATGCGGTGTCCCTCGCGGATCGCCACGCGCATCAACTGCATACCGCTCTCGAAGGTCACCTTCGACAGGGTCACTTCCTGGCGATAGGGCGCGATGAAGCGGTCGAGGCGTTCAATGGTATCGCCGCTCATGACTGGACCTTGTCGCCCCAGTAAAAGGCGGATTCGAGCTTCAGTTCCCAGTTCCGCGGCGTGTCGCGATAGTCCGGCTTGACGTCGAAATGCAGGAACCGCTCGCCGTTCTTCGCCGCATCGATGATGAGCAGGACGAGATCGTCGAAATTGGTCACCTCGGGGTGCTGAATGATCAGATCACTGAGATTGGCCATTGCTGTGTTCTTTCCTCATGCAGGGACGGACAAGGACGCCGGCAAACTGCCGGCGATACGGTTTATGTAGCGCGCCCTAAAATAAAGTCTTGTCTTTTTCGGATCGGAATCGTCCTCGAACCCGCTGCGATCGTGCAGCACGTTGTTGCACAACAATCCCTCGCCGGCAGCAAGACGATGGTGGAACAGGAACGGCTCGTCGCCGTCGAAAAGCTCGTGCAGGGCGGCAACCGCCGCAGCGGTTGCGGCATCGTCGCGCCAGACCACATTGCGCTTGCGCGCGGTGTAGCGGGTCAGCAGCGTGCCGGTGACCGGATCAAAGGCGAAGACCGGACCGGCCGCCGTTGCGCGCTCGCGGCCATTGTCCTCGACATGGGCGGGAATGGTCATCGCCTCGGGGTGCATCAGGGCGGCGACCAGTTCGGGATCCTTGTCGCGCAGGCGGATATAGGCGATCTCGGTGTCGAGCACCCCATTGATGCCGCCGGATGCCGCCGGGCGAACGCAATGCAGCACCATGGCGCGGATCGGCGCCTCCGGCGGATTGTAGTAGCCGTCGGTGTGCCAGTTGATCGCCCGGTTGGTGTAGGGGATGAAGCCATGCCGGCCGCCCTGATCGACGACCTCGAGCGCGACGAGACCGTCCTCGGCGGCTGAGCGGTGGTTTTCCAGATCGTCCATGCCGAACTGGCGGGCGAGCGCGCGTAGCCGGTCACGCACGGCAACCGGGTCGTCGCAGGGCGTGCCGCAGCGATAGAGCGCCATGTTGGCGCGGCGGCAGCGATCGAGCAGAGCTTCGTGCTCAGCCGGGGTCAGATCGGCGATGTTGCCGACCTCGACGAGCAGGTCCTCCGCGCTGCGGGGATGATTTTCCAGCTTTTCGTCACGCCAGCGGCGGTAGGCGTCGTCGGCATTGAGATCGAACGGTGTGCCGGCGATCGCCGGGGTGGTTTTTGGCAAAGCAGACATGATCATGCCTTTTCGGTCGATCGTGAGGTGAGGGTTGCCGGGGCTGCGGCGCGCGCCCTTTTTGTGGTGCGGATGAAATCAACGAAGCGGTCGACCCAGGGCGTCGCCGCGGTGTGGCGCAAATGAACGAAATTGGCGACCAGATTGCCGATGACGATGCCATCATTGGTCCCGTCGATGCCATGGCCGCGCTCGACGCGGTAGGCATAGCGGCTGCCCATGGCGACGTTTTCCAGCCCGGCATAGTGGAATTCATGGGCGGCAACCACGGGCGACGACGACCCGAGCGGCGACCATGGCGCCTCGCCGGTCGGGGCAAGACGGACGAGCCCCCTGCCCTGCGGCCGGCTGTTCATCACCGCATCGGCGGGAACGGCGCCGACCATGTCGTGGCGTTCGCCGTTCCAGAAGATCGAGCGGGAAAGATACATCAGCCCGCCGCACTCGGCGTAGGTCGGCATGCCGGCTTCAATGGCCGCGCGGATTTCCTGGCGCAGAGACGCGTTCGCCGACAACGCCTGCATGTGGGTTTCCGGGAAACCACCGCCGATGAACAGTGCGTCGACATCGGGCAGATGCGGATCGCTCAGGCAATCGAAAAAGACCGGCTCGGCACCGGCCTGACGGAACCGCTCGAGATCGTCGGAGTAGTAGAAGCCGAAGGCGGAATCGCGGGTGATGCCGACGCGCAGATCGGGCGACGGAACAGACGGCACGACAGGTGGAGCGGTCACGACCGGCGCGGTGGCGGCAATCGCCTCGAAGGCATCGAGGTCGATGCCGGCTTCGACAACATCGGCGATATGGGCGATGCGTTCCGCCGGGCCGCCAGCTTCATCCGGCGGCACCAGTCCGAGATGGCGCTCAAGCACACCGAGATTGCGATCGCGTCCGACGGCGCCGATCACCGGCAGATCCGTGTAGCGTTCGAGCACGGCGCGCATCTTCGATTCCTGGCGCGCGGAAACAAGGCTGTTGAGGATGAGGCCGGCGATCTTCACTTGTGGGTCGAAGGCCTGATAGCCGATGACGAGCGGAGCGATCCCACGCGTGATGCCTTCGGCGTTGAGCACCAGCACGACCGGTGCGTCGAGCATCCTGGCGAGCGCCGCGTTGCAGTCGCTGCCCTCGATATCCATGCCGTCATAGAGGCCTTTGTTGCCCTCGATGAGGCCGATATCGGCACCGGCCAGGTTCGCGGCGAAGGTCGCCTCGATCTCACCGGCCGTCATGGTGTTGAAGTCGAGATTATAGGACGCGCGGCCGGCAGCGTGGCGGTGCCACATCGGGTCGATGTAGTCGGGGCCCTTCTTGAAAGGCTGGACGACACGGCCACGCCGGGCCAGCGCCGCGGCGAGGCCAATGGTCAGCGTCGTCTTGCCCGACGATTTGTGGGCGGCTGAAAGAAAGATATGCGCCACGGCCGCTACTCATTGCCACGACCGGCAAGGGCGCATGCTGCGCCCACGCCGACTGAACGAACGGCCCGCCCATTTCAGGAAACGGACCCCTGATTGGTGCCGCATCGTCCCCCGCCACATCGGCTGGAGACACCGCAGCTAAAACACCAGAGGTCCGAAAGGAACTCCGGTATCAGAAATCGCCTTCCGCCGCCCGCTTCATCACATCCTGGATGATCTCCTTGACGTGCACGGCCTCTTCACGCAGGCCGTCGGGGAGCGTCTTGCCACCATGGATCATCATGTCCATGTCGAGCGAATAGATCCAAAGCTGGCCGGTCTTGTCCTCGACCAGCGTTACCCGGCACGGCAGATAGGCCGCGAAGGCGTCGTCGTAATCCATCATCTTCGCCGCTGTCAGCGGGTTGCAGTAGAGATAGATCTTGACCTTGCGCCACGGCTTGCCGGTCATGGCCTCGACATGGTTCGACAGCGGCAGCGACCCGACATCCTTGATGTTGTTTTCCGCCGCGATCGACTGGATCGAGTTGTCGACCTCCTCGAAGGTCAGGCCATCGGCCACCTTGGACTTCCATACCGTCGCCTCGGCCGACGATCCGGTTTCCAGCAGGCGCTGGAACATGCCCGTATAGGTCTGCACCGCGCCCGGATCGAGATTTCGCACCTGCATCAGGGTCGGTCCATAGGCATAAGCGCCATAGCCAACCGCAATCAGGGCCAGAAGGCCGATAACCGCCAGTAGATTCCAAAGTGTCCGCATAATCCCCTCCCTCGACGCGAGCTTTTTGCCTGTTTTCGTCGCCGGAAGTGCCGGCGATCATCGTCGCCGGTACTTTGTCACACTCTGGCGGTGTTTTCCCGCTTTTTTGCCCCTGAATTCCCGCTAACGGGATGACTATCCGTTGGAAAACCCCGGCCGTCAGGCGACGGCGGGGAAGTTCGCCTTGTCGCGGTCGGCCCACATGGCGGTCGCCATCGTCTGGGCGGTGTCGATGCTGTCGGCGCGACGCATCAGACGTAGCGCGATCGCGATCGTGCCGACCACGGCAGCCTCGGCGTAGTCATCGGTGATGTCGCCGCGCCACAGAGCCGACAGTCGGCCGATATCCATGTCCTCGTCCGCGGCCTGGCGCGGTTCGGGCAGCAGCGGCGGCCAGTATTCCTCGCCGGCCTTGCCGTCATGAACGGTCCACACGTCGACCGGCTTGTTCGGGCGGCGTTCGCCCTCGCCGCCCTCACCGCGGAACACAGCCATGTTCTTCTCGCCAAGGATGACGGCTGCACCCTGATGGATTTCCATGTAGCCGGGATGGAAGATGCCCTGCAGCGTCGCATCGGCCTTGAACGGATTGACCATGCGCGCCAGTGTATGCACCGGCGAACGCAGGCCGAGCACCGGGCGCAGCTCGATCAGTTCCTTCAGCTTCGGCGACATGACCTCAAGCGGCATGTAGGCGAAATTGCCACTGGTGAGCTGTGCGGCAGCCTCATCAAAGGACGACGCGACCGGCATGCCGAGCGCATTCATGGCTTCACGGGTGTAAAGGCGCCCGGCGGTGTGGCCTTCGGTGCCGTGCATGAAGACCTTCAGGCCGCTCCGGGCCATCGCCAGCGCGGACAACAGGTACCAGGGGAGCTGACGGCGCTTGCCGGCATAAGACGACCAGTCGAGATCGACGGCGGGCGCATTGGCCGGCAGGGTGATCGAATTGCGTACCGCTTGTACGAAGCCGGCGATTTCCTCCGGGCTCTCTTCCTTGACGCGCAGAAGCATCAACAGGGCGCCGAGCTGCTCGGGCCGGACCTCGTCGCGCAGGATCATCGCCATCGCTTCCTCGGACTCTTCCACGGTCAGCGACCGGGTGAGACTCTTGCCTCGGCCGAGAATTGCGACGAACCGCGCGAAAGGATGCGCTTCAGGATTCATGACATCCACTCCGTTGGGTGCCGGCGGGAACCGGCCGGATCGGACTGGGTGCCGACGGGTTCCTGCTGACGAAACCAAAGCATGTTGCGTTTTTCTTACAAAACGCAACATGCTTTGTCTGATTGGTTTCACACGTTTTCTAATCCGAAAAGTCTGGCAACTTTTCGGGAAAGCGCTCTAATCAGGCGTTCGCCTGCCTTGCCGGATCGCGCGGAAGGACGCGCAGAGCCATCAGGGCAATGGCGGTGATCAACATCGCCAACGACACACCGCTGACCCCAAGCAGAACTTCGGGGAGCGAAGGCGTGTACTGCCCAACCTGACCGTCGGCGAAGGTGCTGGTGACCTCCATGCCGGGGAACAGGTTCAGCGGGTAAGCCTGGCCGCCGACGATAATGACATACATCTGGGCCACACCGCCGAGAAGGACAAGGATGGAAGCGAGAGAAAATCCGCTGCGCGAAGCGCCCATCGTCGGGTTAAGCAGGATCAGCATCGGCAGAACCATGCCGATCAGGAACTGACCGACCCAAAGCACCGTCGTGTAGATGTTGCCGCCGAACAGGATGAAGCGCTCGACGCCCTGATGCTCGGCCGCATAGAGGTTGGTCAGGTGCATCACGACGGTGAAGTAGAAAGTCGCCAAGATGAAGATGACGAGCATCCGGCGGAACTTCGAGATCACCTCTTCCGACATCAGCTCTTCCTGCAGCGTATTGCCCATGGTCATGAGCACCAGCACCATGAAGGCGAGGCCGTAGGCGAACGACGAGGCGATGAACAGCGGCGCGTAGAGCGCGGCGTCATAGGCTTCGCGGGCAACGAGGAAGCCGAAGATCGAGCCGGTACCGGTGGTCAGGATCAGGCGCCAGCCGAAGGCGAGATAGGCGACGGGCTTGTAGAAGCGGCCGCCCTCGCGCGACATCATCGTCCACAGATAGGCGGCCACGATGACCATGAAGCCAGTGTAGAGATAGATGTTCCAGGCGAAGATCGACTTGAAGTTATAGGTCGTCATGGCGACCGTCAGACGGTCGGGACGGCCGAGATCGAGGACCAGAACGAACAGGCCGCCGAGCAGTAGCGCGATCGCCAGCAGGCCCGAAAGCCGGGCGAACGGCTTGTAGGCCGTCTGCGCAAAGACCGAGGAGATCGACGCGACGTTGAGGGCGCCGGATGCGGCCACGATCAGGAACACCGCGAAGACGTGCGGCGTGCCCCAGACGACCTGGTTGTTCATGCCGCTGACGATGTGGCCATGATGCTCCATGTACCAGAAGGAGCCGAGGCCAAGCAGGCCGACCACGACGATGTGGAGGGCGACGAGGCCGTAGAAGAAGGCTTTCGGTTTCTTCAGTTCGCGGTAGACGATCCGGGCCATGCCGCGTCTCCTTACAGATTCTGGTAGTGCACGCCGGGCGCGACACCGAGGTCGGCGCGAATCCGGGTCGTGGGATAGGACGCGAGGCGCTGGGCGATTTCGCTGTTGGGATCGTTGAGATCGCCGAACAGCATGGCGCCCTTGCCTTCGCTGCCGCAGGCATCGACACAGGCCGGCATCTGGCCGGCGTCGACCCGATGCACGCACATGGTGCAGGATTCGACGGTACCCTTGCCACGCGGCGCATACGGCTTCTGATCTTCAAGCGGCTCATGCACGAAGGAGCGTGCCTTGTAGGGGCAGGCCATCATGCAATAGCGGCAGCCGATGCAGATGTGCTTGTCGACGAGCACGATGCCGTCGGCGCGCTTGAACGAGGCACCGGTCGGACAGACGTCGACACAGGGCGGCGAGGCGCAATGCTGGCACATCACCGGCAGTGACTTCTTGGCGCCGGTCTCGGGATCCTTGAGGAAAACCTTGCGGATCCACTGTGCGTCGACCTCGAGGTTCTCCGGGTCTGCGACGCCGTTTTCGGTGCGGCAGGCCGTGACGCAAGCCGTGCAGTCGTCGGTGCACTTCGAGATGTCGATGAGGAAGCCCCAGCGGTTCTTCGAGGAAACCGCGGTCGCCGGGTCCTTGGCGTGCGCTTCGTCACCGAGCACGTAGAGTGTCACGCCCGGCATGATGGTGAAGGCGGTTGCCGCCGCGGCACCGCGCAGGAAGGCGCGCCGCCCGCTATCGATCGCAGCGCTTGCGGAGTCGACGTTGCCGTCGGAGCAGCCGCACTGCGATTTGCCACAGTCGCGCATCATTGTCCCACTTTCCCCAGATATTCGGCGAGCGCGGCCACGTCGGAATGATCCGGCATGGCTTCGTTCGCAGCCTGGCCCGAGGCCTCCGGCGTCGAGGCGTGGCACTCGAAGCAGTCCACCTTCACCGCCGCATAGTCGTGGCAGGAACGGCAGAAATGTTTCGGGTCCGACACCTTGACGGGCTGGCCGTCGGTGCCCGGCACCGCGTGGCAGTCGATGCACTCCTTGAGGCTGAACTGCTTGGTGCGGATACCATTATGCATCGTCTCGTCGCGCTGATGATGCAGCATCTTCATGTGGTTACGCCGCATGAAGGCGGTATCTTCAACGCATTGATCGCCCTTGCCGCGGGAAACCTGCGGCAAGGGAACACCGCTCTCGGCGGAGGCGGAGGTGGCAAGGCCGGCAGCACCGACCAGCACGGTCGCCAACACCGCGAAGGTGGCGCCGATCGTGGCAAGAATACGCGTGCAGCCGGCCATGGCCGATTACTCCCCGAGTCCCATCTGGATGTAGCCGGTCGGGCAGACATCCTTACAGATGTGGCAACCGACGCATTTTCCGTAGTCGGTGTCGACGTAGCGACCGACCGCGCGCTGATCCTTCTTGACCCGGAAGACGGCGTCCTGCGGGCAGAAGATAACGCAGTTGTCGCACTCGAAGCACATGCCGCAGCTCATGCAGCGTTTGCCTTCGTGGATCGCCTGTTCCTCGGTCAGACCGATGAGACGTTCCTCGAAGTTGCCGACGACTTCTTCGCTTTCGACGTGCTTCTCGTCACGGATCTCGCGCCCGTCATATTTGAAGTGACCGAGGAAGAGTTCCTCGTGCGCGATGATTTGCGAGGTCGAACGATCTTCGTAGTTGTGAACCGCGAAGTTCTCGTCCGAAGTGCCGCGCGTCTGGGTATGATCGTACGGGCTCGGCTCGAGCTTGCGGTTGCGCAGCTCGTTCATCAGGTTGAAGTGATGAACGTCGACCTTCGGACGCTTGTCGGACAGGTGTCCCTGGAGGAACAGATCGATGCTTTCGGCAGCGATCGAACCCTGGCCGATGGCCGTGGTCAGGAGGTGCGGACGCAGGATGTCGCCACCGGCGAAATGCTTGTCCTTGTTCTTGACCTTGAAGACCTTGTCGGCATCGATGAAGCCGCGGCCATTGTCGAGGCCTTCGAGATCGCCCGACAGATCGCCCATCTGGCCGATGGCCGAGACGATGATGTCGCATTCGATTTCGAACTCGGTGCCTTCACGCGGGACCGGGCGCATGCCGTCCATGTCGCATTCGCACATCTTGAGCGCGATGGCGCGGCCGTCGTCGCCAAGGACGACTTCCAGCGGCATGACACCACCCTTGATGTCGACGCCTTCGCGCAGCGCGTCTTCACGCTCGCGCTCGGCAGCCGTCATTTCCTCGATCGGGAAGAGCGAGGTCAGGGTCGCCTTGACGCCTTCGCGCGCCATAGTGCCGGCAACGTCGTGCGCGGTGAAGCCGAGCACGCCCGGATCGGCCGCGGTGTCCTTTTTGGCCACGGAGTTGATGTGGCCAAGACGGCGAGCAACCGAGGCAACGTCGATCGAGGTATCACCACCGCCGACGACGACGATCTTCTTCGCGGTGTGGACGACCCAGCCCTGGTTGAAGGCTTCGAGGAAGTCGACACCGGTGATGCAGTTCGGCGCGTCGGAACCCGGGACCGGCAGCGGACGGCCCTTCTGCGCACCGATGGCCCAGAAGATGGCGTCATAGTCGGCTTCGAGCTGCTCGACGGTGATGTCTTCGCCGATCTTGGTGTTGAGGCGGGCTTCGACGCCGAGGTCGAGGATACGCTGGATTTCAGCGTCGACCATGTCGCGCGGGGTACGATAGCCCGGGATACCGAAACGCATCATGCCGCCGAGATAGTCGTGCGCCTCGAACACGGTCACGCCGTGACCGCGGCGACGCAGGAAGTAGGCGGCCGACAGGCCGGCCGGACCACCGCCGATGACGGCGATCTTCTTGCCGGATTCGGCTTCGGGTCCCTTCAGCGTCAGCTTGTTCTCGATGGCGTAGTCGCCGACATACTGTTCGACTGCGTTGATGCCGACGAAATCGTCGACTTCGTTGCGGTTACAGCCGTCTTCGCACGGCGCCGGGCAAACGCGACCCATCACCGAGGGGAACGGATTGGCTTCGGCCATCCGCTCGAAGGCATACTGCTGCCAGCTCATGCCTTCGACGGTCGGCTTGTCCATGCCGCGAGCGATCGCGAGCCAGCCGCGGATCTCATGACCGGACGGGCACGAGCCCTGGCACGGCGGCGTCCGGTGCACGTAGGTCGGGCACTTGTAGGAATGATCCGCCTTAAAGATCACCTCCTGAAGATCGTCGATCTCAGTGTCGCCGTCTTCAAAGCGACGGAAGGTCAGCTTCGTACTCCCGAGCTGTTCGTTCATTCCTCCCACTCCTCATTTCTGCCCGCCGCAGCGGCTGCTAAATGATCATTCCGCAGGGCGATGGCCATACGGACTTTGGTGTTTAGGGCCGCCGTCCCCCATTGTCCGGCGAACCGTTTCCCCCGTTCGAACGACAGTGTTCCTGCCGTTCGTCCTATGCCGCTCCGCGCCAGGCGCCTTGGCGGCATTATTCCTTGCGCGCCCTGCGGCGCGCTTCGTCAGGCGTCGTCGTCGCCATCCTCGTCGTCGTCGTCAGTCGTCTGACCATCGAGAATGATGGCGTTGGAAACGAGCTGATGGACACTGACGATGGAGTCGCGTTCGAAGCCGTAATTCGGCATGACCTTGGCGAACTGGGTCTTGCAGATGGCGCAGATGGCGGCCATGTGCGTGACACCGTGATCCTCGGCCACTTCCTGCAGTGCGCGCATGCGCGGCTGAGCGCCCTTGACGCGAATGTCGATGATTTCGTCGGTCAGCAGACCGCCGCCGCCGCCACAGCAGAAGGTGGACTCGCGGATCGTGTCAGCCGCCATGTCGACGTAGTTGTTGCAGACCGCCCTGATGATGGCGCGCGGGATCTCGAACTGACCGCCCGGCATGTCGCCCATGCGCGAGGCACGCGCGACGTTGCAGCTGTCGTGATAGGTCAGCGTCATGTGATCGTTCTGCGACTTGTCGAACTTGAGCTCACCCTTCTGGATCAGGTCGTAGGTGAACTCGCAGATGTGCTGCGGCACCGGATAGTTCGGGTCGAGGAAATCGAACGGGCCGGCCAGCGTGTTCCAGAAGGAATAGGCGACGCGCCAGGCGTGGCCGCATTCGCCGACGATGATGCGCTTGACGCCGAGGTCCTGGGCGGCCTTGCGGATGCGCTGGGCCACTTCGCGCATCTGCTCGTAAGAGCCGATGAACATGGCGAAGTTGGCGGCTTCCGAGGCATAGGACGAAATCGTCCAGTTGACGCCGGCCTGGTGGAACACCTTGGCGTAGCCGATGAGACCGTCGATATGCGGCTCGGCGAAGAAGTCGGCGCTCGGGGTGACGAGCAGGATATCTGCGCCCTTGACGTCGAGCGGCAGCTTCACCGGCACGCCGGTCTCGTCCTCGATATCCTCTTCAAGGTCTTCCAGCGTCGCGGCCAGCGCCTTTTCCGGCAGGCCGAGGTTGTTGCCGATCTTGTGAACCTTGCCGAGGATCTCGTTGCAGTACTTCTGGCCCTTGCCGACCGAGTCCATGATCTCGCGGGCGGCCATGGAGATCTCGGCGGTGTCGATGCCGTAGGGACAGTAGACCGAGCAACGGCGACACTGCGAGCACTGGTGGAAGTAGCTGTACCAGTCGTCGAGCACCTCTTCGGTGAGATCGACGGCGCCAACCAGCTTCGGGAACCACTTGCCCGGCAGGGTGAAGTAGCGGCGATAGACCTTGCGCAGCAGGTCCTGGCGAGCAACCGGCATGTTCTTCGGGTCGCCGGTGCCGAGGAAATAGTGGCACTTGTCGGTGCAGGCGCCGCATTTGACGCAACTGTCGAGATAGACCCGGAACGAGCGGTACTTGGTCAGCAGCTCGCCCATCTTGTCGATGGCCTTTTCCTGCCAGTTGTCGACAAGCTCACCGGGGAAGCCAAGGTCCGTGTTGTGCTGCGGGGCTGCCGCGTAAGGCAGCGAGTCCGCCATGGCACCGGGACACAGCGCCGGCATTTCCAACGGATCGAGATGTTCCTCGTCGCCGGTCTGCGGTTTGACGTGCTCGTTCACGTGACCTTCCTTCCCTAGCCTGTTTGCCGCTTGCGGTCTCTCAGGCGGCCAAGCGATCGCTGTTTCAGCTTTCCAGTCGCTGCGCCCAACGGGCCAGGTGACGCCGCTCACGCGGGTTGTCGACCTGATTGCGGGTCGGGCTGAAGAAGACGCCCGGCGCATGCAGCAGCTTGGAAATCGGGAACACAATCATCAACACCGCGACCAGGGTGAGATGCACCAGCAGAGCCGGGTCGGCCGGCAGCGGCTGCCAGTCGAAACGCATCAGACCGAGGAAGAACGCCTTGACGGCGACGATGTCGGTCCGAGCGACGAACTTCAGGCCGAGACCGGACAGGCCGATGGCGACGAGAAGCGCGAGCATCAGATGATCCGACGGCGCGGTGATGTAGCGGATGCGCGGTACCAGCACCCGGCGGGCCCACAGCGCGGCCAGCGCCGCGACCATGGCAAAACCCGCATAGACGCCGAAGGGCTGAACAAAGGACACCCAGCCCCAGACAGGTTCGATGAAGTAACGGAGGTGGCGCATTACGACCACGGCAAGGGCCATGTGGAAGGCCCAGCCGAACAGCCAGATCCACTTGTTCGACTTGAACAGGCTCTCGAACAGAACCACTTCACGGCCCATGCGGAACCACACACCGGTACGGGTGGTGGGGGCCGGCGTCGTCGGAATCTTCAACGGCGCCGGGGTCTTCGCATACTGCCAGATGCGGTAGCCGATGCCCGCCACGAAAAGCAACGTGGAGGCGTAGAACAAGAGCGCGTAGACTGTCGTCAACACGTGCGCCCCTCCCTTTACTGGTCCGGCTTTTTAGGGCTAGCCGGTATTAGATCTTTTCGATGCGCTTAGACGCAGCCGGTCGGCTTCGGAAGGCCGGCGATCTTACAAGCCTGCTTGGCCGGGCCGTACGGGAACAGCTCGTACAGGTACTTGTTCGAGGCCTTTTCCGGACCGAACTTCTTCTTCAGCGCCTTGACGAGAACGCGGATCGCCGGGGCAATCTGGTATTCGTCATAATACTCGCGGAGAAAGTTCACGACTTCCCAGTGTTCCGGGGTCATGTCGATCTTTTCGTCCTGAGCGATGAGCTCGGCGAGATCGCTCGACCAAACCGAGATGTCGGTCAGGTAGCCTTCTTCGTCGTGCTCGACGGTCGTGCCGTTCAGTTCGTAAGCCATGGTTCTTGCTCCTCTTGTCTCTTCCTACTTGTTTCCACCCGAGGCCGCCGCGGGGCGACCGTCAGCGGATCACAGCCACGCCTGCGTGCGCTGGTGTTCTGCAACCAGATCCACAAAGCCGTCATAATCCACAATCGAAACCCCGTCGATTAGGTCATCCGCGGACATACCGCGAGCACCAAGATCGGGGCCGAGAACGTAGACCTTGTGGTCCTTTGCGGCGCTGGAAAGGGAATCGGCGAAGGCGGTGGACTTGCGCAGTCCGACCACGCCGTCTTCGATCGCGAGAATGGCATCGCCCGGCATAAGATGCGCCAGGCAGCTGGCGAATGCGTTGCGCTCGAAGGGCGACTTATTGACGGTGTGCAGTGTCGTCGACATGTTTTCTCTCCGCCCTTTTCCTTAGAAGCCCATGATGACGTCTTGTTCGGCCATCAGCGCGGCCAGTTCGGCGCGCGTGACGAGCTGAATCGACGGCTTTTCGGCCCAGTCGTCATCCTCGTCCTCGTAGGTGACTTCCATCAGGTCGTCGGCCGAGAGGCCGCGCTCCTCGAGCGATTCCTTCTCGACGTAAAGCTTGTTGATCTCGTAGTCGCCGAGCGCGTTGTAGGCCGGCGAGAAGTTCTTCATGCCGATGCCCTTGGTGTCCTGACCGGCCATCAGCTGGTAGACGCCATCATCGAGAAAGGCGAGGCAGACATCCTGTTCAAAGGCTGCCGAAATCAGCACCACTTCCAGCGACTCGAGCGCATAGATGGTGCCGTAAGGCGCCTTGCGGTTGACGTACATGAACTTCTTGACGACTTCGCCGTCGACTTCGGGTGCTTCCACGGTCATCCCGATCTCCCCTTGAGCCCGCTTTCCGTTCCGGCCCTCGGCCGCTGGAAAACGTCGTGTTCTGGTCTTTCCCGTTCGCGCGGCGCTTCAGGCCGGCGCGGCACTCAAATCAGTCGCCGAACACCACCAGGCGGTCGGAAACGATACCGGCTTCCACCAGCTGGCCGAGGCCCGAGATGCGGAAACCCGGCGCGATGTTGTTGGCATCCTTGCCCTGGCGACGCGCTTCGTTCTCATCGAGAATGCCGCGGCGCTGCGCGGCCGCGATGCAGACGACCATGTCGAGGTCGTGCTTCTCGGCGAGCTCCGTCCACATCTTCTGGATGTTGCGGTCGTCCTGCGGCGGAACGGTCAGACGAGTACCGTTGTTGACGCCGTCATTGTAGAAAAAGACACGAAAGATCTCGTGACCCTTCTCAAGAGCCGCCTTCGTAAACTGATAGGCCGAGTCAGACGCCTGATGCGTGTAAGGCCCTTCGGTGACCAAGATTCCGAACTTCACAATACGTCTCCCCCGGAGTCCCGTTTTCCCTACGTGAAGACAAAGCCGTCCTTGCCTGCGAACCGCGATCACGCGGGGTCGCCGTGCCGACCTGCAATGTCCCCCTTGCCGGGCTGGTCCGGCTTGCTCTGTGGCAAATGCCGGAATTCCCGTTTGATCTTGGTGCCGGCGCGCACCGGGCGCGCCGGCTGATGTCGTTGCTGTCGCGTCCTAGAAGTGGACGTGAGCCGACATGTTCATGTTGTGGCGCGCACCGGTCCACGTATCGATGTGGTGCTTGGTGAACGGCAGATCGGCGAGCTCGAAGAAGCGCGGCCAACCGATGCGGTCGATCCATTCGCCCATGCGCTCCCAATCCTTGGCATTTTCCTTGTAAGCCGCGAGGATCTTCTTGACGACCTCGGAGACTTCCGGCCAACGCGGCGGATTGTTCGGCAGGTTGGCCATGACCAGCTTGTGGAAGGTCGGCTTCGAACGGGCGTTCGAGTGCTTGCCGCCAACCCAGATGGCGATCTTGGTCGAGTCCTTGCCGTTGATCTGCATCGGCGGGCACGGCGGGTAGCAGGCGCCGCAGCACACGCACTTCTTCTCGTCAACCTCGAGCGACGGCTTGCCGTCGACCATGGCCGGACGAATGGCCGCCACCGGGCAGCGCGCGACGACAGCCGGGCGTTCGCACACATTCGACACGAGATCATGGTTGATCCGCGGCGGCTTGGTGTACTGGACGTTGACGGCGATGTCGCCCTGACCACCGCAGTTGATCTGGCAGCACGAGGTGGTGATGCGAACGCGGTTCGGCATCTCTTCCTTGATGAAGTCCTCGTACATCATATCCATCAGGCTCTTGACGACGCCGGAAGCGTCGGTGCCCGGGATATCGCAGTGCAGCCAGCCCTGGGTGTGCGAGATCATGGAGATCGAGTTGCCGGTGCCGCCGACGGGGAAACCCTCGGACTGCAGCTTCTCGATCAGCGGATCGACCTTGTCGGCCGACGACACCATGTACTCGATGTTCGAGCGGGTGGTGAACCGCACGTGACCCTCAGCGAACTGGTCGCCGATGTCGCACAGCTTGCGGATGGTAAAGATGTCCATCTGGCGCTGGGTGCCAGCGCGGACCGTCCACACCTCGTCGCCGTTCTTGGCAACGTGATGCAGCACGCCCGGCCGCGGACGATCATGCCAGTCCCAGTTACCGTAGTTCTTGCGCATCACCGGATGCATCAAGGGGAACGGATCAGGCACGCCGACTTCATCGGGCGTACGCGGTTGCGTCGCTTCACTCATCAATTCTCTCCCTTAGGCAATGCTTCGGTCGTTACTCGGCAGCGACCGGCTCACCACTGTCTTTCTTGCCCTTGCGCTCGTACCACTTCTCCGCTTCCTCGGTGAAGTCGTCGGTGCGGACGTAGCAGGACGTGCGCGGATGACGGACCATGTTCGGATCCGGATCGATGCCGACAGCCTCGAGGAAGGCCGGCAGACCGATGCGGTCGATGGTCTCGCCGATACGCTCGTGCTCGAGCGCGTTCTCGGCGAAGAAGTCGATGACGTTACCGGCGAACTCGTTCAGAGCCTCGAAATCCTCGTCGGTGCCGAGCTTCATGAACGGCACGACCATGGTGCCCATCAGGTCGCCGATCTTCAGCGCGCGCTTGCCGCCGATGAGGACCGAAACGCCCTTGTCATCACCCGGCGACAGCGCCTTGTTCATGACGTTCAGGCAGTGCATGCAGCGCACGCACGACTTGTTGTCGACTTCCAGCGTGTCGTCGTCATTGAGGCTGAGCGCGCGGGTCGGGCACATCGCAACGACGGAGTCGATGACATATTTGCGACCAACCTCGTCGACGTACTTCTTGACCTCTTCCTGGTTGACCTTCATGTCGTCGCGCCAGGTGCCGATGACAGCGAAGTCAGCGCGGTGAATGGCGTTGACGCAGTCGTTGCCGCAGCCCGAGAACTTGAACTTGAACTTGTAGGGCAGCGCCGGGCGGTGCATCTCGTCGAGGAACTCGTTGATGACCTCGCGGTGGGCGCGCACTTCGTCGTAGCACGACATTTCGCAGCGGGCATGGCCGACGCAGCTCATCGAGGTACGCAGCGCCGGACCGGCACCGCCAAGGTCGTAACCCATCTCGTTGAGTTCATCGAACGCCTTCTGGGTGTTCTCGGTGGTGCAGCCCTGGAACATGATGTCGCCGGACTGGCCATGGAACGCGATCAGGCCCGAACCGTACTTCTCCCAGATGTCGCACATCTTGCGGAGCGTCTCGGTGTCGTAGTGGTAGCCTGCCGGCGGCATGACGCGAAGGGTGTGGAATTCCTTCGATTCCGGGAACTTCGAGGCAACTTCGGAGAAGCGCGGAATGATGCCGCCGCCGTAACCGAAGACCGACACGGTGCCGCCCTTCCAGAAGCCGAGGCGCTCTTCATAAGAGTGCTCAAGCTGACCCAGCAGGTCGTTCACCATCGGCGCGTACTGCTCGCCCTGGGAATCACGCAGGCGCTTCAGGCCGGTGATGAAGCTCGGCCACGGACCGCTTTCCAGCTCGTCCAGAAGCGGTGTCTCGTGGTGTTTTCCGTTATCGGCTGACATATGCGATCCTCACCCTCCTTGCGGCGGCACGACATTCTGGCTCGGCGCGCCGTTGATGCATCCTTGGTGGCAGCCCTGCGACGCGTCGCATCCGCCATGTTCGTGCGGGCGGCGCAGCGGGCCGGTTTCGGCCAGCACTGAGCGTGCCCTCGCCTGTATGAAATGATTCATACAGCGGATCCCGTCTCCCACCGTTCCCCCTCGGCAGACTTTGATCATATATCGATCCTTTCATATCAGCAAGGGCTAATATGACAGGAATAACTCGTTTTATTACTTGGATTTACAGTCATCGAGCGGGTGCAGCAGAGTTTTTTGCGCTGCACAAAACGGAACGATTCCATCGGCAGCGGATTCCTCTTGGCTAAGCTCGCCTCATACTTTTTGGGGAGGCAAAACTTATACCCGGGGCCTTTTTATGCTCAATGGCCGCCCGCGAATACACGACCAAGGGAGTAGAACTCGTCCGGGGTCGCGACGAGGTTATAGCCGAGCCGGACGCAGACCAGCAAGACGAGAAGTGCTAAAAGTGCGCGCAATTGCTCGCCTCGCAGCTTCTGTCCGACCTGTGCGCCGAACTGCGCGCCGATGACGCCGCCGACCATGAGAATCAGGGCGAGCACCACGTCGACGGTCTGGTTGGTGGTCGATTGGATCACCGTGGTGAAGGCGGTGACGATCGCGATCTGAAACAGCGAGGTGCCGATCACGACGTTGGTCGGCACGCGCAGCAGGTAAATCATCGCCGGAACCATGATGAAGCCGCCGCCGACGCCCATGATCGAGGCGAGGATGCCGACCAGACCTCCGAGCACCAGCACGGGAATCGCGCTGAGATAGAGCTTGGAACGTTTGAAGCGGACCTTGAACGGTAGGCCGTGGATCCAGTTGTGGTGGCCGGGGCGGCGGACCATGGCCCGCTCGCCGCGCGACGTACGCCTGAGCGCATTGACGCTTTCGATCAGCATCAGGGCGCCGATGACACCGAGGAACAGCACGTAGCAGAGCGAAATGATCAGATCGAGCTGGCCGAGTTCCCGCAACAGGCGGAACAGCCAGACGCCGAACACCGAGCCGACGATACCGCCGGCCAAAAGCAGCATGCCGAGCCGGATATCGACCGAACGGCGACGGAAGTGCACCAGCGCGCCGGAAAAGGACGAGGCGACGATCTGGTTGGCCTCGGTGGCCACAGCGACCGCCGGCGGTATGCCGGTGAAGATGAGCAGCGGCGTCATCAGAAAGCCGCCGCCAACCCCGAACATGCCCGACAGGAAGCCAACCGCGCCCCCCATCCCCAGAATGAGGAAGATATTGACCGGGATCTCTGCGATCGGCAGGTAGAGTTGCACGGGCCAGCCTTTCCGTCCGCCAGCGCGGCGAACACTCGAAAAAGGGCCATCGGCGGCGAACCTGTCAACACATATTTCCCTTTGAATATGGTCGATACGGCAGAGCGAACGCCCGTTCAGGGCCTTCTCCAGCCCCAGCGCCACCGGTAGAGCCGGCCATCGAGCAATTTTTTTTAGAACGCGGAAAATCGGGTTGGGAGCGGCCGCAATCCCCGTCGCTGCAAATTCCTCGGGAATCTCGCCATGCAGCCGGCAATTCAGATATATTAGAGTTATCTAATTGATGAGAAACGGGGTTTTCAACGTCACCGGATCGGCGGGCATCCCGCAACAGGTTCGAAGACGGCGGCGGCAAACGCCGAATCGTCAAGCATTTGATCAAAGTCAACGTCAGCGCCATGCGTGTGCGGTAGTGCAAACGCTAATGCAAGTCGCTTGCATCGATAGATCAAAGCCTCCATAGAAAAGAGACTGAAAAAGGGTTACGGCACATGATGCCCCTCCTCTTCCGAAAAAAAGCTGAGGCGCAGCACTCCGCGAGCATCGCTGCCCCGCGGGCGGACGGCGAACGTCATATGGAACGGACAAGCGGAATGGATGTTAGTGTCAAGGATCTGGCGATCGGCGAACGCGCCCGTGTGGTCGGTTATGTCCGTGGCGAGCGCCAGGGGCGTGAACGGCTGCTGACGATGGGGCTAACGCCGGGCACCGAGTTCACCGTCAGCCGCATCGCCCCGCTCGGCGACCCGATCGAGATCCGGGTTCGCGGCTTCTCCCTTTCCCTGCGCAAGAACGAAACGCATCTGCTGAAGATCGAGCGGGTCACGGGATGACATCGGTCACCATCGCAACGGCCGGCAATCCGAATTGCGGCAAGACGACCCTGTTCAATGCATTGACGGGCGCGCGCCAGCAGGTCGGCAACTGGCCGGGCGTGACCGTCGACCGCAAGGAAGGCTCGTTCACCCACAAGGGAACGGCGATCACTGTGGTCGACCTGCCGGGCACCTATTCGCTCGGCGGCACGTCGGCGAGCGGGCTCGATGAATCAATTGCCCGCGACTACATCCTGTCGGGCGCCGCCGACCTCGTCATCAACATCGTCGACGCGTCCAATCTGGAGCGCAATCTCTACCTCACCGTTCAGCTGCTCGAGATGCGCGTGCCGATGATCGTGGCGCTGAACATGATGGATGCCGCCGCCGAGAGCGGGCTGCGAATCGACGCCGATGAGCTGTCCGCCCGGCTCGGCTGCCCAGTCATTCCGCTGGTCGCCAGCCGCAAGCAGGGCATCGATGCGCTGAAGGACGCGGTCCTCGCGCTTGCCGGCGAGCCGAAGGCGCCGAGCGCCGATCTCGGCTATCTGCCGCTGATCGAAGAAGCGATCGCGCGCCTCGTCCCCCACATCGAACCCTCGGCAACCGCGAGCCACCTCAACGAGCGCTGGCTCGCCGCCAAGCTGATCGAGGACGACGGCGTCGCGGCGAAGATCGTTGACGAGACGCTGCTCGATCTGGCCGCGCGCGAGCGCCAGAACATCGAAGACACGATGGACGAGGATATCGACATCCTCTTCGCCGACAGCCGCTACGGGTTCGCCAACGCGCTGACGCGCGACTCGGTGAAACGCACCCACCGGGTCTCCCACACCACGTCCGACCGCATCGACGCCGTGGTGCTGAACCGGGTACTCGGCATCCCGATCTTTCTCGTCGTGATGTATCTGATGTTCCTGTTCGCGATCAATTTCGCGAGCGCCTTCATCGATTTCTTCGACATCCTGACGGGCACGCTGCTGGTCGACGGACCGGCGCATCTGATGGCCTTGTGGGGCATGCCCGACTGGCTGATCGCGCTTTTGCCGAAGGGCATCGGCGTCGGCATCCAGACCGTGTCGACCTTCATTCCGGTGATCGGCTTCCTGTTCCTGTTCCTCACCTTCCTTGAGGACTCCGGCTACATGTCGCGCGCCGCCTTCGTCATGGACCGCTCGATGCGGGCGATCGGCCTGCCGGGCAAGTCCTTCATTCCGATGATCCTCGGCTTCGGCTGCACGGTGCCGGCGGTGATGGCGGCCCGCACGCTCGACAACCGCCGCGACCGGATCATGACGGTGATGATGGCGCCGTTCATGTCGTGCGGCGCCCGGCTGCCGGTCTATGCGCTGTTCGCCGCCGCCTTCTTCCCGAGTGGCGGGCAGAACATCGTCTTCCTTCTGTACCTGCTCGGTATCGTCTTTGCCGTGATGACCGGCCTGGCGCTGAAGAACACGCTGCTGCGCGGCCAGACCTCGCCGTTCATCATGGAGCTGCCGCCCTATCACATCCCGACCATCAAGGGCCTGCTGCGGCAGACCTGGGACCGGCTGAAGAACTTCATTTTCGATGCCGGCAAGATGATCGTCGCGGTGATCGTCGTTCTGAGCGTGCTCAACACGCTCGGCACGGACGGCAGCATCGGCAACGAGAACACCGACAAGTCGGTGCTGGCGACGATCGGCAAGACGATCACGCCGGTGGTGTCGCCGATGGGCATTTCGCAAGACAACTGGCCGGCGACCGTCGGCCTGTTCACCGGCATCTTCGCCAAGGAGGCCGTGGTCGGCGCGCTCGATTCGCTCTACACCCGCATGGCCGAAGC
Source organism: Hyphomicrobiales bacterium (assembly GCA_002869065.1). Lineage (NCBI taxonomy): Bacteria > Pseudomonadati > Pseudomonadota > Alphaproteobacteria > Hyphomicrobiales > Hyphomicrobiales bacterium. The sequence goes on from PKTR01000002.1 coordinate 231,575, forward strand.
CGACGCACCGGCGACAGGCGCGGAAGACGACGGATTCGATCTCGCCGCCGGCATCGGCGAGGCATTTGCCTCGATCCCGGCCAATCTCACCGACGCGCTCGCCAGTTTCGCCGATCCGCTCGGCATCGACATCGGCGACCTCAGCGATCAGACGGCGGCGGCGACCGATCAGGGCGTTGCGAGCGGAACCTTCGGCGCCATGGCGAGCCGCTTCGATGGCGTCGTCGGCGCCCTCGCCTATCTGGTCATGATCCTGCTCTACATCCCTTGCGTTGCCGCGATCTCGGCGATCTGGCGCGAGACCGGTACGCGCTGGACGCTGTTCGCCGCTGGCTGGACCACCGGGCTCGCCTATGGAACCTCCGTACTCGTCTACCAGATCGGCACTTATGGCGCGCATCCGAGCTCGTCGCTGCTGTGGATCGGCGGGGTTCTCTCGGTCTTCGTTCTGGTGCTGACCGCGATGCGCATGATGGGCAGCGACACCGATGGCGCCGACCTGTCTCCGGCGGAGTAGAGCCCATGCTGATCAGCGACATCCGCAGCTACATCGCCGATGCCGGGCGAGTCTCGGTCTCCAGCATCGCGGCCCGCTTCGACATCGAGCCCGATGCGCTGAAGGGTATCCTCGACACGCTTGCGGCGAAGGGCACGATCCGGCCCGTCGGCGAACCGCAATCGGCCTGCAGCACAGGCAGCGGCTGCAACAGCGGCGGGTGCGGATGCTGCTCCTACGGCGTTGAAGAAATCTACGAATGGGTCGGCCGGCGGCGCGACCGCGCCTGAGCTCCGGCACGCGACGCGCGGCGGCGGCGTCACCTTGCGCGATTCGTCGCGACGATTCCCCAAGTGTTCCCCTTTGACGCTCCGCCGAATGCGGGCATCATGGCGAAAAAGGCACCGTCTCACCGGCTGTTCAACACATGGCTGGCGGTGTTCTTGTTGTGCGGGGAAGCGGGGCAATCATGTTTTTCACGTCGCCACAGGGGTTCCGGGACTGGGACCGCAAGGCCGTCACGGTTTTTGGCATGTCGGGGGTTGGCAAGACGACCGTCGCCTCGATGCTGCGCTCGAGCGAGTGGTTCCACTATTCGGTCGATTTCCGCATCGGCACCCGCTACATGGGCGAGCACATCGTCGACAATTTCAAGCGCGAGGCGATGAAGGTCAAATTCCTGCGCGACCTGCTGATCTCGGATTCGATCTACATTTCCTCGAACATCTCGTTCAACAATCTCGATCCGCTGTCGACCTATCTCGGCAAGCCGGGCAAGGCGGCGCTCGGCGGCATCTCCTTTCCGCAATACCGCAAGCGCCAGGAACAGCACCGCGTGGCCGAAATCGCCGCGCTGCGGGACGTTCCGGCCTTCATCGAGAAGGCGCGCGACATCTACGACTACGACCAGTTCATCTGCGATTCCGGCGGCAGCCTCTGCCACGTGGTCGACCCGGACGACCCGAAGGACCCGGTGCTGTCGGTGCTGGCGAAGAACACGCTGCTGCTCTACATCCGCGGCACGGCCGAACACGCGGCGATGCTGGTCGAGCGGTTCAAGGCCGATCCGAAGCCGATGCACTACCCCGACGACCTGCTGTGCGAGCTGTGGAACATTTTCAAACGGGACAACGATATCCGCCGCGACCGCGATGTCGATCCGAACGCGTTCGCGGTGTGGGGGTTCGAGCAATTGCTGCACACCCGCATCCCGCTCTATGAGGCGATCGCGGCCAAGCACGGCTATACCGTGGAGGCCGAGGAAATGATGGCAGTGAAGAGCGCGGGCGACTTCGTCGACCTCATCGCCACGGCGATTTCCCGACGCACGGACTGATACACCGCCGGTTCGGTCATGCTGGCCGGACGAGCTGTCAGTTGCGAACGCGCCCGCAACCGCCTATCTCATTCTCCCGCACCTTTCGCAGCGGCACCGGGGAAGCTCCGGCGCCACGAAGGGAGCGCATCCGAAGCAGGAGCCTGTCATGCCGATCAAGATTCCCGACGATCTTCCCGCCCGCGCCACGCTGGAGCAGGAAGGCGTCATGATCATGACCGAGGAGATGGCGGTCCGTCAGGACATCCGTCCCCTGCAGGTGGCGCTGCTCAATCTGATGCCGAACAAGGTCCGCACCGAGACGCAGTTCGCCCGGCTGATCGGCGCCTCGCCGCTGCAGGTCGAATTCACGCTGATCAAGATCGGCGGCCACACGCCGAAGAACGCCTCGGCGGCGCACATGCTCGCCTTCTACGAGGATTGGGAAGCCGTTCGGGACCGCAAGTTCGACGGGCTGGTGATCACCGGCGCGCCGATCGAGCGGCTCGAGTTCGAAGAGGTGACCTATTGGAACGAGCTGAAGCAGATCCTCGACTGGACGCAGACCAACGTCCATTCGACCATGGGGATCTGCTGGGGCGCGCAGGCGGCGCTGCACTATTTCCACGGCGTGCCGAAGCACGACCTGCAGCGCAAGGCGTTCGGCGTGTTCCGCCACCGCAATCTCAATCCGGCGTCGCCCTATCTGCGCGGCTTCTCCGACGACTTCTCGATTCCGGTGTCGCGCTGGACGGAAATCCGCAACACCGATCTGCCGGAGGATACCGGGCTTGAACTGCTGATGGAGTCGGACGACACCGGGCCGTGCCTGATCGACGATCCAACGCGCCGCTTCCTCTACATGTTCAATCACATCGAGTACGATTCGAGCTCGCTGGCGGAGGAATACTGGCGCGACGTGGAGGCCGGCATCGACATGCAGGTGCCGCATGCCTACTTCCCGAGCAACGATCCGCACCTGACGCCGGAAAACCGCTGGCGCAGCCACGCGCATCTCTTGTTCGGCAACTGGATCAATCAGGTCTACCAGACCACGTCGTACGATCTGGACAATATCGGGACGGAGTAACGTGCAGGACGGAGCCCTTAGAGGTCATCTTGAAAAAACACCATAGTGGTGTTATTTTCCGTCATGATCGACAAGCGAAAAGCGACCTACGATCTTGACGCAATTCAGACTGCTTTCTTCAGCGAAAGCAGTCTGGTTGCTACCGGTTCCGCGCTTCGCGGCGCTGCCGCGCTTGGATTTGGACGGCGTGAAATCGTCCGGACCATCCAATCGATCAGGCGCAAGCATTTCGTCAAGTCGATGACGTCCTATGCCGACCACCGCATCTGGCAGGATGTTTATTACGTGCCGAGCGAGGTAGGAACACTCTACGTCAAGTTCACGGCTGGAGCCGTGACGGAGTTTCTCCTCCTGTCGTTCAAGGAGAAAGACAATGGCTGAAGCGATTTGCCCGGAATGCGGCCATCCGATGCATCGCGACGAGCGGCCGATGACCATCACCTATAAGGACCAGTCGACCACTTTCGACATGCCGGGCTGGTACTGCAATGACGATGGCGAGAGTCTCCATAGCGGCGACGACATGAAGGTCTCCGACCGGGCACTGAACCGGCTGAAGGCCGAAGTCGAAGGCTTGCTCGAACCGCAAACGATTCGCCGGATACGCAAGCGCCTGAAACTTACGCAGAAGGATGCCGGCCGCCTCATCGGTGGCGGTCCCAATGCGTTTCAGAAATACGAAAGCGGTGATGTCCTTGTCAGCCGGGCTGTGACCAGCGCTCTGCTCCTGCTCGATTCCAATCCCGACGGCCTGGAGACGCTCAAAAAGCGCGCGGCAGGCGCAAGCGAAGCTGCGTAGCTGCAAGCATCGTTGCCAAACAAAAAGGCCGCGGATCGCTCCGCGGCCTTTCGTGTGTCTGATACTCCGATCGCGTCAGGCGATCTTGGTCTTGGCGTAGAATTCCTGCAGCACCGCGACCACTTCTGGACGCGAGAACTCCGGCGGGATCGGATCGCCATTGGCCAGCATCTCGCGCTGCTTGGTGCCGGAGATGTTGATCTGGTCTTCCTTGCCGTGCGGGCAGGTCTTGGCGGTCGCCATGCCGTAGCACTTCTTGCAGTAGAAGGTGATGTCGATCTTGAGCGGCTCGGTGACCAGCGCACCGTCCCACAGCTCATCGAAGATGTGCTGGGCATCGAACGGGCCATAGTAGTCGCCGACGCCGGCGTGATCGCGGCCGACGACGAGGTGCGAGCAGCCGAAGTTCTGACGGATCAGCGCATGCATCAGCGCCTCGCGCGGGCCGGCATAACGCATCTCGATCGGGTAACCGGCCTGCACCACGGTGCCGGGGCGGAAATAGTTGTCGATCATCGCCTGGATCGCCTTGGTGCGAACCTCGGCCGGGATGTCGCCCGGCTTCAGCGCGCCGAGAACCTGGTGGATGAAGACGCCGTCGGTGACTTCGGCGGCGATCTTGACCAGATGCTCGTGGCTGCGGTGCATCGGGTTGCGGGTCTGGAAGGCGGCGACCCGCGACCAGCCCTTCTGCAGGAAGAGCGCACGCGATTCGGCCGGGCGCAGATAGAGCCCTGCATACTTGGTCGGGAACTCGCCCTCGGAAAGCGCCTTGACCGGGCCGGCGAGGTTCACCGCGCCCTGTGCCATGACCTTCTGCACGCCCGGATGCTCGGGATCGGTGGTGCGGAAGACATGCTCGCACTCAAGCGCCTTGTCGATGGCGTACTTCTCGCGCACTTCCATGATGCCGAGGATTTCATTGTTGGAAGCGTCGACCAGCGCCACTTCCTCCTCGATGCCGATCGAGTCGGCGAGATCGCGCGACGTCGACAGCGTGATCGGGATCGGCCAGAAGACGCCGCTGGTCAGCTTCATGTCGACGCAAGCACCGCGCCAGTCGGCCTCGCCCATGAAGCCTTCGAGCGGCGTGTAGGCGCCCATGGCCAGCATGAACAGGTCGGAGACCTCGCGCGAGGTCATCGGGATCTTCTTCAGCCCTTCGGCGCGCTTGAGCTCTTCCGCCCGCTCTATTTCCGGAGCAAGCAGCGGTTTCAGCGTTGCCGCGCCGTGCGGCGGTACGAGATGCGACATGGGGTTCCCCCTCCCGTGAAGTGTGCAATCGGGGCTATTTCTGTTCGCCCCATTCCGCCGGCTTACCCTCATCGGCATAGCGGTCGTGATGGCGCGAACAGTAAGTCATCCCGAGTGTTCGTTCAAAAAAAGAATATTAGGACTTTTGCATAAGCCGCCGATGCACAGGTTACGGGGCAGAGCCCCGGACATTCGGCAGCCTGCTCCGGTCCGGCGGGTCGCGATGTGTTTCGCACAGCCGCAGGCGTTCTCAAGGACTCTTGGTGCCGCGGCATAACGCGGCCCAACCGGTCATATCGAAGCCGATTTCATTACGCGGATCGCGTGTCTTTCGTGGCGGTGAAATCGTGCTATGAGTTAGCGATGTCTAAACTCGGTTTTCCCAGCCGGGCTTTTGCACATAAAATTGGGGAACTGCTGGGATACCCGTGCCGCCCCGAAAAGGGGCACGGCAGGGGACATGACTGCAATGCCGTATCGGCGAAGGGGCCACGGCTGCGGGGGACCGGACAAGATGTGCCGGGTGCCCGCCTGGTTTGTCCTGCGGTGACATGGCCGCACGGCAAAGGGGATTGGAGAGACCATGACGCTCGAAGGACTGGCCACTGTCGGCGAACTCTGCGAAGGCGATTGCGCGGATCTGCAGCAGCGCATCGTCGACCGGCTGATCTATACGGTCGGCAAGGACGTCGAACACGCCAAGGACAGGGACTGGTGCGCGGCGCTGTCGCTTGCCGTTCGCGACTACGTCGTCGACCGCTGGCATGCCGACATCGTGCGCACCGACGTGGCGCGACCGAAGCGGGTCTATTACCTGTCGATGGAGTTCCTGATCGGCCGTCAGCTGCACGACGCGGTCTCCAATCTCGGCATCGAGGACATCTGTCGCGAGGCGACCGCCGCGCTCGGCATCGACTACGAACAGCTTCTGACGCTCGAAGCCGATGCGGCGCTCGGCAATGGCGGGCTCGGCCGGCTGGCCGCCTGTTTCCTCGATTCCATGTCGACGCTCGGCATCGCCGCCTTCGGTTATGGCATCCGCTACGAGCACGGCCTGTTCAAGCAGCGCATCAAGGACGGCTGGCAGATCGAGGAAGCCGAGGACTGGCTGGTCTCCGGCCATGTCTGGGAGTTCGAACGCTCCGACGTCACCTTCCCGGTGTCGTTCGGCGGCCATGTGGAAACCGACCATTCGGGCCGCGCAGTGTGGCATCCGCAGACCCAGGTGATCGCGGCCGCCTTCGATACGCCGGTGGTCGGCTGGCGCGGCAATCACGTCAATACACTCAGGCTGTGGGCGGCGAACCCGGCGCAGCTGTTCGACCTGCACACCTTCAACCGAGGCGACTTCATCCACGCTTCGCGCGATGCGATCCTCGCCAATTCGCTGTCGCGGGTGCTTTATCCCGACGACACCACGCCGGAAGGCAAGGAACTGCGGCTGAAGCAGGAATATTTCTTCACTGCTGCATCGCTCGAAGACGTCCTGCGGCGGCATATCGACGAGCATGGCGACCTCGAGACCCTGCCCGACTACGTCGCCATCCAAATGAACGACACCCACCCGACGATCGCGGTGCCGGAACTGATCCGCCGCCTGGTCGACGATCACGGCATGACGCTCGATCGGGCGATGGAAATCACCACCGCGGTGCTGTGCTACACCAATCACACGCTGCTGCCCGAAGCTCTGGAACGCTGGCCGGTCGACCTGATGTGGCGGGTGCTGCCGCGGCACATGCAGATCATCGAGTGGATCGACGCCTGGCACGCCGGACGCATTCGCGATCTCGGCGATCCCGTGCCGATCGATGCGGTCAAGGTGATCGACAATCATGGCGGCGTGCGCATGGGCACGCTCGGTTTCATCGGCAGCCACCGGGTCAACGGCGTATCTGCGCTGCATACGGAGCTGATGAAGCAGACCGTGTTCCGCGACCTGCACACGCTCTATCCCGACCGCATCGTCAACCAGACCAACGGCATCACGCCGCGGCGCTGGCTCTACGAATGCAATCCGGAACTGCGCGACCTGATCACCGATGCCATGGGCGACGAATGGGTCGACGATCTGGAGCGGCTCGAAGCGATCGCGCCGCTGGCCGACGACGCCGCGTTCCGCACCCGCTTCAAGATCGCCAAGCAGGACAACAAGAACCGGCTGGCGAATGTGGTCGCCGAGCGGATCGGCCTGAAGATCGATCCGCAGGCGATGTTCGACGTCCACATCAAGCGCATCCACGAATACAAGCGCCAGCTCCTCAACGTGATGGAGACCATCGCGCTCTATCGCGAGATCAAGCGTAACCCGAACGCGGAGTGGACACCGCGAGTCAAGCTGTTCGCCGGCAAGGCGGCGCCGGGCTATTTCATGGCCAAGCTGATCATCAAGCTGATCAACGATGTCGCCAACGTCATCAACAACGATCCGGAGATCGGCGATCGGCTGAAGGTCGCCTACCTGCCGAACTACAATGTCTCGTTTGCCGAAATCATCATCCCGGCGGCCGACCTGTCTGAGCAGATCTCGACGGCGGGCATGGAGGCGTCAGGCACCGGCAACATGAAGTTCGCGCTCAATGGCGCGCTCACCGTCGGCACGCTCGACGGCGCCAATGTGGAAATCCGCGACCGGGTCGGCGACGACAACATCTTCATTTTCGGTCTCACCGCGGAAGGGGTCGACGAGCGGCGGCGCCAGGGCCTCGACGGACGAGGCGCCATTGCCGACAGCCCGCTCCTGTCGGAAGCGCTCAGCATGATCGAGCACGGCGCCTTTTCGCCCGACGATGCCAATCGCTTCCGCGGCATAGTCGACAAGCTGCGTTATGACGACTACTTCCTGGTGACCGCAGACTTCCAGTCGTACTATGATACGCAACGTCGGATCGACCGGGCCTTCCGGGACTCCGAAACCTGGCATCGGCAGGCACTTCTCAATACGGCACGGGTCGGCTGGTTCTCCTCCGACAGGACGATCCGCGGCTATGCCAAAGACATGTGGGACGTCCCTGTCGGGCCTCTGCGATAGCGGGGATCAGATGGCACATTCTCAGGAGATTGCACCCTCGGCCGAGGTCATTTCCACGGCCGAAATGGCTACTCTTGTCCAAGCGGACTGTCACGATCCGTTTTCGATCCTCGGCATGCACGAGACGACGAGCGGGCTTGTGGTGCGGGCGTTCTTCCCCGGCGCCGACAGCGTGACGCTGATCGACCCGGCGGACGGCAGTGCCGTTTGCGAGGTGCCGTGCGTCGACAAGGCGGGCGTGTTCGCCGGACCGGTTCCCGGTCGCGACGCGTGGTTCCATTACCGGCTCGACGTGGCCTGGGGCACCAACCGTCATGTGCTGGAAGATCCCTATCGCTTCCCGCCGGTCATCGGCTCGATGGACGAGCATCTGTTCTCGGAAGGGAATCATCTCGAGCTCTACGAAAAGCTCGGCGCCCATCCGATAACACTCGAGGGCATCTCGGGTGTACATTTCGCGGTCTGGGCACCGAATGCGCGCCGCGTCTCCGTGGTCGGCAATTTCAACGGCTGGGACGGACGGCGGCACATGATGCGGGCGCGTGGAGCGAGCGGCATCTTCGAGATTTTCATACCCGACATCGGCACCGGCGAAGCCTACAAATACGAGATCAAGGCGCAGAACGGCACGGTCCTGCCGCTGAAGGCCGATCCGTTCGGCTTCTACGCCGAGCTGCCGCCGCGCACCGCCTCACTGACCGATACGCTCGACGACACGCCGTGGGGCGACGACGCCTGGCTTGCCGAACGGCGCGAACGCAACAGCATGTCGGCGCCGATCTCGATCTACGAGGTGCATCTCGGATCATGGCGCAAGGACGAGGGCTGGCGGCGGCTGAGCTACCGTGAACTGGCCGAAACGCTGGTGCCCTATGTCAAGGACATGGGCTTCACCCATATCGAGCTGATGCCGATCAACGAGTTCCCGTTCGACGGCTCATGGGGCTACCAGCCGGTCGGGCTGTACGCGCCGACCTGCCGCTTCGGCACGCCGAGCGATTTCAAGTTCTTCGTCGACGCCTGTCACCAGGCCGGCATCGGCGTCATCGTCGACTGGGTGCCGGGGCATTTCCCGACCGACCCGCACGGGCTGGCCCATTTCGACGGCACCGCGCTCTACGAGCATCAGGACCCGCGCAAGGGCTACCACCCCGACTGGAACACGCTGATCTACAATTACGGCCGACCGGAAGTGTCCAACTTCCTGATCGCCAACGCTCTGTTCTGGCTGAAGCGGTTCCACATCGACGCGCTGCGCGTCGATGCGGTCGCCTCGATGATCTATCTCGACTATTCGCGCAAGGACGGCGAGTGGATCCCCAACATCCACGGCGGCAACGAAAACCTCGAAGCCATCGCCTTCATCAAGCGGCTGAACGAGGTCGCCTACGGGTCGGTCGACGGCATTGCCACGATCGCCGAGGAATCAACGGCCTGGCCCGCCGTGTCGCGGCCGACAGACGCCGGCGGTCTCGGCTTCGGCTACAAGTGGAACATGGGCTGGATGAACGACACGCTCGACTATATCGGGCGTGAGCCGATCCACCGCCGCTACCATCACCACCAGATGACATTCGGCATGGCCTATGCCTTCTCGGAGAATTTCATCCTGCCGCTCAGCCACGACGAGGTGGTGCACGGCAAGGGCTCTCTGCTCGGCCGCATTCCGGGCGACGGTTGGCAGCAATTCGCCACGTTGCGCGCCTATTTCGGCTTCATGTGGGGCCACCCGGGCAAGAAGCTCCTGTTCATGGGCGGCGAGTTCGCGCAGGGGCGCGAGTGGAACTACGAGAGCCAGCTCGACTGGCACCTGCTCGACTACTCGCAACATAGCGGCATGCAGGCGCTGGTGCGCGATCTCAACGCCCTCTATCGCGACCGCCCGGCACTGCATGTCTTCGACACCGACCCGCGCGGCTTCCAGTGGATCGAGGCGAATGCCGAGGCCGAATCCTTCTACGCCTTCCTGCGCCGTGGCGAGAACGGCACGCCGCCGATCGCGGTGCTGTGCAACTTCACGCCGGTGCCGCGCGAGGGCGTTCGCGTCGGCCTGCCGAATGGCGGCAAATGGCGCGAGATCCTGAACACGGATTCGGCCGACTATGACGGCTCGGGTGTCGGCAACAAGGGCGCCGTCGTGGCGGAAGAGATCCCGTGGAACGACCAGCCGTTCTCGGCCGAGATTACGCTGCCGCCGCTGGCGACCGTGATGCTGGAATTCAGCCCGGAATAGCGCTACGCGGCTTCTTCTGGATCGAAGAAATGTGAACCCTGAGAGCCGGGCTCTCAGGGTTTCTTGCGTCCGTCCGTCATGATCGCGGCAAGCTCGGTCACGCGCGGATCGCGGCCGATGTCCTCGACCGCGACATCGAGCCGGCGCACCCAGTTGGGATGCTCGCTGGTGGTGCCGGGCAGGTTCGGCTGATCTTCCTGATGCAGTAGATCCTCGATCTGGACGCCGACGAGATCGGACGGGCTCGCGGCCAGCCGGCCATGCAGGCGCCTGGCGATGTCGTCGACCAGCTCCGTATCCTCAAGGCCGGCAGCCGGATCCGGCATATCGGCGGCATCGTGGCGTTCGAGCATGCGGCACAGCCGGCGCCGGTCGATGGCGCGGTCGGCCTGTTCGGCGGCAATCACGTCCGCCGGCTTGTTCTCGATCTTGCCGCGCCAGTCGATCTCGGTGCCCTTCCACCAACCGCGTAGCGGCGGCAGGTCGTGGGTGCCGACGCAGGCCAGCACCCGTTCCGGATAGGTCTCGGGCGGGCAAAAGGCACCATCCCATTCGCGCTCGAAATAGGCAACGCGACAGCCGAGCATGTTGTTCTCGGCAAGTATCTCGCGGAAGCCCTCCGGCACGTTGCCGAGGTCCTCGCCGATGACGACGGCGTTGGCGCGGTGCGACTCGATCGCCAGCACGGCCAGCAGATCGTCGAGCGGATATTTGACGTACGCCCCCGGCAGATCGCCATCGGGCAGCCAGAACGCCTTGTTCAGCCCGAGCACATGGTCGATGCGGGCAAGGCCGGCGTGGCGCAGCAGGGAGCGCAGCAATTCGGCAAACGGACGGTAGCCGCGCTCGCGCAGGGTGCGCAGATTGAACGGCGACAGCGCCCAGCGCTGACCGCCCTTGGCGAAGGCATCGGGCGGCGCGCCCATCGAGACGCCATAGGCGTACTCGTCCGGTGCGCTCCAGGCATCAGCCCCGTTGCCGCAGACGCCGACGGCGAGGTCGAGATAGAGGCCGAGCGCCATGCCCGCTTCTTTCGCGCGCGCCGAGGCCTGACCAAGCTGCTCGTCGGCGATCCATTGCAGGAATTCGAAGAAGGCGACGCGGCGATGGTTTTCGACCGCGAAGCGCGCGACGGCCTCGCTCTTCGGATCGCGGTACATTTCCGGCCACTGGTCGAAGCCGCCCCAACCGCCCGGCGGCGGCGGCAGCACCTCGCTCAGCGCGTCGAACAGTGCGTGGCGGTGCAGCCGCGGGCCGATTTCGGCGCGGAACTCGGCAAAGGCATTGTGGCGGGCGCGGTCGATGCCGCTGCGGCGCTTGAACTCTTCATAGAGGATATCGAGCAGGGCCAGCTTATGGCGGGCGGCGTGGGCGTAGTCGACATGGCGGGTGTCGCGCAGGCTCGCCAGCGCCACCGCGTTTTCCGACACATAGCGGCGGGCCGCCTCGCAGTGCGCGAATTCCGGCAGCATGTCAGGCGCGATGTGCAGCACGTTGAGGAACAGCCGGCTCGACGGCGAATAGGGGCTGGTCCGGTTCGGCTCGGACGGATAGAGCGCGTGGACCGGGTTGAAGCCGACGAAATCGGCGCCGAGCGGGGCAAGCGCCTCGGCAAGGCGGGCGGCGTCCTCGAAATCGCCGATGCCGCAGTTGCGCCTGGAGCGCAGGCCGTAGAGCGGTCCGGTGACGCCCCACAGGCGACTTCCCGCGCCGGCAATATCGCCGACACCGAGCGCGGTCGGCGGGGCGACGATGACGGTCGAGACGTGCCGCTCCTCGCCATGATCGATCACGAGTCGATGCAGCCCGAAAGGCAGGTCGGCGCCGAAGGAAAGCGCACGGCGGCCGTCGCCGGCGTCGTCGAGATTTTCCATGCGGCCGGTGCCGCGCAGTGTCTCGCCACCATCGAGATTGAGCGCCCACTCGAAGGCACCACTATCGGCGCGAAGCGGCACTGATATGGCTCCACCGAGCTGGGTCCGCACCGTCCCCGGCGCGAAGCCGGCATTTGCGGCGGCATCCATATCGGCGAGCGTCGCGCGGATATCGTCGGCATTGTCGGCGGCATAGCCGAGCGACCGCACGATCGCGCGCAGCGACTCGTCGGGCGCATAGTGATGCTGGCCGGTGGTGTCCCAGTAATCGCGTTCGATGCCGAGCCTTGCAGCCAGATGATCGAGCGACGCTGCCGGCTCGGTCATTGCCAGGCTCCATTGGTTTCGCGTGCGGCGACCGCGTTGCGGTCGCGGGGAATTTCAACAAACACCCGGATCGAGCGTTCGGCTGTCATGATCTCGGCGCCGCCGGTGAGAATCAGGACCACCTCGGGCGTACCATCAGGACTCACCGTCGTCATCACCTCACGCCAGAGATAGCCCTCGCGCGGCTGCGGCACGATGAAGGGCAAGGCGACGGTGGCCGCATTGAAGATGATGAACAACGCGTCGTCGCTGTGTTCGTAGGCAGCCGATTCGGCCGCCCCGCGCAACACGACGCCGACGGAACGCCAGTCCGGATTGGCCCAGTCCTCCGGCCCCGGTTCACGGCCGAGCGAGGAGAACCAGCAGATATCCCGCATGCCGTCGCTTTCGCGCGGATTGGAATGCAGAAACCGGTTCTGGCGCAGGATCGGGTGACGGCGGCGGAAATCGACCAGCCGCGACACGAAACGCTGGAAAACGAGTTCGTCGTCTTCCTCCTCGCTGTCCGCTGCTGCAGTCGCCGTCGGATCGTTCGTGAAGGACGGACCGTCATCGGAATGATCGGGCCAGTCGATCCAGCCGATCTCGTTGTCCTGGCAATAGGCGTTGTTGTTGCCGCGCTGGCCATTGCCGACCTCGTCGCCCGCAAGCATCATCGGCGTGCCCTGCGAAAAGAACAAGGAGGCGATCAGATTGCGCCGCTGACGCAGACGGAGCTCGTTGATCGCGGCATCGTCGGTTGGCCCCTCGACACCGTAATTGGCGCTGAAATTGGCGCTGTGGCCGTCGCGATTGTCCTCGCCGTTGGCGGTATTGTGCTTGGTCGAATAGGCGACCGTGTCGGCGAGCGTGAAGCCGTCATGGGCCGAAACATAGTTCAGCGTCGCCCAGGGACGGCGCGAAGAGCGGTCGAAGTAGTCCGCAGAGCCGAGCAAACGGGTGGCGAATTCGGGCGTGATGCCTGCGTCTCCCCGCCAGAAGCGGCGCATGGTGTCGCGAAAGCGGTCGTTCCATTCCGAGAAGCCGGGCGGAAAACCGCCCAGTCTGTAGCCGCCAATGCCGACATCCCACGGCTCGGCGATCAGCTTGACGCGCGACAGGACCGGGTCCTGACGGATTGCCGTGAGGAAAGCCCCGTCGGGATCGAAATCGCGGGCGCCACGACAGAGCGCGCTGGCGAGATCGAAGCGGAAGCCGTCGACATGCATCACCTCGACCCAGTAACGCAGCGAGTCGAGCACCATCTGCAGAACGCGCGGATGGTGGACATTGAGGGTGTTCCCGCAGCCGGAAAAGTCATGATAGTGACGCGGCGAATCCGGTACCAACCGATAGTAACTGACATTGTCGATGCCGCGGAACGACAGGGTCGGCCCGAGATGGTTGCCTTCCGCGGTGTGGTTGTAGACGACGTCGAGCAGCACCTCGATGCCGGCCGAATGGAGCCGGCGAACCATGTACTGGAACTCGCTGATATCGCCCGCCGTCAGATAGCGCGGTTCGGGCGCGAAGAAGCCGATCGAGTTGTAGCCCCAGTAGTTGACGAGACCCCGGTCGACAAGAAAACGGTCGTCGATGAAGGCCTGCACCGGCAGCAGTTCGACCGCGGTGACGCCGAGCTTGACCAGATGGTCGAGCATGGCATCGCTGGCCAGTCCGAGGAAGCGACCATTGTTGGGCGCCCGCACGTCGGGGCGGTGCATGGTGGCGCCCTTGACGTGCACCTCGTAGACGACACTCTCGTTCCAGGGCGTTTCCGGCGGCAAGTCGTCGCCCCAGCTGAACGAGGGATCGACGACGACAGATTTCGGCACGGCGAAGGCACTGTCGCGGCGGTCGAAGGACAGATCGGCGCGGCGCGAGCCGACCCGGTAGCCCATCAGCGCGTCCGACCAGGTCAGGCGGCCGCTGAGCGCCTTGGCATAGGGGTCGATGAGGAGCTTGTTGGCATTGAAGCGATGGCCGACCGCCGGATCGTAGGGTCCGTAGACGCGGTAGCCGTAGAGCGTTCCAGGCCGCACGCCGGCGAGATAGCCGTGCCAGATGTCGTGGGTCTTTTCCGGCAGACGGATGCGATCCGTCTCGCGCCCGGTCTCGGGCGAAAACAGGCACAGCTCCACCCGCGTCGCATTGGCGGAGAACAGGGCGAAATTGGTCCCCTCGCCATCCCAGCTCGCCCCGAGTGGATAGGGCCGGCCGGCCGTGACGTGCAAATGCGCTGACGACATGGACGAGCCCTACCCCGCGGCGCTGGAATCGACAAGCGATCTGTAGAGGTCGAGATAATCTTCGGCCGAGCGATCCCAGCCGACCTGCTGGCACATGCCGCGCTTGCGCAGCGCGGTCCACGTTTCCTTGTCGGCGTAGAGTTCGAACAACCGCTCGAGCGCAAAGCCAAGCGCTTCGGCGGTCACATGGGCGAACTGGATGCCCGTCGCCACGCCATCGCGGAGCGCCACCTCGTTGGCATCGATGATGGTGTCGGCGAGACCGCCGGTGCGCGCGACCACGGGCACCGCGCCGTAGCGCAGGCCGTAGAGCTGGGTCAGGCCGCAGGGCTCAAAGCGCGACGGGATCAGAATCGCGTCGGCACCAGCATAGATCCAGTGAGCGAGCGGTTCGTCATAGCCGATGCGCACGGCGATCGAGCCGGGGTGCTGGGCGGCGATTTCGCGATAGAGGTTTTCCAGATGCCTGTCGCCGGAGCCGAGCATGACGAACTGGCCGCCGCGCGCGGCAACGCTCTCCAGAAGGCCCGGCAGAACGTCGAGACCCTTCTGGTAAGCCAGCCGGCTGACCACGCTGATCAGCAGCGCGTCGGGATCAGCCTTGAGGCCGAGGATCTCCTGCAGGACGCGCTTGTTTTCCGCCTTGCCCTCGGGTTTGAAGGCGGAATAGGGCGCGGCCAGAAGACGGTCGGTCTTCGGATCCCAGATCTTCTCGTCGACGCCGTTCAAGATGCCGTGCAGGGCGTCGGCCCTCATCCGCAACACGCCTTCCATGCCGTAGCCGAATTCGGCGGTACGGATCTCACGCGCATAGGTCGGGCTTACCGTGGTCAGCCGGTCGGCGGAAATCAGCCCGCCCTTGAGGAAGCCCACGCGGTGGTAGAATTCGACCCCGTCATGGGAGAATTCGTGGCCGGGCAGGCCGAGCTCTGGAAAGGTCGCGGGATCGAACGAGCCCTGATAGGCGATGTTGTGGATGGTGAACACCGTGCGGGCCCGCGCGCCATGGCGGTTGCGCAGATAGATCGGCGTCAGACCGGTCTGCCAGTCATGGGCGTGCACGACGTCCGGCCGCCAGCCATCGATGCCGAGATGGCCGATCTCGGCGGCCATCCACGACAGCGCGGCGAAGCGGCGATGGTTGTCACCCCAGTCATTGCCGTCAGGCGCCGTATAGGGGCCGCCGTCGCGTTCGTAGAGATGCGGTGCATCGAGCACCATCAGGTCCAGACCGCCGAAATCCTTGCGGCGCAGCCAGGCCATGCCGCCGAACAGATCGGCGTAGTAGTAGAGTTCCTCGGTCTCGCCGAGCTTCTCCTTGACGCTGGGATAGGCGGGGATGAGCACGCGGACGTCGCAGCCCTTTCCCGCCAATGCGAGCGGCAGCGCGCCGACGACGTCGGCAAGGCCGCCGGTCTTGACCAGCGGGAAACACTCCGAGGCGACGAATAGAACCCGCAACCGGCTAGACCTCGAGCTTGTTGATCATGTTCTGGGTGATCAGCACCACACCGCCCTCGGTGCGGCGGAAACGCCGAGCGTCCTCCTCCGGATCCTCGCCGACAACGAGGCCGGGGGGAATGGTGACGCCACGGTCGATCACCACCTTGGAGAGTCTAGCACCACGATTGATGGTCACATAGGGCATGGCCACGACGTGCTCGAGCTGGCTGTAGGAATGGGTGTGCACACCGGTGAACAGCAGCGACTTGTCGATGCGCGAACCGGAAATGATGCAGCCGCCCGACACCATCGAGCTGATGGCCTGGCCGCGCCGGCCCTCTTCGTCGTGGATGAACTTCGCCGGCGGGGTTATCTCGGCATAGGTCCAGATCGGCCAATCCGTGTCGTAGAGGTCGAGGGCGGGAATGAAATCGGTCAGGTCGACATTGGCCTGCCAGAAGGCGTCGATGGTGCCGACGTCGCGCCAATAGGGTTCGCTTTCCTTGCGCGATCGCACGCAGGACGCCGAGAAGCGGTGCGCGAGCGCGGTGCCGCTCTTGACGATGTGCGGAATGATGTCATTGCCGAAATCGTGGCTCGAATTCTCGTTGTCGCTGTCCTCGGCCAAGAGGTCGAACAGGAACTTGCGGTGGAAGACGTAGATGCCCATCGAGGCCAGCGCCTGATCCGGCTTGTCGGGGATCGCCGGCGGATCGGCGGGCTTTTCGACGAATTCGACGATGCGGTCGTTCTTGTCGACCTTCATCACGCCGTAGCCCTTGGCCTCCATGCGCGGCACCTCGATGCAGCCGATGGTGACGTCGGCGCCGCTTTCGACGTGCTGCACGATCATCGGCTCGTAATCCATTTTGTAAATGTGATCGCCGGCCAGGATGATCAGATATTCGGGACCATAGCCCTCGAGAATGTCCATGTTCTGGGCGACCGCGTCGGCGGTGCCCATGTACCATTTCTCCTCCGTGACCCGCTGCGAAGCGGGCAGGATGTCGAAGATCTCGTTACGTTCGGCGCGGAAGAAGTTCCAGCCCCGCTGCAAGTGCCGGATAAGGCTGTGCGCCTTGTACTGGGTGGCGACCCCGATACGGCGGATACCGGAATTGAGGGCATTGGAGAGCGCGAAGTCGATGATCCGGCTCTTGCCGCCGAAATAGACCGCCGGTTTCGCGCGGGTGTCGGTGAGTTCCTTCAGCCGGCTGCCGCGACCGCCGGCCAGCACGATGGCCATGGTATGGCGCCCAAGGCCTCGCGATCCTTGCATTCTGTCACTCATGATAGCACCGCCCCATTTCTTCAAAACCAGCACACGCACGCCGTTGCCGGCGTTGATGCCGCGTTGTTCCGATCACACAGCCGCAGCCGTTCGCACCCCGGTCATCCACCGTAGACATTCAGGAATTTCAGACAAATGACACGTAAGCAGGAGGCTACGTTCTTATCATTAGCGATCAGACACTGATCGACAATGCGCTCAATCAATTGCGGGACAGTTAAATCGAGATCGTCGGCCATCAGTTCGACGACATTCCAGTAGGCCCGTTCCAGGCGAATCGTCGTGCTGTGGCCATGAATCCGGAAACTGCGCTTTTCCGGCACGAACTCGCTGATCTGGTCCGTTGTGCAGGCCTGGAACATGTGATCCAGGAAGTCGTTTTTTTCGATGAAAATCGACATTGGCCGGTGCTGTTCCCCCACCTCACGACACTCCATCGGCGCCGTCGTCTATAATTACTACCCATGCTTCGCGGCACGAGCATAGCATCCTTCCAACAACGACAGAACGTCGAAGACGCATAGGCGCTGCCCGCTTTGGGGCGGTGCGAAGACCGGGAGGCATGCCGTAATGGAATTGTTCCGCAAGACGCTCGACCCCGTCATTGCGCTGGCGGCGATCGCCGTCCTCGATATCTTCCTGTTCCTGCTGGTCGGCTCATGGACGGTCGGCGGCGGCGAGACGATGATGACCGGTCTGGCGGCGAAAGCGGTGCTCGGCGACGACATCGAACGGCTACCGTTCTGGTCGCTCGTGTTCGAACCGAACTGGGGCTACTGGAAGATCTATATCAGCCTCGGCATGCTGTTCGGCGCCTTCGTGGCGGCCGTGCTGTCGAAGGAATTCTACCTGCGCATGCCGCGCCGGCTCGGCGAATGGGTGATGATCACCATCGGTGGGCTGATGATGGGCGTCGGTATCCGGCTTGCCTTCATCTGCAACGTCTCGACCTTCTTCGGCATCACGCCGGAAATGAACATGGGCGGCTATCTGGCGATCAGCGGCATCATCGCCGGCGCCTGGGTCGGATCTCTGATCTACAAGAAAATCCTGGAGAGCTGAGCGATGACACCGGTTGGACAATGCCTCGTCGCCTTCCTGTTCGGATCCGTCGTCGGGTTCCTGGTGCAGCGCTCGCGGTTCTGCAACACGGCCGCGCTACGCGACGCGATGCTGTTCAAGAGCTTCCGCAACACCAAGGCGCTGCTCGTCGCGATGATCATCCTGACCATCGGTTTCACCGGCTTCATCTCGATCGGCGAAGGGCACACGATGCACTTCGACGTCGGGCTGAACACCATTGCCGGGCTGTTCATCTTCGGCATCGGCATGGTGCTGGCCGGCGCCTGCACCGTGTCGACCTGGGTGAAGACGGGCGAAGGCAATATCGGCGCGCTCTGGGCGCTGTTATTCACCTTCGTCGGCATGTTCCTGTTTTCGCTGGTGTGGTCGTGGAACTACTGGCCGCCGGCACCGGCCTCGATGACCGGCGAGATCAACCTCGAAGCGCTCCAGCTCGGCTTCAGCAACGCGGCCACGCTGCAGGAGAAGTTCGGCATCCCGGCGATCGCCTTCGGCATCGTGCAGGCCGCCGTTCTGGCGCTGATCTACCTCGCAATCCTGAAGAAGGAAGCCGCCCAGCATCAACGTCACGTCGAGGCGCAACAGGCACGCGCCGCCAGGAAGACCGCAGAAGGCACCGCCGAGGCGGCGCAATAGACATCGCAACACCGGTCGCGCCGGCCGCGCCTGGCGGCGGAGCGCGACGAGACACAGGAGGACGCCATGGGTCTGTTCGGATTTGGCAACAAGGGTAAGGAAACCGCGGCAACGGGCGGCACCGTCACACTGTCCGACGGCACCAGCTATCCGGTCGCCGTCGTGGTCGACTGCATCGGCGATTCCTGCCCTCGGCCGCAATTGATGACCAAGAAGACCATCAACTCGGTCGAAACCGGCGACATCATCGAGGTGCTGGTCGACAATCCGTCCTCGGTCGAGGCGCTACCGCCGATGTGCGACGAGATCGGCGCCAGCCACCTCGAGACGGTCAAGGATACGCGCTCCTGGCACGTCTATATCCGCAAGGACACCTGAGCATGAGCGGCCAGTTCATGATGCGCGCCTTTTCGACGCTGATGGGCCTGATCACCTTCGCCGGGCTGGTTTACGTCTACGCGTTCCCGCCCGCCAGCATGCGCGTCGACCGCGACGGGCAGCCGCATTTCCAGCCGCAGGTGCTCAACCCCGAAACCGGGGAAGGCGTGCCGCTCGGCGACCTGATCAAGCACTTCAAGGGAGGCTGAGGATGGCGTTCGACCTGCAGACCGCCGTGCATATCGGCATGTTCTTCGTCGCCATGGCGGCACTCTATGTGAGCTTCCTGAAGGACAGTTACTGAGCGACTCGGCACGGCATGAGTGTCGGCGACGGCGGGATGCGCAGCAACGCAACCGCCGGTGAGGAGGAAACGGAATGGACCGGAACAGCCTGATTTTCTGCGTCGCCGCGGTGATCGCGGCGCTCGGGTTATCGGCGGCGGGCTTTTCGATCGCCGCGCTGCCGCCCGACGCGGTGCCGAGCCGGCCGGTTGCGGCGGAAGATCTCGGCATGGTCGATGTCGGCGACGGGTTCGGCGAAGTGCCGGCAACCGAGCTGATCGGCTACTACATCGACAATCCGCCGGTGACCGCCGCGAGTACTGCCGCCGAAGAGCCGACGCGCCGCTTCGGAGGCTGCTGATGGCCGTCTGGCGCGCCCTTTTGCCGATGCTCGCGGTGGCCGCCACCGCCGGCTCCGCGTTTGGGGCGCCGCTTGCCATGATCGACAGCGTCGACGCCATTCCCGCCAACGCAATCGTCATCGACACGCGTGCCGAAGAGGCCTGCGCGAAAGCTTCGCCGGCGAGTACGGCCGGGCCGGCGCGCTGCCTGTCGGTTGCCTCGGTGACCGGCGCCGGGCAGCGGCTCGCCTCGTTCCGCGACATCGTCTGGCGGCTTGGCACGCTCGGGCTCGACGGCTCGGAGCCGGTGCTGGTCGTCGGCGACCGTCAGGGCGACCGCGATGCGATTGCCGCCTTGCTCCATTTCGCCGGCCAGGCGGAGGTGGTGGTGTGGGCGAAACCGATCGACGCCCTTGAAGGCTCTGCAATCGACTCCGGCCGCACCGCCGATATGGCTCGCCCGGTGGTCTACACCGCCGCGATGCGCGATGCGGGTCTCGTGCTGCGCGACGAACTCGCCATGGAACTTTCAGCCGGCGGCACGCTCGTTCTCGACGGGCGCAGCGAGGCGGAATACTGGGGCGAACGGATCCGCACGGTGCGCGGCGGACATATCGCCGGGGCGCAATCCCTGCCGGCGGTGCGCCTGCGCGCGGGCGACCCGGTCACGGTTCCCGCCGGCACGGTGCCGGTTGTCTATGGCCATGGTGCCATCGACGGGCTCGCCTACTGGACGCTGGTTGCAGCAGCCGGCGTCGAGGCCCGGCTTTATCTCGACGGATTCGCCAACTGGGCCGACAGCACACTGCCGATCGAGGCCGCCGTCTATCCGCAAACTTCGCAGGATGCCGCACCGTCACCGTCGCCACTCGCTTCGGGACCGGTCGGTGCTGCCGCGCTCATCGGCGCCCTCGTCGGCGCGCTCGGCACGGCCGCCGCCTTCACATTCGGACGCAAACGGAGAGCCTGATGGACGTTCTGTTGCTCATTTCCTCGGCCGATGCCGCACCGCTCGCCACCCCGCTCGGCCGAGCGCTGACCCGTGCGGGCGCCTCCTGGGGCTGTTTCCTGACCAATGACGGCGTCAAGGTCGCGGGCGACGCCGCCTTTGCCGCAGCGCTCGTCGGCGCGGAACGCCGGGTCGTATGCGAACACAGCTGGGACCTGCACATGGACGGCCATGACTGCCCGCTGGAGCGCGGCAGCCAGACCATCAACAGCGCGCTGGTGGCCGAAGCCACCCGTGTCGTCAGCCTTTAAGGGGGACACGATGGCCGGTGAAAAGAAATCCATTCTGGTGCTCGCGCGGCGCGACCACACCGAGGCGATGCGGGTCGCGGCCGGGCTGACGATCTTCGGCCATACGGTGCGGCTCGTCTTCATGACCGATGTCGTTGCCGAAACCGAGGCCAATGCCGAACAGGCCGAGCTGCTGGAGCTGTCCGACATCGTGCCGGAAACAACGGTCGCGGCGATGGGCGATCAGCTCGCGCTTTTGTCGGCGAACGAACTCGGCGCGGCGCTGACCGCCGCCGACCACGTCGTGTCGATTTAGGGAGGGACAAACCATGCGTGTTCTTGCTTTCAAGACCGGTCTGTTTCCCGACAGCGAAACCGTCGCAGCCGCGCTCGCCGCGCTCGACGACGACGTGACAATCATGGATCTGACGGAGACGAAGAGCGACGAGACCTGGGATGGGGTCGTCGCCGAGCTGATTTCCGCGGATCGGGTCATCACCCTTTGACCCGAAAACCCGCCATTGGCGAAAGCCGAGGCTAAAAACGAGGAGTCCGAGGAATGAGACTGCTGAAAAACTTCGGAACGTTGCTCGGTGCGGCGCTTGTCGCGGTGAGCATTGGAGGCATGGCCCAGGCCGCTGACCCGCTGGTCAGCGTCGACTGGGTGAAGGCAAACACGGGCGCGGACGGGGTCGTCTTCGTCGACCTGCGCCCGGCAACAGACTATCTGCGCGGGCATATTCCCGGCGCGGTCAACACCAATTACGGCAAGGACGGTTGGCGCGAGGCGCAGGGACCCGTCCCCGGGCAGCTGCCGAAGGACACGGCGAAACTCGCCGGCGTTATCGGCAACCTTGGCATCGGCAATTCGAGCCATGTGGTGCTCGTACCGCCGGGCAAGAACTCGACCGATATGGGCATCGGCACCCGGCTCTACTGGACCTTCAAGGTGCTCGGTCATGAAGAGGTCTCGATCCTTGACGGCGGTATGGCCGCCTATCTCGCCGAGCAGAAGGACAAGAAGCCGGTCAACCCGCTCGAAAAGGGCGCGGCCAAGCCGGAAGCACAGACCTTCGCGGTCAATCTGAACAAGGACATGGTGATCTCCATCGACGACGTGAAGGCGGCCGGCGAAAACGGCATCCAGCTCGTCGACGCGCGCACCGCCGACCAGTATCTCGGCGTCAACCGGCACGGCAAATCCAAGGCAAGCGGCACCATCGACGGTGCGCGCAACCTGCCGCAGAGCTGGATGACGGAAAATGGCGGCGGCAAGTTCCGCTCGACGGACACGCTGAAGAAGCTCTACGCTGCCGCCGGTGTCGACACCGGGGCTCCGCAGATCACCTTCTGCAATACCGGCCACTGGGCGTCGATGGACTGGTTCGTGTCGAGCGAGCTGCTCGGCAACAAGCAGACCAAGATGTATGACGGGTCGATGACGGAATGGACCAACGCCGGACAGCCGACCACGGCGCAGATCACGCTGCAGTAGTCTGCCACTTCCTCAAGGCTATCCCGGTGGCCGCGGCGATGCTGATCGCTGCGGCCACCGCCACCTTCTCCGCCGACAAATCTCCCCGCCCCTATCCGGTCAGCGACGATGCCCGGCGCCTTGCCGCCGAACTGATCGTCATGCGCGGCGATGCGAGCCGGCTTGCCGCCGACGAAGACCAGGACCCGCCCGCGCTGTCACCCCGTGTGCGTTCGGCCCTGACGGCACGACTCAAGGGCTCGGCCGGACCGCTCGCCCTGCTGTTGCGGCGGGGCGGCGCGGCAATTGCCGGCGACGACGTCGCGGTCCTGCGCGCCGGCATCGAGGCGGGCGAGTGGGACGGCGTCGTGGCGCGACTCGATCAACTCATTGCCCGACATCCCTTCGACCCGACCGGCATCCTGCCGC
Organism: Hyphomicrobiales bacterium; assembly: GCA_002869065.1. Classification (NCBI taxonomy): domain Bacteria; kingdom Pseudomonadati; phylum Pseudomonadota; class Alphaproteobacteria; order Hyphomicrobiales; species Hyphomicrobiales bacterium. The sequence goes on from PKTR01000002.1 coordinate 254,820, forward strand.
TCGACTTCTCGCCAAAGGCCGTCGCGCTTGGTCAGACCCTGCACGAAAGCTATTGCCTGGGCTGCCACGAAGGCGGCGACCTGCCGGACTGGCTGCCGATGCCCGATCTGTTCGAGATGGCGCGTACCCTCGACGACACCGAACTCGCCGCCCGGTTCTACAACGGCGTGCGCGGGGCGGCCGAAACCGCTCTCGACCAGCCGATGTCGGCCGGTGACCTCGGGGCAATGATCTCGTTCTATCGCACCGCGCCACATCACTGACGTCGGGTTTTCCGTCGCGTTCTGCGCTTTCGCCTTCACTTATGTGAAAAGGCGAAAGTTTTCGCTTGCTTCCCGCGTCCGGGTCGGATGGACTACGCCCTTAGTCGGACCCGGCTGTTGCGGCGGGCATTTCCACGCCTGCCGGCCCGGGTTCTTCGTGACCGCGCCCGCGGTCACCCATTCGGGAGGTAGTTCCACTCATGAAATCCACCATTGCACGATTGCTCGCCGCAACGATCCTTGCCACGGGTCTTGCCGGCGCAGCCAACGCCAAGACCTTCGTACATTGCTCCGAAGGCTCGCCGGAAGGTTTCGACCCGGCGCTCTACACCTCGGGCACGACCTTCGACGCGACGTCGCGCTCGGTCTACAACAAGCTGGTCGAGTTCGAACTCGGCACCACCAAGATCGGCCCGGGCCTCGCCGAAAGCTGGGACGTTTCCGAGGACGGTCTCGAATACACCTTCCATCTGCGCAAGGGCGTGAAGTTCCACGCGACCGACTTCTTCACCCCGACCCGCGAGTTCAACGCCGACGACGTGCTGTTCTCGTTCAACCGCCAGCTCCAGAAGGATCATCCCTGGCACGAGTACACCGCCGGCGCGAACTGGGAATATTTCAACGGCATGTCGATGCCCGATCTCATCAAGGAGATCGTCAAGGTCGACGACTACACCGTGAAGTTCGTTCTCAACCGGCCGGAAGCGCCGATGATCGCCAACCTCGGCATGGACTTCGCCTCGATCCTTTCGGCTGAATATGCCGACAAGCTCGTTGCCGACGGCAACATGCAGGACCTGAACCAGAAGCCGGTCGGCACCGGCGCGTTCAAGTTCGTCGCCTATCAGAAGGACGCCGTCATTCGCTACAAGGCCAATGACGACTATTTCGAAGGCCGTCCGAAGATCGACGATCTGGTGTTCGCGATCACCACTGACGCCTCGGTCCGCCACCAGCGGCTGAAGGCCGGCGAATGCCACTTCAACCCGTATCCGAATCCGGCCGACCTGAAGGCGATCGGTGAGGACCCGGATCTGAAGCTGATGGATCAGGAAGGCCTCAACGTCGGTTACCTCGCCTACAACACGCAGATGCCGCCGTTCGACAAGACCGAAGTCCGCAAGGCTCTGTCGATGTCGGTCAACAAGCAGGCGATCCTCGACGCCGTGTTCCAGGGCGCCGGCAAGGCGGCCAAGAACCCGATCCCGCCGACCATCTGGTCCTACAACGACGCAGTCCAGGACGATCCGTACGATCCGGAAGCGGCCAAGAAGATGCTTGCCGACGCCGGCGTGAGCGATCTCAAGATGAAGATCTGGGCGATGCCGGTGCAGCGGCCGTACAACCCGAATGCGCGCCGCATGGCCGAACTCATCCAGTCAGACTTCGCCAAGGTCGGCGTGACGGTCGAGATCGTCTCGTTCGAATGGGGCGAGTACCTGAAGCGTTCGAAGGACGTGAAGCGTGACGGTGCCGTTCTGCTCGGCTGGACCGGTGACAATGGCGATCCGGACAACTTCCTCGCCGTTCTGCTCGGCTGCGACGCCGTCGGCGGCTCCAACCGCGCCCAGTGGTGCAACAAGGAGTTCGAAGACCTGATCCAGAAGGCCAAGGTCGTTTCCGATCAAGCCGAGCGCACCAAGCTGTACGAAGAGGCCCAGGTCGTCTTCAAGCGCGAAGCGCCGTGGACCACGATTGCGCACTCGGTCGTCTTCAAGGCGATGCGCAAGGAAGTCGAAGGCTACAAGATCGACCCGTTCGGCGGTCACGTGTTCAAATACGTCGACATTGCTGAATAGCCCGATCTAGAAACCAGAGAGGCGCCGGCGGTCATCGCCGGCGCCTTTTCCCTTTTCCCTTGCGTTTCGGTCCGTCATGTTCGCCTTTCTCCTTCGGCGTCTCGGTCTTCTGATCCCGACATTCCTCGGCGTGACAATCGCCGCCTTCGGCTTCATCCGCCTGCTTCCGGGCGACCCGGTCCTGCTGATGGCCGGCGAGCGCGGCCTCACCCCCGAGCGGCACGCACAACTGCTGCATCAGTTCGGGTTCGACCGGCCGATCTACATTCAGTATTTCGATTATCTGATGGGTGTGCTGAGCGGTGATCTCGGCAATTCGCTGGTCACCAAGAAGCCGGTCTTCGAAGAATTCTTCACGCTGTTTCCGGCAACCGTCGAACTGTCGCTGTGCGCGATCATCTTCGCTGCCGCCGTCGGTCTGCCGGCCGGTGTGATCGCCGCGGTGAAGCGCGGCTCGACCTTCGACCACACGGTGATGACGTCGGCCCTGGTCGGCTATTCGATGCCGATCTTCTGGTGGGCGCTTTTGATGATCATCGTGTTCTCCGGCCAGCTCGGCTGGACACCGGTGTCGGGCCGCATTTCGCTGATGTATTTCTTCGAGCCGGTCACCGGATTCATGCTGATCGACTCGCTCCTGTCAGGGCAGTCGGGCGCCTTCAAGAGCGCGCTGACGCATCTGATATTGCCGACCATCGTGCTCGGCACCATTCCGCTTGCCGTCATTGCGCGCCAGACCCGCTCGGCCATGCTCGAAGTGCTGGGCGAAGACTATGTGCGCACGGCGCGCGCCAAGGGCCTGACGCCACTGCGCGTGGTCGGGCTGCATGCGCTGCGCAACGCGCTCATTCCGGTGATCACGACCATCGGCCTGCAGGTCGGCGTGCTGCTCGCCGGCGCGATCCTGACCGAAACGATCTTTTCCTGGCCGGGCATCGGCAAATGGATGGTCGATTCGATCTCGCGCCGCGATTACCCGTCGGTCCAGGGTGGCCTGTTGATGATCGCGGCCATCGTGATGATCGTCAATCTGACCGTCGACGTGCTCTACGGCCTGATCAATCCCCGCATCCGCCACCAGAAGTAACAGCGGGCAAAAGAAAAAAGGGTTCGTCATGGCCGATGTCACCGTCGCTTCCGCCAAACAAGCCAACCGGGCGCTCCTCGCCGAGTTCTGGTACTATTTCCGCGAGAACCGCGGTGCTGTCATCGGCCTGTTCGTGTTTTCTTTTCTGGCGATCGTCGCGATCTTCGCGACGCTTGTCTCACCGCACGATCCGATTCATCAGTACCGCGAAGCGCTGCTGGTGCCGCCGATCTGGGAAGACGGCGGCGACGCCCGCTTCCTGCTCGGTACCGACGCGGTCGGTCGGGATATCCTGTCGCGGCTCATCCATGGCTCGCAGTTCTCGCTGTTCATCGGCTGCATCGTCGTCTCCATTGCGCTGACCGGCGGCATCTTTCTCGGGCTGATCGCCGGCTATGCGGGCGGCATGGTCGACACGATCATCATGCGCGTCATGGACATCATCCTCGCCTTCCCCAGCCTGCTGCTGGCGTTGGTGCTGGTTGCCATCCTCGGCCCCGGACTGACCAATGCGATGATCGCCATCGCGCTCGTTCTGCAGCCGCATTTTGTGCGCCTCACACGCGCTTCCGTGCTGTCGGAAAAGCAGAAGGAATACGTGGTCTCGGCCCGCGTCGCCGGCGCCGGTCCGCTGCGGCTGATGATCCTGACCATCCTGCCGAACTGCCTGGCGCCGCTGATCGTGCAGGCGACGCTGTCGTTCTCGACCGCCATTCTCGACGCAGCCGCGCTCGGCTTCCTCGGCATGGGCGCACAGCCGCCGACGCCGGAATGGGGCACGATGCTGGCCGAAGCGCGCGAATTCATCCTGCGCGCCTGGTGGGTCGTGACCTTCCCGGGCCTCGCCATCCTGATCACCGTTCTGGCGATCAATCTGGTCGGCGACGGGCTGCGCGACGCGCTCGATCCCAAGCTGAAGAGGAGCTGAGCCGATGCCCCTCCTCGACATCCGCAATCTGACGGTCGAATTCGACACCGCAGCCGGACCGTTCCGCGCCGTCGACTCGGTCGATTTCTCCGTCGACCCCGGCGACGTGCTCGCCATCGTCGGCGAGTCGGGCTCCGGCAAGTCGGTCGCCATGCTCGCCGTAATGGGCCTCTTGCCGAAGACGGCGACGGTCACCGCCGACGTGATGACATTCGGCGATCACGACCTCGCCCGCATGGCCGCACGCGAACGCCGCAAGGTGATCGGCAAAGACATCGCGATGATCTTTCAGGAGCCGATCTCAAGCCTCAATCCGTGCTTTACGGTCGGTTTCCAGCTGACCGAAATGCTCGGCGCTCATCTCGACCTCAACCGCTCGGCACGACGCGACCGAGCCGTCGAACTGCTCGACGCGGTCGGTATTCCCGAACCGGAGCGGCGGTTGTCAGCCTTCCCGCACCAGCTTTCGGGCGGGATGAGCCAGCGCGTGATGATCGCCATGGCGATCGCCTGCCAGCCGCAGCTCCTGATCGCGGACGAGCCGACCACCGCGCTCGACGTCACCATTCAGGCGCAGATCCTCGACCTCCTGCTCAACCTGCAGAAGGAAACGGGCATGGCGCTGGTGCTGATCACCCACGACATGGGCGTGGTCGCGGAGACCGCGCAGCGCGTCGTCGTGCAGTATGCCGGCCAGCAGGTCGAGCGGCAGGATATCGTGCCGCTGTTCACGACGCCGCATCACCCCTATACGGCAGCGCTGCTCGATGCGTTGCCGGAACGGGCGACCGAAGACCGACTGCCGTCGATCCCGGGTGCCGTTCCCGGTCAGGGCGACAATATCGCCGGCTGTCTGTTCAACCCGCGTTGCAAGTTCGCCACCGACAAGTGCCGCACGGTCGATCCGATGCGCACCGACGAGGCGCTCGGCGCGGCGCTCTGTCATTTTCCGCTCAACACCGGCGAGGTGGCGGCATGAGCGACATCGTCATCACCGCCCGCAACCTGACGCGGCACTATGAAGTCAGCCGCGGCGCGTTCGCCAAGCCGGCCACGCTGAAGGCGCTAGACGGCGCCAGCTTCGATCTGGAAACCGGCAAGACACTCGCCATCGTCGGCGAGTCCGGCTGCGGCAAGTCCACGCTCGCCCGCCTGGTCACGATGATCGAGCCGCCAACCGCGGGCGACCTCACCATCGACGGCATCGATGTCGCCACCGCTGGCGCTGCGGAGCGCAAGAAACTGCGGCAGAAGGTGCAGATCGTCTTCCAGAACCCGTATGGCTCGCTCAACCCTCGCCAGAAGGTCGGCTCGATCCTGGAAGAGCCGCTGAAGATCAACACCGACCAGTCGTCGGAGCAGCGCCGCGCGGCGGCGCTCGCCATGCTCGACCGGGTCGGCCTCAAGCCGGAACATTACGGCCGCTACCCGCACATGTTCTCCGGCGGCCAGCGCCAGCGCATCGCGGTCGCCCGCGCACTGATGCTAAACCCGAAGATCATCGTGCTGGACGAGCCGGTGTCGGCGCTCGACCTGTCGATCCAGGCGCAGGTGCTCAACATCCTCGCCGACCTGCAGAGCGAGTTGCAGCTCTCCTACCTGTTCATCAGCCACGATCTGTCGGTGGTCAAACACGTCGCCGACGACATCATGGTGATGTATCTCGGCCATCCGGTCGAAATGGGACCGGCGGAGGCTATCTTCGAGAAACCGCGCCATCCTTATACGCAGGCGCTGCTGTCGGCGACGCCGATCGCCGATCCGACTAACCGGCGCGAGCGTATCCGGCTGGAAGGGGAGCTCCCCTCGCCGATCAATCCGCCGTCAGGCTGTCCGTTCCATCCGCGCTGTCGCTATGCCGGCGACCGTTGCCGCAGCGAAGTGCCGCTCGCCGTTACCCATGGCGAGACGTCGGTCGCGTGCCACGCGGTCGAGGAAGGGCGGATCTGAAGTCGCGGGACTAAGGGCGCTCGACTAAAGACGCTTTGGGACTAGAGGCTCGGGCGCGGCGGCGGATCGCTCTCTTCGACCACGAGGTCGGGGAACAGCAGCGCCGTCAGTCCGTGCGCACCGCTTCTGTGAGCGGCGATGACATCGCCGAGCGTGTAGCGATCGAGCACGGTGAGATAGGCGTCCAGCGCCTCGGCGAGGATCGGCTGGACGTAGCAGGCATCCCGAATCAGGCAGGTCGAGGTCTCGGCGTCGAAGCACTCGGCGAGATGCAGGTCGTCCTCGGTTTCGCGAATGAGATCGCCGAGCGTACGCGCGAGCATCTCAGGCGCAAGCCGCAGCCCGCCGCCACGGCCGCGAACGGTTTCGACAAAGCCCGCCTGGCCAAGCTTGTGGGCGATCTTCATCAAATGATTGCGCGAAATGCCATAGGCGCGGGCGACCTCCTCGATGGTCGACAGCGAGCCCTCGCGCAGGCCGAGATAGATCAGAAGACGAATGGCGTAGTCGGTGTAAACGGTGAGCCGCATACCGCGCCCTTCAAATGTGTGCGGAAAATACTCTTTTAGCCGATTCGAACGGGAAAGGGCATGTCGCGGACCGTCGCGCGGCGCTTTGACCGAGGCGCTCGGAGATCATTTTCCTACTCCGATGCAGAGTGATCGACGGTTTCGGCAAGCACGCCGGGTCCGTCGGTTTCGAGGAACTCGAGGAACGAGCGCGCGGCGAGCGGCAATTGCGCGCCGGTCTGGTGCACCGCGTTCCACGGGCGGTGCAATGGGAAGCCTTCGCATTCGAGCAGCGTGATCGACTCGGTTGCCAGCTCGAGCTGCAAACCGTGGCGGGACAGAACCGCGATGCCGAGGCCGGCCATCACACCCTGTTTGATCGCCTCGCCGCTGCCGAGTTCCATGTAGGGCTCGACGGTCAGCCCGCTGGCCTCGAACAGCCGGTCGACGGCCTGGCGTGTCCCGGAGCCTGATTCGCGCACGAGAAAGCGCTCGCGCGCCAGTCGCTCGACGGAGACCGGCTGCTCGGCGACAAGCGGATGATCAGGGTGTGCGACGACGACGAGGACATTGTCGAGAAACGGTACATGGGCGACGTCATACTCGTCCGGCACCTGGCCCATGATGAACAGATCGTCGGCATGCTCTGCGAGCCGGTCGAGCATCTTGGCGCGATTGGTCACGGTCAGGATCGGCTGAATCTTGGGGTGACGGCGAACGAACTCGCCGAGCAGGTGGGGCAGGAAATACTGCGTCGTAGTGACGCCGGAGACCCGCAACGGGCCCGCGACCTCGCCGCGCAGCGTCTCCAGCGCGTCGTCCAGTCCAGCCAGCTCATCGAGAATCTGACGGCTCGAGCGCACCACCGCGCGGCCCGCCGCGGTCAGGTGCAGACGCCTCCCGACCTGCTGGAACAGCGCGAAACCTGCCTGTTCTTCCAAGCGCTTAATCTGGATCGACACGGCTGGCTGAGTAAGGCTTGCCTCTTCGGCGGCACGCGTAATGCTGCCCAGGCGGGCGACGGCTTCGATCAGGCGCAGTTGCTTGAGGGTGGCGTGCATAGCTGGACCATTAAATTTTGTTTATGGACCCCATAAGAATAAAATAATTTTTCTTTATGTGAAGTTCTGGCAGTCTCCGCCTCGCATGAAAACGGTTAGAGCGCTCCCGCACCAACGACGGGGAGGCGCCCCCTACCGGGAGGGAATCACGAATGTCTAAGAAATCCTACCAGGCCGGTGTGAAGGAATACCGCGAGACCTATTGGATGCCCGACTACACGCCGTCGGAAACCGATCTGCTCGCCTGTTTCAAGATCACCCCGCAGGCCGGCGTGCCGCGCGAAGAAGCCGCTGCCGCCGTCGCTGCCGAATCGTCCACCGGTACCTGGACCACGGTGTGGACCGACCTCCTCACCGACCTCGACCACTACAAGGGCCGCGCCTACGCGATCGAAGACGTGCCGGGCGACGACGAAGCCTTCTATGCCTTCATCGCCTACCCGATCGATCTGTTCGAAGAAGGCTCGGTCGTCAACGTCTTCACCTCGCTGGTCGGCAACGTGTTCGGCTTCAAGGCGGTGCGCGCGCTGCGTCTGGAAGATGTGAAGTTCCCGATCGCCTATGTGATGACCTGTAACGGTCCTCCGCACGGCATCCAGGTCGAACGCGACATCATGAACAAGTACGGCCGTCCGCTGCTTGGCTGCACCATCAAGCCGAAGCTCGGCCTGTCGGCCAAGAACTACGGCCGTGCCGTTTACGAATGCCTGCGCGGCGGTCTCGACTTCACCAAGGACGACGAGAACGTCAACTCGCAGCCGTTCATGCGCTGGCGTCAGCGTTTCGACTTCGTCATGGAAGCGATCGAGAAGGCCGAAGCCGAGACCGGCGAGCGCAAGGGCCACTATCTCAACGTGACCGCGCCGACGCCGGAAGAGATGTACAAGCGGGCCGAATACGCCAAGGAAATCGGCGCGCCGATCATCATGCACGACTACATCACCGGCGGCTTCTGCGCCAACACCGGTCTTGCCCAGTGGTGCCAGGACAACGGCATGCTGCTGCACATTCACCGTGCCATGCACGCCGTGATCGACCGTAACCCGCGTCACGGCATTCACTTCCGCGTGCTGACCAAGATCCTGCGTCTGTCGGGCGGCGACCACCTGCACACCGGCACCGTCGTCGGCAAGCTGGAAGGCGACCGCGCCTCGACCCTCGGCTGGATCGACCTGCTGCGCGAGAGCTACATCAAGGAAGACCGTTCGCGCGGTATCTTCTTCGATCAGGACTGGGGTTCCATGCCGGGCGCCTTCGCGGTTGCCTCGGGCGGTATTCACGTCTGGCACATGCCGGCTCTCGTCTCGATCTTCGGCGACGATGCCGTGCTGCAGTTCGGCGGCGGCACGCTCGGCCACCCGTGGGGCAATGCGGCGGGTGCCGCGGCCAACCGCGTGGCGCTCGAAGCCTGCGTCGAAGCCCGCAACCAGGGTCGCCAGCTTGAGAAGGAAGGCAAGGATATCCTGACCAAGGCCGCCGAAAGCTCGCCGGAGCTGAAGATGGCCATGGAGACCTGGAAGGAAATCAAGTTCGAGTTCGACACCGTCGACAAGCTCGATGTCGCGCATCGCTAAGTCGAATTTGAGAACTTGAAAGGAAAACCATCATGAGTGAAATGCAGGACTACAAGTCGAGCCTCGCCGATGTCGCGAGCCGCAAGTTCGAAACGTTCTCCTACCTGCCGGAAATGGATGACGATCGCATCCGCAAGCAGGTCGAGTACATCGTCTCCAAGGGCTGGAACCCGGCGATCGAACACACCGAGCCGGAGAACGCCTTCGACCATTACTGGTACATGTGGAAGCTGCCGATGTTCGGTGAGACCGACGTCGACCACATCCTCGCGGAAGTGGACGCCTGCCACAAGGCGCATCCGAACAACCATGTCCGCCTTATCGGCTTCGACAATTTCGCACAGTCGAAGGGCGCGGAGATGGTCGTCATCCGGGGCACACCGGTCTGATCGGCATAGATTGATGCCGTACTGACGAGAGGGCCCCCGCTTCGCCAGGAACGGGGGCCCTTTTGCTTCCGGCACCCTTGCCGCCGCACAGCCCTGCGCGCCGCCGGAACAGGCGCGCCTGGCTGGTCCGGCACCAGATATTCACGCTCGCTGCCCGGCACGGCCCGTTTTGCCGGTGCGCGACAAAGACTGACGGAAAACCGATGTCCGCTTCGCTTACCGAACAATTCCGTATCGACAAAGAACCGTTCTACCGTCCGGTCGGCAACGAGGTGGCGCTCTACGAAGCCGCCTATGCCCGGCGCATGCCGGTGATGCTGAAAGGGCCGACGGGCTGCGGCAAGTCCCGCTTCGTCGAATACATGGCCTACAAGCTGCAGCGGCCGCTGATCACGGTTGCCTGCAACGAGGACATGACCGCGTCCGACCTGATCGGCCGCTTCCTGCTCGACCGGGACGGCACCAAATGGCAGGACGGCCCGCTGACGACGGCAGCGCGGATCGGCGCGATCTGCTATCTCGACGAGATCGTCGAAGCGCGCCAGGACACCACCGTGGTGATCCACCCGCTGACCGACCACCGCCGGGTTCTGCCGCTCGACAAGAAGGGTGAACTGCTGCAGGCGCATCCCGATTTCCAGCTCGTGATCTCCTACAATCCCGGCTACCAGAGCCTGATGAAGGATCTCAAGCCGTCGACCAAGCAGCGCTTCGGCGCGATGAATTTCGACTACCCGGAAGCCGAGATCGAGACCGACATCGTCGCGGCGGAAACCGGCGTCGACAAGGAGATCGCCGGCAAGCTGGTCCAGATCGCCCACCGCGCACGCAATCTGAAAGGCCACGGGCTTGAGGAAGGCATCTCGACGCGTCTGCTGGTCTATGCGGGCCAGATGATCGCCGAGGGCGTCGATCCCGCGCTTGCCTGCACCATGACGCTGGTGACGCCGCTGACCGACGATCCGGACATGCGCGAAACGCTGGAAGCGGCCGTCGCGACGTTCTTCTTTGCCTGAAGCAGACGCCCGCCAAAGCCGGGTGCCCGCCGGCGCCCATGAAAGTGATCGAGGACAGGCGTGTGCCCGCCAGTGGGCGGCGCGGCGCCCATCCGCAACCGCAGCCGAGCCGCGGCCATGACCATCGACCTTGAAACCTATAGCGAGGAGCTGTGCAAAGCGGCTCCGGAAGTGCGCGAAGTCCTCGAGGCGTCGTTCCACGAAGCCGCGCGGATGATGTCGCCGAACGGGCTCTCGGCCTATCTGGAGGGCGCCAAGGCGCTGTGCAATCTCGGGCGCGGCACCGATCTGGTCATCACCTTCCTGCAGGAAATGCCGCTGGTCGCCAAGGAATGCGGCGACTCGGTTGTCGAGGATTGCGTCATGGCGGCGATGAAGCTGTCGTCGATGACGTCGGGCGAAGTCATCACGCTGCTGGTCGGCAGCCTGCCGACAGCGGCGCGCCGGCTCGGCGACCCGGATCTTTTGCGCGGCTATCTGGCGCTGATCCACCAGACCGCGGCCAAGGCACCGCGCGGCCTGCGCCCGATGCTGATCATCATCGACGAGCTGTTGTCGAAGCTGACCCTGTCGGGGCTGCGCCGCTGGGCGAATTTCGGCGCCGAGGCCTACCGCACCGACCTCAACACGCTGCGCCAGTATTTCGCGCTGGAGACCGCCGACAGCAAGGCGGTATTGCGCAAGGAGCGGCGCGGCACGCTGTTCGTCGGCAGCCAGCGCAAGCTGAACTTCTATCTGCGCGCGCTGTGGGGACGGGACTTCTTCCTCAGGCCGACAGCGGCCGATCACGCCGGCTTCCGGCCCTATATCGAGCATGTGACGCTGCACCTGCCCGACGCCGTCGATCCGATCGGCGAGGTCACCGGGCTCGAACTCTACCGCGCGATGGCGGCCCATCTCGCCGCCCACATCGCCTACACCCACAAGCGGATCTCGGCCGAGCAGATGACGCCGGCGCAGATGTTCTTCATCGGCCTCGTCGAAGACGCGCGGGTCGAATATCTGGCAATCGAATCGTTCCCGGGGCTCAGGCCGCTATGGCGGGCGCTGTTGTCGCTGACGCACCCGCAAGCGCCGGAACACCCCTCGCTGGCGCTGCTTGAAAAAGCCGCGCTCGGATTTCTCGATCCCGAGGCCTCGACCGGCGACACCGATATCGACGCCGTCGTGGCGCGGTTCCACCGCGATATCGCGGCCAACGCCACCGACAACACTTTCTCGTGGCATGTCGGGCTCGAACTGTTCAACGTTCTGGCGGCGCGGCGCGACGTGCCGTCGCTACGCATTCTCGAACAGATCCGCATTCCCTATCGCGACGACAACCGCTTCATCTGGGAATTCGAGGAGTTCGACTGGAGCCGCGGCGCGGAATATCTGCCCGCCAGCCAGCGCCAGGTGCGCAAGACGGTCAGCACGCTGGAAATGGTGCACGAACTCGACTGCGAACTGGCCGGCGACGACGCGCAGGAGATCTGGCGGCTGGAAACGCCCTTCTGGCTCGATCAGGAGGCCTGCACGATCAACGAGCTGGAGGGCAAGGAGCCGATCTCCGATCCGTTCCATTACCCCGAATGGGATTACCAGGTGCAGCTCCATCGACCCGACTGGTCGACGGTGTTCGAGCGCCGACAGCCGAAGGGCGATCCGGCCTCGATCGACACGATCCTGACCGAGAACCGGCCGATCACCTCGCGCATCCGCCAGATCGTCGACATGCTGCAGCCGCAGGGCGTGCAGCGGGTGCGTAACCTGGAAGACGGCGACGAGATCGACATCAACGCCGCGGTCGACGCCATGGTGTCGATCCGTATGGGCATGCAGCCGAACCCGCGCATCACCATGCGCAACGTTTTGCGGCAACGCGACCTTGCGGTGATGCTGCTGCTCGACCTGTCGGAATCGACCAATGATCTCGTCGAGGGCGAGGTCGAGGGCGGCAAGACCATTCTCGACCTGACCCGCGAGGCGGCAACGCTGGTGGCAACGGCTATCGAGGGCATCGGCGACGCGTTTGCCATCCACGGCTTTGCCTCCGACAGCCGGCACGACGTGCAGTATTACCGCTTCAAGGATTTCGAGCAGCGTTTCGACGTCAACGCGAAGTCGCGCCTTGCCGGCATGCAGGGAGGGCTGTCGACCCGCATGGGGGCTGCGATGCGCCATGCCGCTCATCACCTGATGCAGCAGCGGGCGCGGCATAAATTGCTTCTGATCGTCACCGACGGCGCGCCGGCCGACATCGACGAGCGCGATCCGCAATATCTGCGCCACGACACCAAGAAGGCGGTCGAGGAGCTCTATGCCGGCGGCATCCTGAGCTACTGCCTGACGCTCGACGCCGGCGCCGACGACTACGTCAAGCGCATCTTCGGCTTGAACAATTACACGATCATCGACAATGTGCAGCGACTGCCGGAGAAACTGCCGGCGCTGTTTGCCAGCCTGACCAAATAGGACACATGCCGATGGCCGAACCGAAGCGCTACGTTGGGATCGACAACGACGTCAATGGCGGCATGACCGACACGGGCAAGATCATCCGCGATGCCTGGATCTTCGGCCTGATCGAGGAGAGCGAGACCTGCGCCGGCTGGACCGCGCAGGGCATCGAAAGCCTGTGGACCAAGGTCAGCGCGCGCTGGGAGGAATATGGCTTCCTTGTCTCCAACCTGCCGCCGGAGATGCGCGAACGGTTCGACCGCATCCAGAGCGAAGCGATCGAACGCGCCCGCGCCGCGGGATGGAATCCCGATCGCGACGTCGCGGCCGACGAATAGGGTTCGCCGGCATCTAAGATGAGATAGGGCGGGGTCTTTCGCTCAACGCATCGGGTTATCCGAAAACCGGTCCCCGCTTTTCGGCCCGATGCTCAACCGGCGGGCTTTGCTACCACCAGGCTCCAGAACACCCGGTATTTGCTCTTCGGCGTGTACCCCGTGCCGATCCCCATGCGGGTCGCGTTCGGGTCGAGCATGACCGCGTTGTGCTGCTTCGAATCGCGCCAGCCGGAGAAGGCCTCGGCGAGCGTTCGATAGCCGGCCGAGACGTTTTCGGCTGCCGCATCGTGTCCATACCCCGCCGCTGTCAGCCGGGTCGAGACCTTGCGCGTCTTGGCGAGCGACAGGTTGACGTCGTTCTTGTCGGCCATGGCGCCGGCCTGTTCCTCGGCAACGCGCATCAGCACCGGATCGAGCGCCAGCGGTGGCAAACCGTGATTGGCGCGATAGCCGTTGATCATCGACGCTGCGGCTCGGGCATCGACGGCAACTGCCGGACGGCCGAGGTCCTGATAGAAGGACGGCTTCGCCGGGCCTGAGGGACCGCAACCGGCGAGGCCGGCCGCGACACCGCTGCCGATAACGGCGCTGCGCGCAAGCGTGAGCACGAAAGAACAGACGTCGACCATTCAAAAAGCTCCGAAACCGGTGGAACAAGTGCCCATGCACGCGCCGGATCCGACCGGCGCTTCGGCACGCAGTCTAAGGCACACGTGCTTAATCAAACGATAGTGCGCGAGGTCATGGACTCGTGCGTTACGTCGTGTCGCCGTCGCCGCCGTCCTCGATCTCCTGCGACCCCGGCGTCTCCGTTGTCGACGGCTTGCGTGCCCTGCCGCGACGGGGTGCCGGCTTGGCCTTGTCGGCCAGCAGGGCCTCGAGCTTGGGCATGTCGCGCAGATTGACGTCGCGCTGCGGGAACGGGATCTCGATGTTGGCGGCGCGGAATTCGCGGGCAATGGCGAAGCGGATATCGCTCGACACGGTCAGCGAGTTGCCGATGTCGCCGAGATAGCAGCGCAGCTGGAAATCGAGCGAGCTGTCGCCGAAGCCGACGAACACGACATAAGGTGCCGGATAGGCGAGTACCATCTCGTGCTCCTTGCCGATCGTGAGAAGGATCTCCTTCACCTGTTCGGGGTCGCTGTCGTAGGACACACCGATCGGCACGATGATGCGGCCGGACGGATCGTTGTGCATCCAGTTCTTCACGACGCCGGAGATCAGGTCGGAGTTCGGCACGATGACCGAGGCGCGGTCGAAGGTCTCGATCTCGGTCGCGCGCACATTGATGCGCCGGACGATGCCTTCTTCGGAGCCGACGATGATCCAGTCACCGGTCTTGATCGGCCGCTCGGCCAGCAGGATCAGGCCGGAGACGAAATTGTTGACCACGGACTGAAGACCAAAACCGATACCGACCGAGAGCGCACCGGCAACGATGGCGATGTTCTGCAGATCGAGCCCGATATAGGAGAAGGCGAACATGCCGGCGAGGATGACGCCGACATAGCCGACACCGGTACGGATCGACGTCTTCAGGCCGACGTCGAGACGGGTGCGCGGCAGCAGCTTGTGTTCCATCCAGCCCTGGATGGTGCGGGTCACCGCGATGCCGATGATGAACAGCACCAGCGCCGTCAGCACCGTCGACAGCGAGAAGGTGATGCCGCCGAACTGGAAACCGAAGAAGACGTTTCGGATATCGCTGAGAACTTCCTTGGAGCGCACGCCCCACTGGGCAAGCACGGCCAGGGCCGCAATCAGGATGAGCAACAGCCGGGTGACGCCGGAGAGGATGACACCGATCTGTTCGATCGTCGTCTCGCCGAAACCCATATTGACGACCAGGCCACGGCCGAACCGGGTGCCCGGGTGAAACGCGATCGTGATCGCCTCATCGACCAGCAGCAACAGCAGGAACAGAATTCCGAGAACGGTGGACGCCCAGACGAGCTGAATGGCGGCGAACCAGCCAAGCGTGACGTAGCCGAACAATGGCGCCAGGATACAGACGAACACCACCGGCCAGGCGAGCATCAGTCCCCAGCGCCAAAGGACGGATTGGCGCATCGCTTCGTCTTTGGAGATGAAATCGGGGTTCTCTGCCCGCCCGTTTGCGATAACCCGCAAACCGATCGCCACGATGATGCCGATCAGCATGGCGAGAATGCCGCGGCTCAGAGTCACCATTGCAGCCGGCGCGAGGAGAACGTCGTTGAGCCCCTCGTTGAGGGCGCCGAGGCCAAAAACGATGCCGAGGATAAGGCTCAGCCGGGTCAGGTTTGACGCTGCGGTATCGGACAGCGCCACCATCCGCCAGGTGGGACGGCCAGGAGCAAGAAGCGCGCGCGCCAGACCATAGGTCACGGAAAGGATCATGATGCCGAGGAAGAGCGACACGGTCAGAACGTGAATGCGTTCCGGATCGAGGTCCAGGACCGAAATCGCGGCGAAGATGATCGACATCGCGGCCAGCGGCAACAGGACATTGACGAGAACGATGACCGCGGCAGCACCGTATTTTCGCAATGGCGGCGGGTTCATCGCATCGCGGGTGCGTTGCGCACGACGGACGATGAAGCGGCGCACCGGAGCGCCGATGAAAATCGCCAGCAACAGGATCGCGCCGAGCACGAACGGTGCGGACGGGCCGAGCCTTTTACGCGCCAGCGACCACCAGTCGGCCGGCAAGAGCTCCAGGCTCGTTTCCATATGAGGCAGGAATTCCAGGCTTTCCCACCACAGCTTGGGATCGAGAAGCGGTCTGGAGCGGCTCAGAAGATTCGCGGTGAATTGCGCCTGTCGACGGGTGCTGATGGTCTGCAACAATTCGCGCGCGCGCAGCAGCTCGACCTGTCCCTGCCTGACCAGCCCGTTGAGGACACCCAGTTCCTTCTGGATCAGAGCGCGCTGCGCAATGAGTTCAGGTGTTTCGGGCGTCGCTCCGTTGTCGCCCTCTTTTTTCTCAGGCGCGAGTTTTTCAAGCCGCGCCTGAAGCGCCTCGATGGCCGGCGACTGCTCCTGTTCGAGCAGTTGCGCTTCGTCGCGGACCTCCTCGACGGCGGTCCGCAATTCGTCGAAGTCCTTGTCGACGAGGCCGCTCCGCTTCAGCGCGGCAGCGATCCGGTCGAGCTCCACGCGCCAGGCGTCGATCTGCGCCTGGGCGGCCTCGGCCGCGGCCTTGGCAGCGGGCGAAATCGGGACGGCTTCCCCTTCACTGGCGGGTGTATCGGCCGCCTTTTCCTCATCCACATCGGATTGCCCGACGGCTTCAGCGACGGATTCGGCAAGATCCGCGCCGGGCAGCGCCATCTCCTCGGCGGCACCGGCGCCCAGCGCCTCGGACAGCGACGTCGTCTGCGCCAGACCCGCGACAGGCATGGCTGCAAAGACAGTCATGAGAACGGCGAGAGCGATCGCCGACCATGAGTTATCGGGGAAGGACCTTAGTCCGCGCACCATTCGCCTCCGGGGACCCTGCAATTGCGTGCGGATACAAAGGTCGGGAAAGCGGCGAAATCATGCCCGCCGCAACCATTGTCTCCGAATCTTGGCAAAGACTAACGGAATGCGGCTCAAAACCAAGCGCGGGAGAGGAAAAAGCAGAGGCAGATAGTTGCCGGCGCGGCTGAACCGATCAGCCGCGCCGTGCGATATGGCGTTGCGAGGACGCCCTATTCCTCGTCGTCGGCGATCGCGTCCTCGAGCGAGCGAAGCCCGGTGCGCGGCGCGCTCACCAGCACCGCCATGTTGCCCGGGGCGTGCTGGTTCTTCCACATCTTGGTGTGCGCCTTGGGGATCTGATCCCACGGGAACACTTCGGACATATAGGGGTCGATGCGCCGTTCGATCATCAGCTTGTTGGCTGCCGCAGCCTGCTTCAAGTGGGCGAAATGCGAGCCCTGCAGACGCTTCTGATGCATCCACATGTAGCGAACGTCAAAGGTGCAGTTGAAGCCCGAGGTGCCGGCGCAGATCACGACCATGCCGCCCTTCTTGCAGATGAAGGTCGAGACCGGGAAGGTCGCCTCGCCAGGATGCTCGAAGACGATGTCGACGTTGTTGCCCTTGCCAGTGATGTCCCAGATCGCCTTGCCGAACTTGCGGACTTCCTTGAACCACTCGCCATATTCGGGCGAATTGACCGTCGGCAGCTGACCCCAACAGTTGAAGTCCTTGCGGTTGATCACGCCCTTGGCGCCAAGGCCCATGACGAAGTCGCGCTTGTCCTCATCCGAGATCACGCCGATGGCGTTGCCGCCGGCGGTGTTGATGAGCTGGATCGCGTAGGACCCGAGACCGCCCGACGCGCCCCACACCAGAACGTTCTGGCCCGGCTTCAGCTCGTGCGGATGGTGACCGAACAGCATGCGGTAGGCGGTTGCCAGCGTCAGCGTGTAGCAGGCGCTTTCTTCCCACGTCAGATGCTGCGGGCGCGCCATGAGCTGCTGCGCCTGGACGCGGGTGAACTGCGAGAACGAGCCGTCCGGCGTCTCATAGCCCCAGATGCGCTGGGTGGTCGAGAACATCGGATCGCCGCCGTTGCATTCCTCGTCGTCGCCGTCGTCCTGGTTACAGTGGATGACGACCTCGTCGCCGACCTTCCAGCGCCGGACCTTGTCGCCAACCGCCCAGACGATGCCGGAGGCATCCGAACCGGCGATGTGGTAGGGCGCCTTGTGGCCGTCGAAGGGGGAAACCGGAACGCCGAGACCGGCCCAGATGCCGTTGTAGTTGACGCCGGCGGCCATCACGAGAACCAGCACCTCGTGGCTGTCGAGTTCCCAGGTCGGAACGACTTCGAGCTGCATGGCCTCTTCGGGCGGGCCGTGACGCTCGCGACGAATGACCCAGGCGTACATGTTCTTCGGCACATGGCCGAGCGGCGGGATCTCTCCGATCTCGTAGAGATCCTTCTTCTCAGGCGTGGCGGCCGTATCGCCGGCTGCAGTTGAGGTCATTGTTCTACCCTGTCTTGATCTCAGCGGGCACTGACGACCGGTTGTCCCGGACTGTCCGCCGCACTTCCTTCGTTCTCCGGAGGCCCCTCGTGCAGGCTGCGCACCCTGTTCCAGCCCGACGATGCCGCTCCCCGGCTCCCTTGTATTTTTTCCACGTCGTCATATCGCTTCCATCACCCGCCGGAACGCACCGGATTCGGGAAATGGTGCACCGCACCCTCGCATCGTTTGCAGTGCCGAGCAACACTATCGACGCTCCGGTGCAACCGGCCATTCGACATTGGGCCTATACCAGGGCGGCGGGCGGCGATCGTTTGCCCACAACCGCCGACCCGCCCTGTCGCAACGGGTGGCCACTATCATGAACGTTTTTCCTCAAATCACCTGCATTCTCTTAATATGTTCTCGAATTATTTCCTATATCTTTCTCCGGTACGCGGTTATCCGAGCAAAAGCTGACGAACACCCATGCTGGAACACCTGAACGGAAATGAATTATTTCTACTTTCGTCGTTCTTCTTCTTTGGAGCGGGCATTTTCGGCTGGCTGTCCGACGGCGTCGTTCACGATCTTGGCTTTGGTATTCTTGGAAACACGGCGCTTTCCATGATCGGCGCGGTTGGTGCGGTCATACTTCTCGACCGGTTCGGACCGATGCTGGCGGCGCTGCTGACAATACGGGTCGAACCGGCCGTTCTGCTGGTTGGAACATCGGCCGGCGGCGCGACTTTGGTGCTTCTCCTCGCTCTGGCCGCCAAGAACCTGGTGTTCCGCTGAGCCTGACACCCCGCGACGCGGCTCGTTTTGTCGCACCCTGCCGCGTATATTTGTCTTTCATGTCTAACCATTTGCCTAATGACGTGCTGCGCTGCACGATCTATCCCTGAATGGGAGAAAACGGGCCGCGTATGGTTCGGCACGACAAGCAAATTCAAGGGTGGATGGCATGAGCACGACGACGGGAACGGGCGGTAACACGCGCGACAAGGCTTGGATCTTCCGGACCTATGCCGGCCATTCGACGGCAGAGGCGTCCAACGCGCTCTACCGCGGCAACCTCGCCAAGGGCCAGACCGGCCTGTCGGTCGCCTTCGACCTGCCGACGCAGACCGGCTACGACCCGGACCATGCGCTGGCGCGCGGCGAAGTCGGCAAGGTCGGCGTACCGGTCAGCCATCTCGGCGACATGCGGGCCCTGTTCGACCAGATCCCGCTCGACAAGATGAACACGTCGATGACGATCAACGCGACGGCGCCATGGCTGCTCGCGCTCTATGTCGCTGCCGCCGACGCGCAGGGTGCGGACCGGGCGCTGTTGTCGGGCACCACGCAGAACGACATCATCAAGGAATATCTGTCGCGCGGCACCTATGTGTTCCCGCCGGCGCCGTCGATGCGGCTGACCACGGACGTCATCGCCTGGACCTATCGCGAGACGCCGAAATGGAACCCGATGAATGTCTGCTCCTACCATCTGCAGGAAGCGGGCGCGACGCCGGTGCAGGAACTTGCCTTTGCGCTGTCGACGGCAATCGCCGTGCTCGACACGGTGAAGTCGTCGGGCGCCATCCCGCCGGAAGATTTCCCGAAAGCCGCCGGCCGCATCTCGTTCTTCGTCAATGCGGGCATGCGCTTCCTCACCGAAATCAGCAAGATGCGCGCCTTCGTCGATCTGTGGGACGAGATCTGCCGCGAGCGCTACGGCATCGAGGAAGAGAAGTACCGCCGCTTCCGCTATGGCGTGCAAGTGAACTCGCTCGGCCTGACCGAGCAGCAGCCGGAAAACAACGTCTACCGTATTCTGATCGAGATGCTCGCCGTGGTGCTGTCGAAGAAGGCGCGCGCCCGCGCCGTACAGCTTCCGGCCTGGAACGAGGCGCTCGGCCTGCCGCGTCCGTTCGACCAGCAATGGTCTTTGCGCATGCAGCAGATCATGGCCTATGAGACCGACCTCCTGGAATATGCCGACATCTTCGACGGCAGCCACGCGATCGAGGCCAAGGTCGAGGCGCTGAAGGACGAAGCGCGCGCCGAACTCGCCCGCATCGAGGCGATGGGCGGGGCGGTCGCCGCGGTCGAGACGAGCTACATGAAGCGGGCGCTGGTCGAATCCAATTCGGCCCGCCTCGCCGCCATCGAAGCAGGCGAGCAGGTCGTCGTCGGCGTCAACAAGTGGACCGAGACCGAGCCCTCGCCGCTGACCACCGGCGACGGCGCGATCCTGACCGTTTCGGAAGACGTCGAGCGCGACGCCATCGAGCGGCTGAAGGCCTGGCGCGACGCCCGTGACAGCGCTGCCGTCGACGCCGCGCTGACCGAACTGCGCGCTGCCGCACAGGAAGGCCGCAACATCATGGAACCGTCGATCGCCTGCGCCAAGGCCGGCGTCACCACCGGCGAGTGGGGCGAGACGCTGCGCGGCGTGTTCGGCGAATACCGGGCGCCGACCGGCGTCGGCAAGGCGGCCCGCGACGACGCCGACGACCTCGCCGAGGTGCGCGCCTCCGTCGACGCGGTCTCGGAGAAGCTCGGCCGGCGGCTGAAGTTCCTGGTCGGCAAGCCGGGCCTTGACGGCCATTCGAACGGCGCCGAACAGATCGCCGTGCGCGCCCGCGACTGCGGCATGGAAGTGGTCTACGAGGGCATCCGCCTGACGCCCGCCGAAATCGTCAACGCCGCGCTCGAGGAAGGCGTTCATGTGGTCGGCCTGTCGATCCTGTCTGGCTCGCATCTGGCGCTGGTGCGCGACGTCATGGAGCGGATGCGCGCCAACGGCCTCGACGACGTGCCGGTCGTCATCGGCGGCATCATCCCGGCCGACGACGCGGCAACGCTGAAGGCGATGGGGGTCGCGGCGGTCTACACGCCGAAGGACTTCCAGCTCACCGACATCATGGCCGACGTGGTGCGCATCGTCGAGCGCCAGGAACAGGCCGCCTGACGGGGGCATTCCCGTCCCCTTTGGCGTCATCCTCCGGCTCGACCGGAGGATCGGATGCAACGCGGCACGACCTCTCGCCCCCTTGTGCGAGCGCTAGGCCGGCCGTTAGCGCGTCAATGGCGCACGCGCATCGCGCGGACAGCGATCCTCCGGTCGAGCCGGAGGATGACGCAAGATGCGGGCGCGGCGCCATCCGGCAAGGCGTTCCGTCCGTTTCATGCCGTCACCAAAGCCAACTCGATTGCAAACCCATCTTGCGCCGCCGGTTCGTTCGTGCTTCCTGATGCTCCGAAAGTCGGACGCGACGGCTGGCCGCATTCGCGGATTCGCCGCCTCGCCCGACGCTTTGGAACCAAGAAAACGGGTGGAAAGCCATGTTGGAAAAGCGCGAATTCTACATCAACGGCGAGTGGGTCGCCCCGGCCGCGGCCAATGATTTCACGGTCATCGACCCGTCGAACGAAGAACCCTGCGCGGTGATCTCGCTCGGTGCCGAAGCCGACACCAACGCCGCCGTCGCCGCCGCCAAGGCCGCGTTCGAGCCGTGGTGGAACACGCCGCGCGAAGAGCGTCTGGCCGCCGTCGAGCGCATTTTCGAGATCTACAACGCCCGTGCCGACGACATGGCCAAGGCGATCAGCCTCGAAATGGGCGCGCCGATCGACATGGCCAGAAACGAACAGGTCGGCGCCGGCTCCTACCACATCAAGAATTTCATCCGCGCGTTCAAGAATTTCGAATTCGAGCGCATGCTCAGCGAGCGCGCGCCAAATGACCGCATCATCTATGAGCCGGTCGGCGTGTGTGCGCTGATCACGCCGTGGAACTGGCCGATGAACCAGGTCACGCTGAAGGTGATCCCGGCGCTCCTGACCGGCTGCTCGATGGTGCTGAAGCCGTCGGAAATCGCGCCGCTGTCGTCGATGCTGTTCGCCGAGATCGTGCATGAGGCGGGCGTCCCGGCCGGCGTGTTCAACCTCGTCAATGGCGATGGCCTTGGCGTCGGCACGCAGCTTTCCGGCCACAAGGACATCGACATGGTGTCGTTCACCGGCTCGACCCGGGCCGGCATCGCGATCTCCAAGAACGCGGCCGAAACGCTGAAGCGGGTGCATCTGGAACTCGGCGGCAAGGGCGCCAACATCATCTTCGCAGATGCCGACGAAAAGGCGGTGAAGCGCGGCGTGCTGCATTGCTTCAACAACACCGGCCAGTCGTGCAACGCGCCGACCCGCATGCTGGTGCAGCGCGAGATCTACGATCAGGCCGTCGAGACGGCCGCCTCGGTCGCGGCCGCCTGCAAGGTCGGTCTCGCCAGCGAGGAAGGCCGTCACATCGGCCCGGTGGTCAGCGAAGCCCAGTTCAACAAGATCCAGGACCTGATCCAGAAGGGCATAGACGAAGGCGCCCGTCTGGTCGCCGGCGGTCTTGGCCGTCCGGAAGGCTTCAATCGCGGCTACTTCACCCGCCCGACCGTGTTCGCCGACGTCAACAACGACATGACGATCGCGCGCGAGGAAATCTTCGGCCCGGTGCTGTCGATCATCCCGTTCGAGACCGAAGAGGAAGCGATCGCGATCTCCAACGATACGCCGTATGGCCTGACCAACTATCTGCAGAGCACCGATCCGGCGCGCTGCAATCGGGTCGCGCGCAAGCTGCGCTCCGGCATGGTCGAGATGAACGGCAAGTCGCGTTCGGCCGGCGCGCCGTTCGGCGGCATGAAGGCATCTGGCAACGGCCGTGAAGGCGGCGTGTGGGGCATCGAGGACTTCCTCGAGGTCAAGGCCGTCGGCGGCTGGGCCGACGAATAAGCCAGATCACGCTTTTGAACAGAACAAACCCCGCCGGGTCATCCCGGCGGGGTTTTTGTTTGCGCGCCGGCAGATTTACTGCGGAGCGCCACGCTCAGGAAATGCGGCGGCGTTTGGAGCGCACGCGTCCAGCTTGGTGCCCCTAGCTTGTGTTATTGTCTGATCGAACTGACACACTGAATCTGGATATTCTGAGTGACCTGGCTCGCGTTCTCAATGACTTCCACGGTCCCTGCCCGCGCCACGTTCCCGCGGTAGCCGCCACCATTCTCATTGTCCAACCAGATGAAGTCGACGCCGACTTGAGGCAAGATGAAGCTTCCCGACGCTGTCTGGAAATTGGCCGTTGCCAGCACTGGTCCCGACGGATTGCCTCCTTCGAAGAAGGCAATGTTCACCACTGTGGCGAGCTGTTTCGTGCTCATAGAATTCCCTCCCCAATAGTTCTTGGCGCCACAACTATTGGAGATATTTACGCGCGATACAACCTTTTGAGCGAACACCTGACCCCGGCTAGGAAAATCGAGGCGGCAAAACCCTCTTTGGTCTCGCCGGCCGGTCAATTCTCAAGCTTGTGGGCGTCGAGGAACAGAACCTTGAGATTGCGCCAGGGACGGAAGCTGTCGGCCTGCATTTCGAGCCGCGTCGGCGAGCGGCGCTGCAGCCCGTCGAGGCAGAAGAACGCGAAGTCGCTCGGCTTGTCGGCTTCGACCACGAGGTGGAACTTGCGGATCGGGCCCGACCAGTTGTCGCCTGTCTTCAGGATATATTCGAGTTCCTGGCCGAAATAGGTGTACTCGCCGGGCTTGCCCTCGGCACCGATCCGCTTGTCGATGTCGGCCATCATGGCATCATCGATGCAATAGGTCTTGCGGGCGGCCGCAACGGTTTCGGGCTCGTTGACCAACAGGCCGACCGGCGGCGACAACGTGGTGCCGACGACCGGGCGGTAGCTGTGCTCGATGATGACTTCCTGGCCGGCCGGGAAAGTCTGCAGCCAGTAGAAGGTCGTGAACAGCTTCCAGCCCGGCTGGGTGCCGCCAAAGGCCTTCGACAGCAGGCCGAGCGAGGTGAGTTCGGCCCGTTTCGCCTCGTCGAGGGCACCGATTGCGGCGCGGGTCCTGGCCAGATATGGCGTGATCGGAACGCCGAGATCGACCAGCATCTCCGTGCGGTCGATGCCGAGCGCCCGCGCGCGCTGCTCGACCTGCATCTTGACCGGCTCGCCATCGACCAGCGTCTTCATGCCGACGAAATCGACCGGATCGTCCTTCACCGGCAGGATGACGGTGTTGAAATCGTCGACCGCGCCGATGCCGGGCAGCGGAAAGGCGACGAGGGTTTTCACGTCGTCCCTGGAGACATTGCGGAAGACATAGCGCACGGTCACGAGCCCCGGTGTCAGGGTCAGGCTCTCCGCCTCCATCACCACATCCGGCTGGCTGATGAACCGTAACCCGCCGGCGCCGAGCGTCGCCGAGGAGTCATTCGCACCGGCCGGCATCGCGCAGCCAAGCAGGATCGCCGAGCACAGCACCGCCAGGCGGGCACGCAAGGACATCGATGTCGGGATCAGACGCATATCGGCATACTCCATACTTCTGGCCGGTTCGCGAGGGCTGACGTATTGGCGGATTAGTTGGACAGCAATCCGTCGAGCAGGCTGTTACCCGACGGCTGCTGATTTTTCTTCTTGTTGTTTTTCTTGTTGTTGCCCTTGCCGTTCTTGCCGCCGGCTTTCTGCTTCTGGTTGCCGCCGAGGCCGAGGCTGTCGGTAAGCTGTCCAAGGCCGCCGCCCTTCTTGCCACCGCCGAGCAGGTCACCGACAGCGCCGGCGCCACCCTTGCCGTCGAGCAGTTTCTCGACAGTGTCGCCGGCATCGCCATCAAGCAATCCGCCGCCGAGGCTCTTCAGCTTGGAAAAAGCCGCCTGCGGATTGCTCAAGATGCCCTCGATATCGGGATAGATTTTCGGATTGGCCCACGGTCCCTCGATGATGATCGGCACGCCGAGCCCGACCATCTTGCCGTCGTTCTTGTTCTTTTTCTTCTTGCCCGCCTTCTGGCCTTCGAGACTCGGCACGACCTTCGGGTCGACCTTCCATTTCAGGCGCTGTTTGGGCATGTCGATGGTACCGTCGCCGCCAACTCGAACGAGCGGGCCGACCATGCGGAACTTCTTGCCGCTGGCGATGCCGTCCTTGATGTCGAAGGCCACGACAAAGCTGCTGAAGTCGGTCTTCGCCGATTTGTTCTCCTGCCAGCCGAGCAACACGTCGGCGGAGAGACCGCGCATCATCTGAGCGATGTTGATGCCGCGCACCGCGCCATCGCGGAAATCCATGCGCGCATTGCCATCGAGCGCATTGACGAAATCGTACTGGCTGGCGCCGGCTGTCGTCAGGGAGACGGAGAGATTGCCGCTGCCTTCCAGCCATTCGAAATCGGCGGCGTCGCGCAGGAACGGATAGGCCGAGAGCTTGTCGAGGTCGAACTTCGCGTTGACCGCCGCGGCCTTACCCGATCCGTCGAGGGTCAGCTTGCCGGTGCCGGTGCCCTTGTAGAGGCTCAGCTTTTCGAGGTTGGCGGTGAGCGTGCCGGCGGCCAGTTTCACCGACAGCTTCGAGGGGCCGATCTTGATCTCATCCCAGCGGATGCCCTTGGTCGACAGGGTCAGATCGGCGTCGGCGGCACGCAGGCCGGAGAAGTCGATCTTCTCGCGGCTCCAGCCTCGTTTCGCGGCCCCGCCGCCACCCGAGCCCTTGCCGGATTTGCCGAGATAGGGATCGAGGGTGAGAACGTCGAGGGCGAGTTTCGCGGTCAGCGACGGCCGCTTGTCGCCGAACACCAGCTTGCCCGAGCCCTTGCCCGAGGTGTCGTCGAGCGACAGCGTCGCATTGGAAAAAGCAACCGCGCGCTTCGTCAGCTTCAGATTGCCCGAGAAGCTGAATTTCTCGAGCCCCTTGCCCGGCGGCAGCGGATTGCCGAGCCAGGCGGCCAGCTTGCGCACCGACGGCGTCGACAGCTTGACAGCACCGTTGACCCGTCCGCCGGCAGACGCCTTGCCCTCAAAGCCGACCGACAGCCGGTTCGATGACACGCTCGCCGAAACCGGGCTCGGATTGCCGGCGGCAAGGGCTGCGGGCGAAGCATCGGCAGCGATGCGGAACCGCTCGCCCCGCCAGTTCAGGGCACCGGTCACGTCGACCGGTTTACCGAGGCCGGCAATGGTCGCGTCCATGGTGATGCCGTCGATCCTGTTCGCCTTCTTGTCGCCGCCGAAGGCATCGGCGAGGTCGAGGCCGCCGACGCTGCCGTCCCTGAGGCTTGCCTTGCCGGCGAGCACCAGCGCGTCGCTGACGGCAACCGAGGTGGCGCCCTCGGTCTTGAAGGTCAGATCCGAGCCGATCTCGCCGGTGATCGGCCGTTGTTCACCGGCGAGCGCGGCAATGGCCTTCAGCGACAGGCCGCTCGAGCGCAGCCGCCCGGCAAAGGCAGGAACCTTGCCGCTGCCATCCGCCGTCAGTGCCATCGCCACCCGGCCACCAAGCACCGCGGCTTCGTTGACGAGCAGGTCGAGGCGACCGTTCTTCAGCTTGATATCGGTGGCGACCTTGCCGAGATTGACGTCGCTGCCCGTCATCGCGCCGATCTCGATCGCCAGATCCGCGTCGGCGGCCTTCAGCGGCGAAAGGTCGATGGCGACGTCGGGCGGTCCCTCGGCCGCCGTCTTTTCCTTCTCCTTGCGCGCGGCCTCGCGCTTGCCGCGATAGCGCTCGAAGTCGATCCGGTCGAGCGCGAGCTTGCCGGAGAGCGCCGGGCGCGGTCCATCGAGCGCGACGGCAAGGCGGCCGGTCAGCGTGCTGTCGTCGAAGCCGAGTTTCAGGTCGTCGACCGCCGCACCCTGCGGCCGATAGGAAAGCCTGGCGGCAAGCGAGACATCCTCGAAGCCCTTCAGGCCGGCGACCTTCTGGCCCATCTGCTTCAGCAGCTTTCTGATGGCGGGTGCCGATGCCTCGATGGTTCCGGCAAAGGCGAGCGCCGGCTGCTGGCGCAACGTGCCTTCAAGGGTCGCCTCATTGCCGGCCGCGGACAGCGACAGCGAGAGATCGCTTTCGCCGCCATCGGCCAGCGCCAGCGGCGCGGCGACGTTCGATTCGAACGCCACGGTCAGATCGTTCCAGACGACCTTGCCCTCGACGTCGAGCGCGGAATTGAGCGAGGGCATGCTCACCGTGATGTTGATGTTCTTGACCGAGACCAGCTGACCGCTGCGCTGGTCGTCCCACACGGCAAGGCCGTCGCGGATGCGCAGCTTGCCGAAGCGTAGGCGGCGGAGCGTGCTGTTGGCGGCAAGGCTTTGAACGGCGGAGCCACCCGCCGCGTCGTCGGCGGTGTCCTGCGGAGCAGCGGATTGCAGCGTGGCGCGAGGCGCCCAGGAGGTGCGGCCGGTCTTGTCGACCTCGAGGAAAATGTTGGGTTCGATCAGGGTGACGCCGGTGACGCGCACCTTGCCCGATAGAAGCGGCAACAGCCCGAGACCGAAGCGGACCTCGCGCGCGCTCGCGAACTCGATGCCGTCGGCGCCGGCGGCTCCCGAAAGGCCGATATCCTGCGCCGACATCTTGAGGAAAGGCAGCGCGGAAATGCTGATCGGCCCGTCGATGCGCAGGCGCCAGCCGGCGGTTTCCTCGATCTGGGAAATGATCTGCTTCTTGACCGTCTGCTCGGACACGAAGAACGGCACGGCCAGAACGGCTGCCAGCAGCAGGACTATGATCGCGCCAAGGGCAACGAACAGCCGTTTCATGGGCGTCGTCTCCTGTATTCCGAATCAGTGCAAAGTGTAGAGGAAAGCCGGCCGCGATTCTCGCGGGAGCCTGCGACAAAGCCGGCTTTCGTCGCGTTTCGCTCGTCAACAATCCGTCAGCAGACCGGAAAGCCCGCCATGACGACCTCAAGACCGGCCGATCCGGCCGCAAGCGCCACTCTGACCATCGCTCCGGCCACGACCGATCAGCGCGACGCCATCGTCGCGCTGTGGCTGAGTTGCGGACTGATGATGCCGTACAATGACGGCGGCGCCGACTTCGATTTCGCGGCGGCCAAACCGGGCTCCGATGTGCTGGCGGGCACGCTTGACGACACGGTCGTTGCCTCGGTCATGGTCGGTCATGACGGCCACCGCGGCTGGCTCTATTACGTCGCCGTCGACGATGCCTGGCGCGGACGCGGGTTCGGGCGGCAGATGATCGAGGCCGGTGAGGCCTGGCTGGAGGAGCGCTGCGTGGTCAAGGCGATGCTTCTGGTGCGCCCGACCAACACCGCCGTCATTTCCTGTTACGAGCATCTCGGCTACGAAACGGCACCGCGCACGGTGCTGCAGAAATGGCTGCGGCCGCCCGAAGAATAGACGGCTGCCCCCTCTCCCAACCTGCAAACCATGCTACTCGTCGATCTTGGCGCCGATGATGGCAATCGCCTTCTGATAGACGCCAGCGGCGTTCCAGGCCTGGATGGCGCGGAAGTTGGTCTGGCCGGGCTGATAGCCGCCGCCGGCCCTCCAGCCATGAGCCTTGAGGAAGTTCGCCGTCGAGGCGAGCGCGTCTGCGCGGGAACCGATCAGGTCGCGGCGGCCGTTGCCGTCGCCGTCAACGCCGTAGCGCAGGTAATTCGCCGGCAGGAACTGGGTCTGGCCGAGTTCGCCGTGGCCGGCGCCGCGCATCTGGCTGCGGCTCAACTCGCCGCGCTGGATGATCTCGAGCGCCGCGTAGAGCTCGCGGGTGAAGAAGGCGGAGCGGCGGCAATCATAGGAAAGCGTCGCCAGCGCGGAGATGGCATCCTGGTTGCCCGAAAAGGCGCCGAAGCCTGTTTCCATGCCCCAGATCGCGATCAATACTCCGGGCGGGACGCCGTAGCGCCGCTCGATACCGGCAAAAAGGCGGGCGTTCTGTGCCTTCAGTCGCTTGCCTTTGGCGATGATGCCGCTCGCGCCGCGCTTCTGCATGAACTGGTTCAGCGACAGCTTGAAGCTGCGCTGGCTGCGGTCGAGACGGATGGTCTTCGTCGCATAGGTGACGTTGTCGAGCGTCTGGCGAAGCGTCCGCTCCTTGATGCCGTTGCGGGCGGCTTCCTTGCGGAACTCCTTGACCCAGGCCGGGAAGCCGGCGCTGGTATTGCCGCATTTGGCGGCCAGCGCGGCGCCGGAGAACGAGACCACGGCAAGGCCACAGGCCACCGCCACAAGTGTATTGAAAACCCGCAGAAAATGCATTCTGGATCACCCTGCCTGCTCTGCCATCGCGCCCCTCGTGTGAGTGTAGCGGGATTCCTTCCTAGCGTCATCGCGTCTTCGCGCGTTCACGATTGCTTGACTCAGTAGCGGGTGCTGTTTCAGGTAAGCGAAGCTGACCGACGCAACGCGCGCGGTCTTTCGCAGAAAGTCACCATGAACGAATTCGTACCTCCCTATCCGCCGCGGGCTGAGAAATGGGTCCCCCTGCGGCGGCTGATCAAGGTCGCCCGGAAGAACTTCCTCGCCGTCTTTCCAAGAACCGCATACGACAAGGACTTTCTGAGCGGCCAGGTGCTGCGGCGCCCGATGGTGCTGGTCAATTCGCCCGCCCTGATCAAGGAAGCCTTCGGCCAGAAGCATTCGGTCTATCAGCGCAAGAGCCCGCAGATGCGCCATGCGTTGCATCCGTTGCTCGGCGACGGGTTGTTCATCAGCGACGGCGATGTCTGGAGCCAGCGGCGCAAGATCGTCGCGCCGATCATCCATACCAACCGCCTGTCGGAGTTCGCGCCGACAATGATCGAGGCCGCGATGGAACGGCGCGAGGCATGGCTGGCGGCGGGAGACGGCACGGAAATCGACGTGATGTCGGAAATGGCCAAGCTGACGGCGGAGATCATCTGTCGCTCGGTGTTCGGCAAGCAGCTCGACGCGGAACATGGCGACGAGATCGTCGACGGCTTCTTTCACTACCAGAAGCATGTCGACCAAACCGATATCATGTCGCTTCTGAAGATTCCCGACTGGCTGCCGCGGCCGCGCGGTCTGCGGGTCCGCCGCGCGAAGAACCGGGTGCTGGCGGTGCTCGAGGATGTGATCTCGCGCACCAAGGAGCACGAGGCGGGCAACGAGAATTCCGTCGTCTCGACGCTGATCGCGGCACGCGACGAAGACGGCAAGCCGCTCAGCCGGGCGGCGATCCGCAACGAGGCCGCCGTGATCTTCATGGCCGGCTACGAGACCACGGCCAACACGCTGTCCTGGGCCTGGTACATTCTCTCGCAGGCCGACTGGGCGCGCGAGCGGCTGCACGCCGAGCTCGACGAGGTGCTCGCGGGGCGCGTGCCGACGCTCGAAGACGTCAAGAACCTGCCCTACACCCGCGCGATCATCGAGGAAGTGCTGCGGCTTTATCCGCCGGTGCCCATGCTGGCGCGCGAAGCCTCGAGCGACGAGACGATCGGCAGCCACAAGGTCGAGAAAGGCACCATCGTGCTTGTTTGCCCCTGGCTGTTGCAGCGAAATCCGAAGCTCTGGAAAAAACCGGACAATTTCGTGCCGGAACGCTTTCTGCCAGATTCCGGCCCGGCGCCGTCGAAATACGCCTATGTTCCGTTCTCGACCGGTCCCCGCGTCTGTGCCGGCCTTACCTTCGGACTGACCGAGGCCATCATCTGCCTTGCGGTGCTGGCGCAGAAGGTCGACCTCAAGCTTTCGCCGAGCGCCGAGGTGGAAGCCGTCTGCCGGTTGACCCTGCGCCCGGGTGAATCCCTGCCGATGACGGTCCACCGCCGTGCCGAACCGGCGGCGGCGCCGACGCCTTCCTAGGAATTCACCGCTCATGTCGACGAAGCGATTTCCGGACGCCCCGCGGGCTCCGAAACCGGTCGGGCCGCCGCTCACGACACTGTTTAGCGACAGTCGGGGCAGAAAAGCCTTCCTGCGCTACTGGCTGCTTGATCCGCTTCTCGGCGGCATCGGTCTTGCCATGCATTTCCTGTTTCGGCTGGTGCTGCCGAAGACTGCGTCGAAGTTCGGTGCGTTCGGAGGCCGCGTTGTGCGCAAGCTGATCGAAGACGACGATATCGAGGCCTATTTCAAGCGCGTCTTCCTGCGGATCGATCCCGAGCTCGACCACGACCCGGCGCGCCTTGCCGCAATCTCCACAGAATGGTGGCAATCGGTCGGCCGCACCTATGCCGACTACTCCCATGTCGACCGGCTCTACGACCGTGGCCTGGTGGCGGTCGAGGGGCGCGAACATCTCGAGGCAGCGCGCGCCAGCGGCCGCCCGTTGATCTTCGTTTCGGTCCATCTCGGCAATTTCGAACTGCTCGGAGATCTGCTGCTGGTCGGCAAGCTCGGCGTTCATGGCCTCGGCATCTACCAGCCGCAACCGAACCGTTTCGAGAACAAGGTGCTCGACATCGTTCGCCGCCGTTATGATGGCGTCTGTCTGCCGCCCGGCCAGGCGTCAGCGGTCTATCTGATGCGCCACATTCATGACGGCGAGAATGCGCTCATCTTTATCGACGACGTGGCCGACAACCAGATCCATCTGCCGCTGTTCGGGCGTCCGGTGCCGACCCGTTCCAACGCGGTAAAAGCCGTGAAACTGGCGCTTTCCGTGGATGGCCTGCTGGTTCCCGTCCACAATCTGCGGGAGAACGACGGCCGGTTCCGGGTAACGTTCGGAACGGCGATCGAGCCGCTCGACGGCGCCAGCCGAAGCGAGCGAATCGAGCGGACGATCCGCTGGTTCTCCGACTATTTCGAACCGCTGGTGCGCGCGCACCCCGAGCAATGGTTCATGGCCCATTCGGTGCGTTTCCGCGCCGGCGACCGCGAATGCGAAATCTCAGCCCGTGCGGGCGCCTCGCATAGCGCACCCGTCTAGGCCCGCGAGCCGTTTTCCTTCAGCGAGGCATTGGAACGCACCAGCTTGTCGCCGATCGCCCGCGCGATGCTGTTCTCGATGACACGGCCAATCTCGGGACGGTTGGCGACCATATCGCGTAGATGCTGCGCCTCGATCATCCAGAAACGCGCCGGCTTCGAGACGATGACAGTCGCGTTTGCCGGCGTCCCTTCCAGCACGGTGATTTCGCCAATCAGGCTGCCGGGCTCGCAGGTCGCAACCGGCACCTCGCCGGCCAGCACCGTGGCGCGTCCGTCGGCGAGATAGGCAAGGTGCTCAACCGGGGCTCCCTCGCGGGTCAGCACGGTTCCCTCGTCGGCATGCAGCCAGACGCCGGCATCGAGCAGGCGGCGCCGGTCGGCAGGGCGCAGATCCGGGAAACGGGTAGCCATGAAGGCGCCCTCCTCGTCGGAAAAGCGTGCCGAGCGGTTCTTGTGCCAGGTGATGAGAAGCTGGACGACATTGACGACGACGAGCAGCGTGTCCCAGAAGACGCCGACGGGATCATTCAGCCAGACCGCGTCGTAGGTGATGGCGAAGAGCGCAGAAAGAATGACGAACAGGCGCAGCAACACCATCCGCCGCATCAGCATCGAAACGACGAGAAGAATATAGGTCAGATGGCCAACGAGGCCGCCGAGCGAAAACGCCGATTCCAGAGTCAGTTCCATGAAACCCGCCCTTGCCGGGACAGTGCCGGTCAGACCGGAATGGTGCGGGTGCCGCCGAGATCCGGTTCCTTGCGGATCGGGCCGCCGGCCTCGATCTCTTCCTCGGTCGCGTCGCGGACGGTGAGGATGGTGAGCGCGAAGATCACCTCGCGGCCGCACAGCGGATTGTTGCCATCGACGGTGAGCGTCGTCTCGTCAATGCGGGTGACGAGGAAACTGCGGGTTTCGCCGCGATCGTTCTCCATCAGGATACTGGTGCCGACTTCACGGTATTCCTCGGGCACGTTCTCGAGGAGATCGGTGAACACCAGCGACTCGTCACGCGGGCCATAGATCTCGTTGCAGTCGATCGGCACCTCGATGACCTCACCGGCGGAGCGACCGGTCAGCTGCGCATGAACTGCGGGCGCGAGGATCTCGTTGTGGCCGTGCACGTAGCCGAGCGGGAACTCCACGGAGGTGAGCACATGACCGGTCTTGCTGTCGGTGATCGTGTAGGTGAGTTCGACCAGCTTGCTGTCCTGGATCGTTTCGGCCATTTCCAACTCCGATCTGTCGGGCGTTTCGTCTGCAAGGCAAAACCGGCGCAACGTGTCGCCGTGCCGGACGGTTATTCAAAGCATGCTGTGTTTAATCAGAAACACGCACCATGCCTTGTTCGATTGGGTAACGCGTTTTCTTATCCGAAAAGTCTGTCAACTTTGCGGGAAAGAGCGTCAGGCGAATGCCTATTAAACACGAAGAGGGCCCGCATCAAGGGGCCCTCAGCGTATCGCCGTATCAGGTATTGCGGCCGCGCGATCCGAAATGCCGCGCGGCGACAAGGTCACGGCTTTTTCGGCGTCTCGTAGGGGACTTCTTTCTGCATCGGCTCCCAGATGGTCTCGTAGCCGACATAACCCTTCTCGTTCGGCTCCATCTGACGGGTCGTCAGAAAGCGCGACTTGCCTTCAGGAACCTTGGCCTTGGGATCTACCTTCGCCATGTCTCACCTCTTGCTTGCGTTCTTGCTTCGCTGCGTCATGAGGATCGGGACCGATCATCCGCACAGCCGACAATGATGGATCGGAGTGGTCAGAAGATGCTCGCGGCGAAAACACGAACTTCGCCCTCTTCGTAACCGAGGACCAGCCTGCCAAGCCACTCCCCCTCCTTCTTGGTGCTCCGTTGCCGATAGAGCACCGTCACGTGTTCACCGCGGCGGATGATGCCGAGATAGTCGTAATCCTCGGACAGATTCCGCGCCAGCTCGCTTTTCGCGAACTGATGTCCAACTTCGACCTGGTTGGCGGAGAGCGCCAGCTGGCGGGCGAAACGCTTGACGAATTCGCCGTAGCTGCCCTCGTTGGACGACTTGACGAGGTGAGCCCACAAGGGATGCGCGAGGGCCGTGATCTCGTCGTCAGTGTGGTCGATTATGTTCATTCCGTGCTTCTCTGTCGCGGCGATTTCGGCGCCTTCGGCATGGGAGACCCGCTCCCGTCAGCGCGCTCCGGACAGAAGCCCGATAGAGCTCCTGTCCGGTGTCCTTGAACTAACCCTCACCGGGTTATTCGGCAGCGGCCTTTTCTTCAGCGTCGCCGACCAGGTGGTAGCACGGAGCCTTCTCCATGGTGTACTCACCGGTCTTGGGATCGCGACGCGAAACCGTCAGCACGTGCCAGTTCTCGTCGTCGAGCTTCATGTAGTCGCCGCGGTAGTAGTAACCCGGCCAACGCGTTTCCTTGCGGAACAGCGTGTGGTGCATGACGCATTCCGACGTGCGCAGGCGATGCTTCAGTTCCCAGGCGCGCAGCAGCTCGTGAATGTCCTCGGCCGCCAGCTTCTCAAGATCCTCTTCCATGATCTTGATCTTCTTGAGGCCGATGTTCAGGAGCTTCTCGTTGGTCATGTAGTTCACACTCTGACCACCGCAGTACTCGTCCATCAGCTTCTGCAGACGGTCGAGGCCCTGACGCGGGTTGATGTAGTTCGGGTTGACGCTGCCCGCGACGATCTCGTTGCGGTACACCTTGAAGTGCTCGAGCGGCTGGTAGATCTCTTTCTTGCGACGTTCGATCTGCTCGTTGGAGACCTTGATGCCGTTCGCCTTGCCATCGTCGATGTACTGGCAGGCGGCCTTGGCGGCGAGACGACCTTCGGTGAAGGAGCCCGACGAGAAGGCGTGCGGCGTGCCGCCGACGGCGTCGCCAGCCCCGAACAGGCCTTCGATCGTCATCATGCGGTTGTAGCCCCAGAAGTACTCCGGCGGAGACACGTCTTCCGGACCACTGGCCCAGCCGCCGCAACCGGTCGCGTGCGAACCCATGACATAGGGCTCGGACGTGGTCAGTTCCGGGTTCTCGTTCTTCGGATCGACGTCGGTGGCGGCCCACAGGACGGCCTGGCCGACGGTCATGCCGAGGAAGTTTTCCCAGCCCACTTCTTCCAGATGCGGGTCCTGGAACGAATGCATGGTGACCATGTGGATCGGGCCACGGCCGGCATTCACTTCGCTGATGAAGGCATGGTTACGCAGGCAGGTCGGGATCGGGCGATGCGTCAGGTGCGACGCTTCGGGATCCAGATATTCCTTGCCGACCATCTTCTGCAGTTCCGGGAACCACTTGGATTCGTATTCCTCGCCGTAGCCGTTCTGCGTGTAGGTCTTGAGGTGCAGGAAGTACGCACCGACCGGGCCGTAGCCGTCCTTGAAGCGAGCCAGAACGATACGGTTTTCCATCTGCGTCATCTTGGCGCCGGCATCGATCATGAGACCGTAAGCGGAACCCGACGACCACGGCGCGTACCAGACGCGGCCCGCGCCCTCACCGACCGAACGCGGCTTGAAGATGTTCGAGGCACCACCGGCGCCGCAGATCACGGTCTTGGACTTGAAGACGTGATAGTCGCCCGTGCGCACGTTGAAGCCAACGGCACCGGCGATGCGGTTTTCCTTGGCATCGTCGAGCAGCAGGTGGGTGACGCAGATGCGGTTGAACACCTTGTCGGCCGACTTCTTGGCGGCTTCCGACACGATCGGCTTGTAGGACTCGCCGTGGATCATGATCTGCCAGCGACCTTCACGCATATACGTGCCGGTTTCCGGGTTGCGCATGATCGGCAGGCCCCACTCCTCGAACTGGTGGACGGTCGAGTCGACGTGGCGCGCCATATCGAACGCCAGGTCTTCACGAACCATGCCCATCAGGTCGATGCGGGCGTAGCGCACATGGTCTTCCGGGTTGTTCTCGCCCCAGCGGGTGCCCATGTAGCAGTTGATGGCGTAAAGGCCCTGCGCGACCGCACCGGAGCGGTCCATGTTGGCCTTTTCGGCAATGACGATTTTCTTGTCCTGACCCCAGAACCTGGCTTCCCAGGCCGCGCCGGTGCCACCGAGGCCCGCGCCGACGACCAGGATGTCGATGTCGTCTTCGATGATTGTTTTGTAAGTCATCAGTAATACACGCCCGCTTTCATCGTCAGCCCATTGGATTCGAGGGTGTGCAAGCCACCCTCATCCAGGCGGATATACTTCGGTTCGTTGTACAGCAGCTGGCTGTCACGCATTTCCTTCGACGGCGCCGGCACGTCCTTGAGCTGCGGGATAGCCTTGCCCCACGGCTTGGTCGTGATCGGGGAGAGGAAGTTCTTCTCCGTGCCGTTGCGGAACTTGATCCGCCAGGCGATCGTGCCCTTTTCCTCGTCGCGGACGACGCGGACGCTGTGCCCGAGCGGCGCGAAGTCGGCATAGCCGCGCACGTCGATGGCGTGGTGCGGGCAGGCCTTCACGCAGGAGAAGCACTCCCAGCACATGTTGGGCTCGATGTTGTATGCACGCCGATAGGTCTTGTCGATGTGCATGATGTCCGAGGGACAGATGTCGACGCAGTGTCCGCAGCCGTCACATCTCGTCATATAGACGAAAGTTGGCATACTTCGGCTCCTTCTCAGTTCGCAAGAATCTTATCGGTTGTGACTAGTAGTGACGCGGTGCTTCGCGCTTGATTCCAAGGCCCATATCCATCGGCGCATCCACCAGGAGCGACATGGAATGACGGGCACGCTGCTCCGGATCGTCGCGGGTCAGGACCGGCAGGTTCTCGGCGGAACCGTCGGCCTTGGTGACGCGCTTCTGGAAGGCGGCAGCCGGCTTGAAGAACATATGCGCGAACTTCGACCACAGGACCGTTCCGAACAGCACCGTGCTGGCGACGATGAACAGGGCGAGGAACAGGATCTCCCAGACACCGGCGTCAACCGACTGCATGAACGACCAGATCAGACCGAAGGTCGCGGTCGCCAGCAGCGACAGGATGAAGATGTCGGCGCGGCACAGCTTGTACCACGGCTTGCCCTCGGCCGACACGTCGACGCGGATGGCGAACCAGAACCAGTAGCCGCCGAAGCACAGCGACAGGGCGCCGAGATGCCACAGCAGCGGCCAGATGGCCGGGGTCGAAGCGTCCGCACCACCGTACACGAATACCATGATCACGGTGGTCACGATGAAGAGGATGAACCCGTACATGGTGAAGAGGTGAGAAATCCGGCGACGCACATTGGCGAATTCGGAGGAGGTCATAACCTCGCCGAGGCCGGTCTTGACCGCCATGGCCACCATTTCGCCCGAACCGACGTTGCGGACGGCGTTCTTCTTCGACTTCTTCCAGTTCTCGGAGAAATACTTACCGCTCGCCTTGTGCATGACGTCGAGCGCCGTACCACCCACGACCAGGATCGCCATGGCGATCACATAGATCTGCTGGATGGTGGACGGGATGAGCTCCGAAAGCTCGGAGAAGGGATTGATCGTGAACATCAAACTTGATCTCCTGTCTAATTACGCTGCCGATTGCCGCCGTGGTCGCGCCTAAAACGCGTTATCGAATGCATAGCAGAACCGTCCTTGACGGAAACAAGTCGATTTGCCGCGGAGCAAAGGTTTGGAAAAGGATTGCCGAAAGGCTTGTTTCGCTTCTTCACAGGAATAGCGTGGGGCGGAAACCCCTACAAAATCAGCCCCGTAAGATACGAACTCCAAGCATAAACGCCTCTCCCCCTTTACCTGTACAACAGGTCCATTTTTTTTCTTCACCAGATACATTACCGAGTTTGCATGTAACAAACTTTTTTGGTGAGTTCAAACGAAAACCGGGGTGGTTTCGCGGCGCTCTACCCCACGTCAACTATATTATTCCGAGCCGCTAATATACGATGATTTTGCATGACTTTATTTGTGCTGCACACCTTGCGGCGCCCGCAAACAAACGCACGGGCCCTGCCGACAAATTGATCATACCTATTTTCGAACAAGATTCACAGTTTCATACATTCGAATGTGGCAAACACTGACGCCTGCCCGCGGACTCTGCCAAACAAAAATTTGGATATGCTTGAATTCTACTGTTCTCAAGACTTCCGCGCCAATTGAACCGAACGGCGGCAAACGCGCTCCGCGACGGCTGCCGAACCGACCCTCGACGGCACATGGAGACGTCCGGCTCCGGCTGTCCCCGGAGCCACGGCGGATTCCGTTTGTGGCGGAAAAAGGGCTGCAAGAGCATTCGGTTATCGCGAAGGCCCAGGCCGTTGCGGGATGCTGCTTGCTGCGCCCCGCAAGGTGCCGGAGCTGCGGTTTTCGCCCCCCCGTGCAGCCGCGCGACCCCGGCGGCATTGCATGTGGCGGCCAGCCATAGGGCGGCAGCATCTTTTTGGTCGTACGCTGTTAGTCGTAGTCTATTCGTCTAAGAGGCATCTTCGCTGACCTTTGCGAGGCCATGCCGGCGAGAGGCGCGACACGTATCGCAGGCGCGCGGAGGGATGGGGCTTACTCTCTTGCCGAAGCGTCCGCGCACGAGGGCCGCGGTTCGTCTCATATATGAGCCGACGAAAGAAACGGGCTGACGCGGCACCGACGCCGCCGCTCTGCAACGATGCCCCGGACGACATCGGCGCGCCCTGGCTCACCGGACATCAGCCGGCCGCCAAAACGAAAAAAGGCCCGGAAAACCGGACCTTCTTCGGATGTTTCGGACCTTGGTAGATTGTCTGAAACCGGAAT
The DNA here is from genome assembly GCA_002869065.1 of Hyphomicrobiales bacterium. Taxonomy (NCBI): domain Bacteria; kingdom Pseudomonadati; phylum Pseudomonadota; class Alphaproteobacteria; order Hyphomicrobiales; species Hyphomicrobiales bacterium. Next base: position 293,538 of record PKTR01000002.1, read on the forward strand.
ATGGTGCCCAGGAGAGGACTCGAACCTCCACGCCCTTTCGAGCACTAGCACCTGAAGCTAGCGCGTCTACCAATTCCGCCACCTGGGCAATGGCCGAGACGTTTACGGCTGCAAAAGCGGCTTGTCAATCACTCAATCGGTGTTCCTGCCGCATTCTTTTCTCCACCGCGCCCGATGACCTGTACAGGCACGCGGCGAGGGGTTAAGAACGCTCAACGGCGGTCGTTCGTCCCCGCGGGTTCGGGCGTCTGCGGCCGCGTCCTCCCTATCCCACGGAGCTCTTCGTCATGGCGCATCCTCAAGACGGCAAGCTGGTCACCATTTTCGGCGGTTCGGGTTTCGTCGGGCGGCACATCGTGCGCGCGCTGGCGCGGCGCGGCTGGCGCATTCGCGCCGCGGTCCGCCGTCCCGACCTTGCGCAGCATCTGCAGCCGCTCGGCGCGGTCGGTCAGATCATGCCGGTGCAGGCCAATCTGCGCGACCGGGCCTCGATCGAGCGGGCGCTTGCCGGGTCGGACGCGGTGATCAACGCGGTCGGCATTCTCGCCGAGGGCGGCAAGCAGCGCTTCATGTCGGTGCACGCGCAGGGCGCGCGCGACGTTGCCGAAGCCGCCAAGGCCGCCGGCGTCAAAACGCTGGTGCAGATCTCGGCGATCGGCGCGGATGCCGAGTCGCCGGCGCTCTACGGCCGCTCGAAGGCGAAGGGCGAAGAGAGCGTGTTCGCCGCCTTCCCGGAAGCCGTGATCCTGCGCCCGTCGATCATCTTCGGTCCCGAGGACGACTTCTTCAACCGGTTCGGCGCCATGGCGCAGATGTCGCCGGTTCTGCCGCTGGTTGGCGGCGAGACGAAGTTCCAGCCGGTCTTCGTCGGCGACGTCGCCGAAGCGGCCGCGCTTGCGGTTGAGGGCAAGACGGACGCCGGCGCGATCTACGAACTCGGCGGGCCGGAAGTGCGCAGCTTCCGTTCCTGCATCGAGCAGATGCTGGAAGTCATCGATCGCAAGCGGCTGATCGTCGATCTGCCGCTCGGCCTCGCCCGTTTCCAGGCACGTTTCCTGCAGCTTCTGCCGAAGGCGCCGCTGACCGTCGATCAGGTCGACATGCTGGGCCGCGACAACGTGGTTTCCGAGGCGGCGATTGCCGACAGGCGCACGCTGGACGGGCTCGGTATCGCCGGCACGACCATGGCGGCCGTTCTGCCGACCTATCTGCAGCGGTTCCGTCCGCAGGGCCAGTTCACCCGCGGCCAGACAGTGGCGTGATGGGCGCCTGACGGGCGCCGCCCGGTATTTGCCGCAATTGCCGGCAATGAACGCCGCAGGCCAGTAGCGTGACTTCAAGATCGAGCGCTCGCGCCCACCCGCGCGGGCGTTTGTTTTGCCGAATTAACGATCCGTTAAGCGTCCGGTGGAATGACCGGTATGCGGGGCCTTTCTTCGTGGCCATATGGCCGCATCCGAATCGGGACAAGGAAACCGAATGTCCATCGAGCAGATCGTTGTGCTGGCCATCGTGCAGGGGCTTACCGAATTCCTGCCGATCTCCTCTTCCGGGCATCTGATCCTGATCCCCGCCTTCACCGGCTGGCCGGATCAGGGCATCGTCACCGATGTGATGGTCCATATCGGCTCGCTGCTCGCGATCCTCGTCTATTTCTGGCGCGACGTCTTCGCGCTGATCGGCGGCACCCGCGACATGATCCTCGGCCGCTGGACGCCGGCGGCGAAGATGGCGCTCTATATTCTGCTGGCGACCTTCCCCGCACTCGGCTTCGGTCTCGCGCTCAAGCTGAGCGGCCTGCTCGACCAGATCCGCGGCGTCGAGATCGTCGCCTGGAACGCGGTGATTTTCGCGATCCTGATGTATTTCGCCGACCGCTTCGGCCCGCGCATCAAGACCATGGCGGAGATGAAGCTCGGCCCTGCGATGATCATCGGTTTCGCACAGGCGCTCGCGCTTATCCCCGGCACCAGCCGCTCCGGCATCACGATGACGGCCGCGCGCGCGCTCGGGTTCCGACGCGACGAGGCGGCGCGGTTCTCGTTCCTGCTCGGCGTGCCGGCGATCACGGCGGCAGGCGCCCTGACGGCGCTCGAAGTGGTCGAGAAGGGCGAGAGCATTCCGCTCGACGCCGTCTATGCGGCCGGGCTGACGTTTCTTTCGGCGATGGCGGCCATCGCCTTCCTGATGGCGCTCGTGAAGCGCATCAGCTTCGTGCCGTTCGTGCTCTACCGGCTGGCGCTTGCGGCCGTCCTGTTCGCCTTCATGTATGGCTGGCTGCCGGGCGTGCAGGGCTAGGTCCGCGCCCAAAGCCGTTGAGAAGCGGCATGAGCCGGTCTATTAGAAACACCTGCCGCGGCCACAACTGCTGATCGGCGGCGGGCAAATCGGGTTTTCGGCTTCAGCGCCGCGATGTGATGACAGTCTGAAATGTTCACGCTCTATCATCATCCGTTTTCCTCCACTTCGCGCTTCGTCCGCCTCGCGCTGGCCGAGTACAACATCAATGCCGAGTTCACGGTCGAGAAGACCTGGGAGCGGCGCAGCGAGTTCCTCCACCTCAACCCGGCCGGCACGGTGCCCGTCGCGGTCGAAAACCACGGGCCGGCGCTCGTTGGCGGCATGGTTCTTATGGAGTATCTCGACGAGACACGCGGCTACGCCGTCGGCGAAAAGCGGCTGATGCCGGATCATCCGGAAAAGCGCGCCGAAATGCGCCGGCTGGTGTCGTGGTTCCTCGACAAGATGGAAAGCGAAGTCACCGAGCCGCTGGTGTTCGAGAAGATCGTCAAACAGGAGATGCCGGCAGCGCTCGGCGGCGGGGCGCCGGAATCCTCGGTGCTGCGTGCCGCGCGCGCCAATATCCGCCCGCATCTGCGCTATATCGGCTATCTGGCGCAGCAACGGAACTGGCTGGCCGGCGACCGGCTGACCTTCGCCGACCTTGCCGCTGCCGCCTCGCTCTCCTGCGCCGACTATCTCGGCGAGGTGCCGTGGGACGAGGATGCCCATGCCAAGGCATGGTACGCGCGCATCAAGTCGCGGCCGAGCTTCCGCCCGCTTCTGACCGAGACCGTGCGCGGCATGCCGCCCTCGCGCACCTACATCGATCTGGATTTTTAGATCGGTTTAGACGGCGCGCCGACTTTCCCTTTCCTCTCCGACGTCATGCCGGACGTGGATACCGGCATCCAATGGCAAACGCCCCATTTAAAAGCTGTTGAGAGTGGGCGTGGCGGTTGCCACGAACAGAACCGGCCTACCGTGCCGAGATGGTCAAGGGACCCCGCGTCAAGCGCGGGGTGACGGAGAGTGCGTGGGGGGTGTGCGGTGCTCAGGCGTTTCCCTTTTCCCTTACGTCATCCTCCGGCTTGACCGGAGGATCGCTCTCCAAACGGATGACGTTCTTGAGTACATACCGCCTTTCCAATCCCCTCCCTCAGTTCGCCAGTATCGCGCTTGTTGCTACCCGATCCTCCGGTCAAGCCGGAGGATGACGACAGTGAGAAGTGGCTGGGGTGACGGTGAGAGGGTTGAGCACACGCAGTACGCTCGGCCGTGAGCAAAAAAGCTCCATCTGGATTTCTAGGTCCTATCCCCGTACATCTGCGGCGATGAGCCCGACCCCTGCCACGCCCGCGAAAGACCTTGCCGCGCTGAAAGAGCGCCTGCGGGAAAAGGCGCGCGCCTACGGCTTCGATCTGTGTCGTGTGACCAGCGCCGAGGCGATCCCGAAAGCCGGCGACGCGCTCGACGCCTTCGTCGCCGCCGGCCATCACGGCAGCATGGAATGGATGGCGACCACCGCCGACCGCCGCCGGGCGCCACAAGCGTTGTGGCCGCAAGCGCGCTCGGTGATCGTGCTGGCGATGAATTACGGGCCCGAGGAAGACCCGCGCGCATTGCTCGACGAACCGTCGCTCGGCGCGATCTCGGTCTATGCCCGCCACCGCGACTACCACGACATCATCAAGGGGCGGCTAAAGCAGATCGCCGGCTGGCTGGTCAGCGAGCTTTCCTGCGATCTGAAAGTGTTCGTCGACACCGCGCCGGTAATGGAAAAGCCTCTCGCCGCAGCGGCCGGCATGGGCTGGCAGGGCAAGCACACCAATCTGGTGTCGCGCGAGTTCGGCTCGTGGCTGTTCCTGTCGGAGATCTTCCTCGACGTCGAGCTGCCGGCGGACGAGGCGGAGACCGATCACTGTGGCCAGTGCCGCGCCTGCCTCGATGCCTGCCCGACCGCTGCCTTCCCCGCGCCCTACCGACTCGATGCGCGGCGCTGCATATCCTATCTCACCATCGAGCTGAAAGGCCCGATCCCGCGCGATCTGCGCCCGCTGATCGGCAACCGTATCTATGGCTGCGACGACTGTCTCGCCGCCTGTCCGTGGAACAAGTTCGCGCAGGCCGCACGCGAGGCGAAGCTCATCGCCCGTGACGATCTCAAGCGCCCGGCGCTTGTCGACCTCGCCGCGCTCGATGACGCGGCCTTCCGCGCCCATTTCTCCGGCTCGCCGGTGAAGCGCATCGGCCGCGACCGCTTCCTGCGCAACGTGCTGATCGCGCTCGGCAACGCGGCCGGATCGGCCGAGGCGGCGACTTGCCTTGCCGCCGCCCTGCCCCATCTCGATGACGACAATGCGCTGGTGCGCGGTGCGGCGATTTGGGCGGTGTCACGTCTTGCGGACGAAACGCAGTTCCGCCACCTTGCCGACGCGCGCGCGGATCGCGAGACCGACCCGGACGCGAAAGACGAATGGGCCGCCGGCCTTGCTGGTTTGGCCGATGAATAAGAAGAAGAAGTGGGAGACCCTGACGCCATGACCGACGACCGGCTGTTCATTTTCGGCTACGGCAATTCCTCGCGCGCGGTGAACGAACGGATCGGTTCCCGCTTCGCCGCCGTTTGCGGCACGACGCGCAGCGCAGACAAGGCCGAGCGCATCAAGGCGGACAGCGTCACGCCCTACATCTTCGACGGCAGCGAACCCGGCGCCGGCATCGACGAGGAACTGGCGCGGGCGACCCATGTGCTGATCTCGATCCCGCCCGATGCGGACGGCGACCCCGTGTTGCGCCAGCATGGCGCGGCGCTCAAAGCCTCCAAATCGCTGAAATGGGTCTGCTACCTCTCGACCATCGGCGTCTATGGCGACCACGAAGGCGCTCTGATCGACGAGACCGCCGAATGCCGGCCGGTGAGCGCGCGCTCCAAGCGCCGCGTGTCGGCCGAAGCCGAGTGGATGGCGCTTGGGGAAGAAGCGGGCGTGCCGGTCGCGGTGATGCGCCTTGCCGGCATCTACGGGCCGGGCCACAACGTCATGACGCGGCTTGAAAAGGGCACTGCCCGGCGGCTGGTGAAGCCGGGCCAGGTGTTCAACCGCATCCATCTCGCCGACATCGCGGCGATGGTCGACGGCGCGTCGAGCCGGCTGCTTGGCGGCATCTATAACGGCGCCGACGACGAAGCCGCGCCGCCGCAGGACGTGCTGGTCTATGGCGCGGAATTGATGGGCATCGCGCCGCCGCCGGAAGAGCCGTTCGATGAAGCCGAACTGACGCCGATGGCGCGCACCTTCTACGGCGAGACCAAGATCGTCAGCAATGAGAAGGCGAAAAGCGAACTCGGCTGGGTGCCGGTCTATCCGAGCTACCGCGAAGGGCTTGCCGCGATGTGGCAGGACGGCAGCTGGAACGCCAAGAACACCAGCGACAAGAAGCGATAAGAGCCGCAAATGGTGAAAGCAGATGAGTGATTAAATAGCATTTATGCTTTCTCTGACAATTTATTCTGCGCCTTTTTCAGTTCTTTTCTTTTTAAATCCATTATAGCATATACTTTTTCAAATATTTTACCTCTAATGATATCAAAATTTTGTATTTTATTATCGAACTCAGGCGTCCTCAATTCATAATATTCTGGACGGTAAAAAGCCTCTAATCTTACATACTCTATTTCATTACTAGTTATTTCTGTAATGCTCGAAAAAATACTCTCTCCTGGAAAGAGATATGCGGCATATGTTTCTAGTTCAATAAAAATATCCTCACTTTTCGCAATATCCAAGTCAAACATTTTGCGTGCTGAGGCGCTCTGATGCCTACCCTCATCCGAGAGGATTTCATTAAAGTTGATCGCCTCAATCGAAAAATTCTCTGCCTCTTTCTCAATTTTCCTCAGAACGAATTCCAATTTAACGAAGGTGTCGATTTGCGAGTATTTTTCTTTGATAATTGCCAATTGGATAGTTTTCCAAACAGGCCTCGCCGCCACCCAAGCGGCAACAAGCGCAAGCAGTCCTGCAGGCGCCCCGAGCCATCCCCTCAGGCAACTCCAGCCGTGTTCTCCCTCGGCACAGAACGGCGCCATGTCACCTGAAATCGAGCCGAGGAAAAACCCAAGCGCGGCGAAGGCAATCGCGATCACACCAATGAAAAAAGGATCATTGAGTTTCATTTCGCCATATTAGGCGAGTCGGCGCTTTTCATGCACGCATAGATTTATCGGCGAGTGGTCTGCCGACAATCGAGTGGGCATTCTCCCCCTCCCCTATCGGTCAGCAGCAATCCGCCCTACACTGCGCCGGGAACGTTCGAAACCGGAACAGGGGATTTTCCATGACGCTCAAATCACTGGCGGACGATGCCGTGCGGCGAATCAACGCCGCCATTTCGACCCAGCTCAGCGATGCGGAACGGATCACGGTATCGAGGATCGTCGAACAAGCGCTGATCGACGCGGTCAACGACGTCACCCAGCGCTATCGGGATACGACAAAAAGCTATTTCGGTGAGGACGCCGACAAGGCGCACAAGCTCGCCGAGGAGATCAAGCGCGCGAAGGCGGCACTGATCTCCAATCTGGATGGGTTGAGATAATACCCGTCGGACGCAAAGGATTACGCCGCGAATTCCTCGGTGTCGATCTCGGTCTGGGTCTTGGCGTTGTAGCGCGGACCGATCACGGTCTTTTCATTGATCAGCGCGTCGAGGCGGGCGACGGTTGCCGCGTCGAGGTCGATCGCGTCGGCGGCCGCGTTTTCGGCCAGATGGGCGCGATTGGCGGTGCCGGGGATCGGCAGGATGTCGTCGCCCTTGGCCAGCGTCCAGGCGAGCGCGAGCTGCGCCATCGTGCAGCCGACCTCGTCGGCAATCGTCTTGTACTCGTCGAGCAGGCGCAGATTGGCCGCGTAGGTGTCGGGTGCGAAACGCGGCATCGAGCGGCGCAGGTCCTTCTCGGCCAGCGTCGAGACATCGCGCAGCACGCCGCCGAGAAAGGCGCGCGCGAGCGGGCTGAACGCCACCAGGGCGGTGCCGAGTTCACGGCAGGCGTCGAGCACAGCAATCTCCGGATTGCGCGTCCACAGCGAGTATTCCGACTGCAGCGCCGCGATCGGGTGGACCGCGTGCGCCTTCTTCAGCGTCGCGGCCGAGACCTCGGAAAGGCCGATCGCCTTGATCTTGCCCTCACTGACGAGATCGGCGAGCGCGCCGACGGCGTCCTCGATCGGCGTCTTCATGTCCCAGCGGTGCAGGTAGTAGAGATCGATGGCGTCGGTCTTGAGGTTCTGCAGGCTCGTCTCGCAGGTTTCCCGGATCTTGGCGGGATCGTTGTTGATCTCGCGTTGGCCGGCGGCGTTCTTGATGATGCCGCACTTGCTGGCGAGGAAATATTCGTCGCGACGGTCGGCCAGCGTCTCGCCGATCAGCTGCTCGCTCAAGCCGAAGCCATAGAGATAGGCTGTGTCGAGATGGGTGTAGCCGAGGTCGAGCGCGTCGCGCAGCAACTGCTGGGCCTCTTCCTTCGGCGGCGGCGAACCATAGGCGTGCGCAACGTTCATGCAGCCAAGCCCGATTGCCGAAACCGTTGCCGTTCCCAGTTTACGCTGCCGCATGTCCGCTCTCCTCGATTGCTCTTGTCACTCTCAAAACAGACGGCGACAGGGTTATGACGCCTGCCGCCGGAAGATTCGCCGCGTGCACCGGATCAGGCACGCGCGGCATCTATGTGTAGCCGTTCGACCGTACTAGTCGAAGCTCTTTTCGATCCGGTCGAGGGTTTCCATCGCCGGGAGGCACTGGGCGACGGAGCTGTTCGGCTCGCGGCCTTCCTGGATGGCGGCGACGAATTCGCGGTCGATCAGCTCGATGCCGTTGTTGGACACCGCGACGCCGGTCAGGTCGATCGGGTTTTCCTTGCCGTCATAGAGATCGTCGTAACGGGCGAGATAGGTGCCGTTGTCGCAGATGTAGCGGAAGAAGGTGCCGAGCGGGCCGTCATTGTTGAACGACAGCGACAGGGTGCAGATGGCGCCCGACGGGGTTTTCATGCCGATCGCCATGTCCATGGCGATGTTCAGCTCCGGATGCATCGGGCCCTGCAGGCCGAAGGCGCGCGAGGCGGTCTCGCCGGTCTGGTACTGGAACAGGTCGACCGTGTGGCAGGCGTGGTGCCACAGCAGATGGTCGGTCCAGGAGCGCGGTTTGCCGAGCGCGTTCATGTTGGTGCGGCGGAAGAAATAGGTCTGAACGTCCATCTGCTGGATCTTCAGCTCGCCGGCCTTGATCTTGTTGTGGATCCACTGGTGGCTCGGGTTGAAGCGGCGGACGTGGCCGGCCATGGCGATGAGGCCGGTTTCCTTCTGGGTGGCGACGACGGCCTGGGAATCGGCCAGCGTGTCGGCCATCGGGATCTCGACCAGAACATGCTTGCCGGCCTTCATGCAGGCGATCGACTGATCGGCGTGCATCTGGGTCGGGGTGGCGAGGATGACCGCGTCGACGTCGTCGCGGGCAAGACTCTCGTTCAGATCGGTGGTCCAGTGGCCGACATTGCGGTTGTTGGCGAAGGCCTCGATGTCGGCCGCATTGCCGCCGACGACCGAGGTGACCTCGACGCCGTCAATCGCGGCCAGCGCGTCCATATGCTTGGTTCCGAAGGCACCGGCGGCGCCGGCAACGCAGATCTTCATCAGTCTTCTCCGTAATACGGTCTGTCTCAGGATTTGTTTTCAAGGATCAGGTGCCCGACGGCGGTGTTCGACGCCGGCACATGGTAATGGCGATGGACGCACTCGACCTCGTCGTCGAGGGCGCCGCGCATGACGAGCCACATAACGAGTTCGATGCCTTCCGAGCCCGCCTCGCGCAGATAGTCCACATGGGGCAGCGCGACGGCGGCGGCCGGATCGCCGGTCAGGTCGTCGAGGAACTTGTTGTCGAATTCCGGGTTGATCAGCCCGGCGCGTTCGGCCTGCAGCTGATGCGACATGCCGCCGGTGCCGAAGATCACCACCTTCAGGTCCTTGTCGAAGGACTCGACCGCCTTGCGGATCGCCTTGCCGAGATTGAAGCAGCGATTGCCGGTCGGAGGCGGATACTGCACCACGTTGACGGCGACCGGGATCACCGGGCACGGCCATTCCTCGGGCTGACCGAACATCAGCGACAGCGGCACGGTCAGGCCGTGATCGACTTCCATGTCGTTGACGATGGTGAGGTCGAATTCGTCGAGGATGATCTCCTGCGCCATGTGCCAGGCGAGTTCCGGGTGGCCCTTCACGACCGGCACCGGGCGCGGGCCCCAGCCCTCGTCGGCGGGCTGGTATTCGGCTGCACAGCCGAGCGCGAAGGTCGGGATGATCTCGAGCGAGAACGCCGTCGCATGGTCGTTGTAGACGACGATGACGACGTCGGGGTCGACCTCCTTGATCCACTCCCTCGACTTCTCGAAGCCGGCGAAAAGCGGCGTCCAGTAGGGATCGCCGGTGATGCCTGTGTCGATCGCGACACCGATCGCGGGGACGTGGGACATGGCAGCGCCTGCAACGATTTTAGCCATTGTTCGACCACTCCGACTTGCTGCGGTTGCCTTCGATGGAGCGGCCGCCGGCCATCATCATCGCGCGGTATTCGTCGCGGCTGACGCCGGTCATCAGCGCCGCCAGATCCTGGAAGGTGATGCCGTCGGTCGCGGCGAGCTTCGAGGTGTAATAGATGTTGCCGCCAAGGCTCAGCATGCCGTTCCAGTCGCGCTCGAGCACGGACTGGCGCTGCTCCTCGGTCATCGGGAAGCGCTCGAGATAGGCCCGCTCATCGGCCTTGAACGCCTCGCGGTTCGCCGCCTGGCGCAGCGACATGCAGAACATGTTGAGGTGATATCCCCGCCGCGACTGGTTGGCATCGAACACATAGGTGCCCGGTATGTCGTGGTAATCCTGTGATCCGGCCATCGTTTCCTCCTCGCTGGTCGGTATTCCTGTCAGACAGTCGAGGACCGCGTCGGCGCGGGCGCCGTAGTCCGGGCCCGCCTCGGCCGCATCGAGCTTCAGATCGCCGACGATCTGCTGCCACTCGACGGTCGAGCGCGCCATGCGGCCTTCAAGGCCGAGTCCATCGACGGTCAGCGCCACTTCGCGCATTTCGGCTGCGCGGCGAACGCCATGGGTCATCACCCGCTCGAGCATGTAGGCGGCGCGCTTCTTCCAGTCGAAGCCGGGGAAGGTCACGTCGAGCGAGGCGAGCACGGCTTCGTCGACGCCGGCCTTTCTCGCCGACAGCACGCATTCGACGGTGAGCGCCTCAAGCCCCTTGATCATGATCGAGCGGATCATCTTGATCGAGGACGCCGCGCCGACCGGGCCGTCGACGAGCTTCGCCTTCATGTCGAGCGCCCCGATCACCGGCATCAGGTCGGCAGCGTGCGGGCCACCGATCAGCAGCGGCGTCTTGTGCAGGGTCGGATGCACCGGCGCCATCACCGCGACGTCGACATAGCGACCACCGGCGGCCTCGACCGCTTCGGCGGCCGCGCGCTTGGTGTCCGGGGCGCAGGAATTGCAGTCGAGATAGAGCGCGCCCGGCGCGATGTGGCCGCAGGCGCTCTTCGCCGCGACAAGGGCCTGATCGGCGGTCACCACCGAGACGATGACGTCGGCATCGGAAAGCGCCTCGGCGACCGTGGCGCCACCGTCGACGTTCCACTTCGCGTAGTCGGCGCGCTTCGCGTCGCGTATCACGGCATCGGTCGCATCGGTCTTGATGTCATAGGCGGAGAGCGCCCGCGGGCGATTGTCGGCCCAGCCCTCGACGAAAGCCTGCGCGGCCTCACCGAAACCGATGAAGGCGAGTTTGGCCGGGACAGCGGCGGTCGACGATGTGCTGGTCATGGGAGTATCCAAGGGTCCGTTGCGGTCTTGACTGAGGGTGGAGATAGCATTCGATTTCAGCGAACGGAAATTGATTGCCTTCAACCCCTATTCAATTTTCGAATAGGAACGCCGGCTGATCGATGCGCGTGTGGTCGAGTGACTGGCCGGCCTTGCGCAACAGGGTGAGGAATCGCTCCTGGGTCGCGGTGGGACGCCAGTCGCGGCGCACGGTGACGCCAATCGGGCGTTCGACCAGCGGCATGTCGACATTCAGCACCGACAACAGGCCGAGGCTTTGCTCGTGCCGCACCTGATGGCCGGAGATGAAGGTCAGGCGATTGCTGCCGCACAGCAATTCACGGATCAGAATGAGCGAGCTCGCCTCGATCAGGCCATTGCGATTGAGGTGCTTGACGCCACCGAATGCCTCTTCGAACAGCTCGCGGGTCGGGGCGCCACGGCGCGGCAGAACCCAGGGATAGTCGATCAGATCGCTGACGCGGACAACCCGCTGGCGGGCAAGCGGATGCCCGGCGCGGACAACCACGGTGAGCGGGTCCTGAAACAGCGGCTCCTGCACCACATCCTCGATCGGCACGGGATCGCGCAACGCGCCGACAAGCAGATCGATTTCTCCGTGGCGCAGGGCGTGCAGCAGGTCGTCATAGGGACCATCGACGATGCTGACGCGGACATCCGGGTTGGTGCGCATCAGGGAGTTCACGGCGCTCGGCAACAGAAACGAGCGCGGCAGCGGCATGGTGCCAACGGCGATCACCGCGGTATCGAGGCCAAGCCAGCCGGCGACTTCCTCGAAACCCTGCTCGAGCTCGGCAAAGGCGAGTTTCGCATGCTGGGCAAGGGTCTGCGCGGCGCGGGTCAGCTCGATGCCGTGCCCGGTCTTGACGAACAACGCGACGCCGGCGAGCCGTTCCAGATCGCGCGCGGCGCGGTGCAGCGCGGGCTGGGAAATGCCGGCCGTTCGGGCGGCGAGGCTGAAATTGCCGGCGCCGGAAATAGCGGTCAGCGCGCGCAGTTGGGCCGCCGTCAGAAGCTGATCGAAATTGGCAAAACCCCGGCCGCCGCCCTTTTTCGAGCCGCTGCGAAGCGCCTCGCGCGCGCCGGTCTGGATATGCGCCAGCGCGCGGTCGACGCGCTCGTGGAACAGCAGCCCCGGCTCGGTCGCGTACATGCCGTCATTGCGCCGCTCGAACAGCGAGACGCCGAGCATTTCCTCCAGCTTGGCAATCGCCTGGGTGATCGCCGGCTGGGAGAGGTAGACCTGCTGCGAGGCGAGGCTGACGCTGTTCTGGCGCACCACTTCGCGAAAGGCGCGCAGGTGGCGCAGGTTCGGGATCTTCTCCACGCATCGTTCCTTTTTCCAGCCTCACGGAAATCATTATAGCAATTTCTTATATCGTGAAAGCGTCTTTGGAATGGGCAATGCCGGCGCCATCGCGGATAGTAGCCTCGAAAATGGACCTTGCTGGTCGAAGGAGAGGCATCCAATGAGCGACAAGAAGACGGCGCTGGTAGTCAGCGCACATGCGGCCGATTTCGTCTGGCGGGCGGGCGGCGCGATCGCGCTGCATCAGGAAAAGGGCTACGACGTCACCATCGTCTGCCTGTCCTATGGTGAGCGCGGCGAGTCCGCGAAGCTGTGGAAGCAGGAGGGCATGACCCTCGACCAGGTCAAGACCGCGCGGCGCATCGAGGCGGAAAACGCGGCCAAGGCGCTCGATGCCCACGACATCCAGTTCTTCGATCTCGGCGACTATCCGCTCGACTTCTCCAAGGACGCGCAGAACATGCT